>JAWVEV010000087.1:0-5522 GCA_033856535.1 Miltoncostaeaceae bacterium | reverse complement strand
CACCGCTACCAGCAGAGGTGGGGCGCGGGCCGCGAGTTCGACCGCCGCTGGATGGACTCCGTCGCCGCGCGCAACGCGGACCCGATGATCACCTGGGAGCCGTGGAACAAGCCGGAGGGCTCCGTGGTCGAGCCCAACCAGCACCCGCACCTGCTCGACGACATCGCCTCAGGCAAGTACGACCGCCGCGTCAGGCAGTACGCGCGCGCCGCCGCGCGCTACCGCCATCCGCTCGTCATGCGCTTCATGCACGAGATGAACGGCACCTGGTACCCGTGGGCCGCGCAGATCAACGGCAACACGCCGGACGACTTCCGCCGCGCCTACCGCCACGTGCACCGCATCTTCGACCGCGCGCACGCGGACAACGTCTCCTGGATGTTCTCGATCGACACGCTGGCCGGCGGCCCGCCGACGCCGCTGTCCGAGCTCGAGACGTACTACCCCGGCCGCCGCTTCGTCGACTGGGTCGGCCTCTCGGGCTTCAACTGGGGCCCGGAGTCCGTCTACCCGACCGAGCGCTCGTTCCTGGCCACGTTCCAGCCGACGGTCGACGTCGTCAAGGCGTTCGACAAGCCGGTCATGCTCGCCGAGGTCGGCACCTCGGCCCTGAGCGCAGACCCGGCCGGCTGGCTCGCCTCGGCGCTGCGCGACGTGATGCGGCTGCCGTCGGTCAAGGCGCTCGTGTGGTTCAACGCGGACACCCCGGACGCGGACTTCCGGCTCACCCCGGACGCGCTCGCCGCCCTCTCGCGCGACAGCGCCGTCCCGCCGCTGTCGCGCCGGCTGCACACCGAGCCGGCCGCGCCCTAGGCGGCGAAGGCGGAGGCGACCGGCAGGGCGCGCCAGTCCTCCTCCTTGTCCTGGTCGAACCAGACCAGGGCCTTAAGGCGCGGCATCGTCCGGGCGGTCGCCCACATGTCACGGACCCAGGCGGCCTTGTCGCCACCCTGCGGGGCCGAGCCGACCTCGGCGATCCACACGGGCTGCGGGCCGAGCTTGGTCAGCCGCTTGTAGGCGGCGCCGAAGATCGACGAGAAGGACTGCCAGCCGCCCCAGTCGGCGTGCTTGGAGCCCCAGTTGTAGCCGTCGAGCGACAGGACGTCGACGTACCGGGTGCCCGGGTAGTAGTCCTCGATCTGGTTGCCGCGGGTGTTCGGCACGCTGAACGGCACCGGGCACCACACGAACTTGACGTTGTCGGCGCCGTGGCGCCGGAAGATGGAGACCATGTGGCGCCACGCGGCCACGTAGCGGCCGGCGGTGTTGTCGCCGATCGTCGCGCCCCAGGGGTACCAGTTGCCGTTCATCTCGTGCATCGGGCGCAGGTAGACGTCCGACCCGATGGCCTTGAGCTGGTCCGCCCAGGAGGCGATGTAGGCGTCGAAGTCGCCGTCGACGATGCGGCGCAGGCGGAAGCGGGCCTGGTCGGCGCCGGCGGCCGGGTCCCACGGCTCCCAGGTCAGCAGCGGCGTGCGGCCGGAGCCCACGACGGCGTTGACGACCTCGGGATGGAACTTCTCGGCCCACGAGCCGGGCTCCCAGTTCTGGTACCAGTTGACGATGTCGATCCGGCGGCCCAGAGCGCCCTGGAGCTTGTCGATCGCGTCCACGTCGCCCGAGTAGGGGGCGCCGTCCGTGAAGACGCCGAACTTGGGGTCCTTGGAGGCGATCGAGGCCTGCGGATCGCGGTGCCGGGGCGCCGGCGAGGCGGCCGGGCCGGCGGGGCGGTGGCGCTTCACCAGCCGCGCGTGCTTGTGGATGAGGCCGACGTGCCAGCGGGCCATCGTGCGGGCATGGTGACGATGCTGGCGCATGGCGGCGCCGGCAGGCATGGAGCTGATCATGATGAGGGCGAGCGCCGCGAGAAGCGCTGCCGCCGAGCGAAGGGGACGGGCGGACATCCCTCACGGAATCGGAGGCAGCCCGAGCTCTCCCGCATCCGACCCCCGATTCCTGGACAGGTGTCCAGACGCCCGGCTGGACATTTGTCCGACGGGGTACACCGCGCCCCATGGCAGGGTCGGTGCTCAAACGCGCCTTCGCGGAGTTCCGCGCCGACGACATGATGACGTGGGCCGCTGCGCTCACGTACTACGCGGTGCTCTCGCTCTTCCCGGCGCTGATCGTCTTCGTCGCGCTGCTCGGCGTCTTCGGGGAGTACCCGGAGACCTCGGACGCCGTGCTCGACGTGGTCGGGCAGCTCGGCCCCGCGAGCGCCGTGGAGACCCTGCGGGACACCATCGAGGGCGTCGTCCGCGACTCCGGCGGCGCAGGCGCGCTGCTCGGCGTCGGCCTGATCGGCGCCATCTGGTCCGCGTCGGGCTACATCGGCGCCTTCTTCAAGGCCGCCAACACGGTCTACGACGTCCAGGAGGGCCGGCCGTTCCTCAAGCTCAAGCCGCTCCAGCTCGCGCTCACGGTCGCCTTTCTCGTCGTGGCCGCGCTCGGGGCGATGGCGTTCGTCGTCAGCGGTTCGGTGGCGCGCACGGTCTTCGACGTCGTCGGCCTCGGCGCGACCGCTGAGGACGTGTGGACCTACGCGCGCTTCCCCGTCGTGGCCGTCCTCGTGGTGCTGCTCATCGCGTTCCTCTACTGGGCCGCCCCCAACGTCCGCCAGCCCAAGCTGCGCTGGCTGACGCCGGGCGGCGGGCTCGGCTTCGTGCTCATGCTGATCGCCTCCGCGCTCTTCGGCCTCTACGTGGCCAACTTCGGCAAGTACGACAAGACCTACGGGACGCTCGCGTTCGTCCCCCTGTTCATGACGTGGCTGTGGATCGCGAACCTCGCGCTGCTCTTCGGCGCCGAGGTCGACGCGGAGCTCGCCCGCGGCAAGCGGATCGAGGAGGGCATGCGCCCGGTCGACAAAGAGCCGTTCCTGCCGCCGCGCGAGGAGCCCGACCCACCGAGGTCCGGCGCCGAGCTCGCGCGCGAGGAGGCGCTGGCGCACGACAAGGGAGGATGAGAGATGGCTGAGGAGGAGACCCAGGTCGAGGAGACCGAGGAGCAGGCCGAGGGCCGCACCGAGACCGACCAGAAGGAGGACGGCAAGAAGGAGGGCGGGGACAAGCCTTCCGACATGGACTCCGAGGAGGTCGACCAGCAGATGAAGGAGGTCGAGGAGAACCCGCCCGACAAGCTCGAGGACTGGCCCGGCGGCCCGGCCAAGTACCGCACCATCGGCGGCGGCGACGCCAACGAGGAGTGGGAGGAGGGCCCGACCCGTCACCTCGGGCCGTCCGACGTGCGCTACTACGAGGACGGATCGGTCACCGTGGCCGGCGAGAAGGTCGACAACCCGGAGGACTTCAAGGGCGACCCGATCCCCGGCGGCCCGACCGACCCCGACGCGCCGGACGATCCCTCGGGGCTCGACGACAGCGACGACGACGACTCCGACTCCGACTCCGACGATGGCGGGGACGGCGTCGAGGGCTCGGCGGCCGGCGGCGGCGACGAGTCGCGCAGCGGGGACACGAAGCCCGACTCCGACGAGGAGGACGAGTAGTCAGCGCTTGAGGCGCAGCCGGCGCACGACCTTCACGGGTGCGCCGGAGGCGGGGGCGCCGCTGGCGCGCAGCACGAGCGTTGCGCGCCGGCGGCCCGCCAGCCGCCGCGCGCCTGCGCGCGACAGCCGCAGGCTCCCGACGCGGCCGAAGCCGCCGGCGAAGCTCATCCGCGTCCGGGCCAGGCGGCGCCCGGCGAAGCCGAGCGTCAGCCGCACGGCGCCGGCCCGGTTCGGCGTCACGGTGACCGGCAGGCGGCGCGTGCGCCGCAGCCGGCGCAGCCGCGGGCGGGCCGCCTTGACGCGCAGCGTGAACGGCGCGGGCGTGGCGGTCGGGCTCGGCGACGGCGACGGGGTCGGCTGGGGGTCCGGCTCGTCGCGCAGCAGGACGAAGCGCGCCGTGGACGGCGTGCCGTCGGCGTCGAGCAGGAACAGCATGTAGTAGCCGGGCGGGGCGAGGTCCGCGCTGTCCGGCGCGACGAGGTTGACGCCGCCCGCCACGCCCTGCGGCGGCGCGAGCGGGACGACCCGCTGGCTCATGTCGGTGTCGTGCGTGCTCGCTCCCGGGGCGACCAGGACCGCCCGCGCGACGTCGGTGCTCGACGTGGAGGCGGTGAACGCCTTGCCGTAGTCGATCGCTGCGGGTGCGGCGTCGAGCGCCGGCCGCGCCGCGGGGCTCCCGTCCGCTTCGAAGAGGTACGGCGGCGACCAGAACTCGGCGGTGTCGGTCTTGACCCCGGAGTCGGGCCCGGCCGGGCCGTTGATGTCGTCGCCCGCTGACATCACCCGCGCGTCGGGGAGCAGCAGCGCGCTCGAGTGGTAGGTCCGCGCCTCCGCCTGGGCGTTGCCCAGGATGAAGCGGTCCGCGGCGGGGTCATAGAGGTCGACGCGCTTGTGCGCCTCGGTGTAGAGCCAGCGGTAGTGCTCGTTGAACGGGTCCTCGCCGCTGCCGCCGCCCACCACCGCCACCCTGCCGTCCGGCAGCTGGACGCTGTTGGAGAAGGCGCGGGCGACGCGCATGGCGGGGCCCGGCTGCCAGCCGAGGGTCGGGTTCGCGTCGTCGAAGCGCACCGTGCTCGCCATCGCCGGGAAGCGCTTCGCCGGCCCGTTGTAGCGGTCGTCCTTGTCGGCGCCGCCGAAGAGCATCACCTGCGCCGAGCCGGGCAGCAGGACGCCGGAGGCCCACTCGCGGAACTCCGGCAGGTCGGGCATATCCTCGGACCCGGCGTCGTCCGCGCCCGGGGTCGGCGCAAGGAAGCGCCACGTGTCGGTCATGCGCGGCCCGGCGACCAGCGCGTGCCCGCCCGGCATCCAGAACAGGTGCGGGTACTGCCCGATCAGCGGCGGGTTGTGGCCCTGGCCGTCGGTGCGGAAGTTGCGCAGCAGCTGCATGCTGCCGTCCGGCGAGAAGATCTCGACGTCGGCGTTGGCCGCCTGCGGCCAGTCCGGGTCGCCGTCGCGCGGCATCCCGGCGACGATCAGCGTGCGCCCGTCCGCCATCTCGAGCTGGGACGGGTACCAGCGGCCCTGGCGCGTGCGCTCGTAGGTCTGCCAGCGCTCGCCCTCGGGGTCGAAGGTGTAGACGGTGTTCAGGCCCTGGTTGGGCTGGGCCGTGGGATCGCCGACGTCCCCGCCGACGACGAGGACGCGCCCGTCGGGCAGCAGCGAGGTCCCCGCGCAGAAGATGTAGGCCGGCTTGCCCGTCTCCGGGTTCACCGGCGGGTCGACCTGGGTCGAGACGCCGCTCACCGGGTCGAACACATAGGCGTTGGCGTAGCCGGGGTCCGCCAGCGTCTCGCCCGGGTGGTCGGGATCGGGGCGGCCCGGCCGCCAGGGGTAGGCGAAGATCAGCACCTTCCCGGTGCGCATGAGCGTCGCGTTGATGGCGACGATCGGCAGCGGCTTCGCCTCCGACCACGCGCCCCCGACGTGCGGCGGTTGCAGCGAGTTGTCCGGGGCGAGCGACTGAGCGGCGCGAGCGCGGAGGCGCCCCCGCCTGGCGGCGACCCGCTGGCGC
>JAWVEV010000086.1:0-14229 GCA_033856535.1 Miltoncostaeaceae bacterium | reverse complement strand
CCCTGGCCGCGCCGGTCGCGGATGCCGAGCGGCGGCTCGGCCGGCGGGGGCGCGGGCGGGTCGTCGGCGCCGTCCACCATCAGCGTGCGGATGGCCCGGATCCCGGCGCGCTCGTGGCAGGCCGCGTCGCAGCGCTGCGCGCACATGCCCGGCGCGGGCGAGGAGGCCGGCGCCAGCGCGTCGAGCGCCTGGACGACCACCTTCGGGCTCACCATCCCCTGCCAGCGCTCCACCTCGAGGCCCACGAGGGCGTCGTAGCGTCCCTCGGGGTCGATGCCGGCGGCGCGCTCGCCCATCCGGAAGCCGATCGCCCGCGCGTGGCCGCCGCCGGCGCGGATGCGCACCTTCAGGTGCCGGCCGCCCTCGCCCACCCGGCCCGGCGCGTCGACCGCGGCCGAGGGGAGCACCAGCCGCACCTGCGGGTTGCCGCGGCCGAAGGGCGCGAGCTCCTCGAGGGCCTCGGCCGAGGGGAGCGTGAGGTCGGCGCCGCTCACCACGGCGTCCACCCGGCGCACCCGCGCGCGGGCGATCGCGGCCCGGGCGCCCTCGGCGACCGCCATCAGCTCGCTCCGGAAGCGCCCGATGGCCGCGACCGGGAGCTCGAGGCCGATCGCCCCGGAGTGGCCGCCCCAGCGGGCGAGCATCCCGCAGGCGCCGCTCACCAGGGCGTGCAGGTCGACGCCGGGGACGCTGCGGCCCGAGCCCTTGCCGCGGTCGCCCTCGCGCGAGATCACGATCGCGGGCCGCTCGTAGCGCTCGACCAGCCGCGAGGCCACGATCCCGACCACGCCCTCGTGCCAGCCGTCGGCGGCCACCACCAGGGCGCCGGCCGCGCGCTCATCCGGCGGCGCGGCCTCGACGATCGCGACGGCCTCGTCGGTCATCCGCTGCTCGATCTCGCGGCGCTCCATGTTGAGGCGCCAGAGCTCCTGGGCGATCGGGTCGGCGGTCTCGGCGTCATCGGCCAGCAAGAGCTGGAGCGCGCGGTCGGGGTGGGAGAGGCGGCCGGCCGCGTTCAGCGCCGGCGCGAGCTGGAACCCGAGCGCCCACGCGCTGATCGAGCGGGGCTCCAGGCGCGCGGCGCGGCAGAGCGCGGCGATGCCGGGGCGCGGCCCGCCGCGCATGGCCGCGAGGCCCTTGGCCACCAGGCGGCGGTTCTCGCCGGTGAGCGGCACCGCGTCGGCCACCGTCGCCATGGCCACCAGGTCGATGCCGTCGTCCTCGGCGGGCGCCAGCCCGCCGCCGTCGAGCCGGGGCGCCAGCGCCCGCACGACCCGGAAGACCACGCCGGCGGCCGAGGGGAGCGCCTCCACCCCCTGCCCCAGGGCCGGGTTCACCAGGATGCCGGGCGGGCGCACGCCGCCGGCCAGGTGGTGGTCGAGCACGATCGTGTCCATGCCGAGCTCGGCCGCCCGGGTGAGCGGGCCGACCGCGGTGGTGCCGCAGTCGACGCAGACCAGCAGGCGACAGCCCTCCGCGCCGAGGCGCTCGACCGTGGTCTCGGAGACGCCGTAGCCGTCGGTGAAGCGGCTCGGGAGGAAGGCGCTCGCCCGCGCGCCGCGCGCGGTCAGCGCGCGCATGAGGATCGCCGTCGAGGAGATCCCGTCGCAGTCGTAGTCGCCGTGGACCACGATCGGCTCGCCGGCGCGCACGGCCTTTGCCAGGCGGTCCGCGGCGGCGCCGACCCCGGCCAACGCCTCGGGCTCCTCGAGGGGGCCGTCGGCCGACAGGAACTCGCGCGCGGCGGCCGGGTCGCCCAGACCCCGGCGCACCAGCGTCCAGGCGATCGGCTCCGCGCAGTCCAGCGCCTCCTGGAGCCGGGCCACGTCGGCGTACGCCACGCGGGGCGCGGTCCAGGGCACTACCAGCGCCCCGATCGCAGGATCCCGATGAAGAGCCAGGCGGTGACGCCGATGCCGGCGATCAACGCCGGCAGGCCGGCCAGCGAGGCGCCCCAGATCCGGGGGCCGCCGTCCACGAATGCGCTGATGATCGCCGCGCCCAGCAGCAGCGCGAACGCCACCAGGGCCAGCGCCACCCGGTTCATCGCCGATTGCACCTTGTCGATGGCCACCGGCAGGCGGTCGCTGCGCACCCGGATCTCGAGCTCGCCGTCGCGAAGCTCCTCGAGCAGCTCCGAGATCTGGAAGGGAGCCTCCGAGAGCGCCTCGCCGTAGCGCGCGACGTCGCCCACCACGCGGTCCGCGATCCGGTCCGGGCGGTAGCGCTCCAGGATCAGGCGGTTGGCGTACGGTCGCGCGACCTCGAAGACGTTGAAGTCGGGGTACACCTCCAGCCCGACGCCGGCGAGGGTCGCCAGCGTCTTGTCGAGCATGATCCAGCGCGAGGGCAGCACGACGTCCAGCCGGTAGATGGTCTGGAAGATCTCGCGGAGCACCTCGCGCGCGTCGATCTCGCCGAGCGGGGCGATCGAGTACCGCTGCAGGATGATCTCGATGCGGTAGGCCAGCTCCTGCTCGAGCTCGCGCGGATACCGCACGCCCAGCGCGCGAAGGCGCCGCGGCAGGCGCTCGGCGTTCTGGTCGAGGATGTCGAGCAGAAGCCGGACGGCGGCCTCGCGGTCGCGCGGCGAGAGCTGCTCGGTCATGCCGAAGTCGACCAGCCCGATGCGGTCGGTCCCGACCACCAGGATGTTGGCCGGGTGCGGGTCGGCGTGGAAGAAGCCGTGGACGAAGAGCATCTGCATCCACGCCTCGGCGAGCCGGTTGGCCAGCGTGCGGCGCTCCTCCATGGGCGTGCCGGCCAGGTCGAAGTGGCTCAGCGGCACGCCGTCGACCTGCTCCATCGTGAGCACGCGCTGGGTGGTGTAGCGCCAGAAGACGCGCGGCACGACGACGTTCGGATCGCCGGCGAAGTTGCGCCGGAAGGCCTCGGCGTTGCGCGCCTCGATGCCGTAGTCGAGCTCGCGGCGCACCGTGCGCGAGAGCTCCTCGACCACCCCCACCACGTCGATGAACTCCAGCCTCTTCACCCGCTGGCGCGCGACCCGCGCGGCCTGGTGCAGGAGCTGGAGGTCGGCCGTGATGCGCCGCTCGGCGTCCGGCCGCTGGACCTTCACGATCACGACCTGGCCGTCGGGAAGCACCGCGCGATGGACCTGACCGATGGACGCCGCGGCGATCGGCGTCTCGTCGAGCTCGGCGAACACCCGGTCCGGGCTCTTGCCGAGCTCCTCCTCGATCACCTTGAGGATCTGGTCGAAGGGCACCGGCGAGGCGTCGTCCTGCAGCCCGCGGAGCTCCTGGATGATGTCCGGCGGGATGATGTCGGGCCGGGTGGAGAGCACCTGGCCGAACTTCACGAAGGTCGGCCCGAGCTCGTCGAGCATGGCCCTCACGCGCTGGCCGCGGGTGCCGCGCGGGACCTCGCCCTCGGTGACGGGGATCGGGTCGTCCCGGTGCCCGAAGGCGTATCCGAACCCGTGCCGCGCGGCGACCTGCGCGATCTCGCCGAGCCGGACCAAGTTCTGCCGGCGGTCGCCGCGAGCCATCGGCCGAGGCTACCAGGGGACGCGGATGCGCCCCCCGGTGCCGTCGGCGCGATTGTCGCTACGAGATGCGGAAGGTGCCGCTGACCGCGAACGGGCCGGCGGCGCGGGCCGCGGCGCGGACCGTGAAGCCCTCCGGGGAGGGCGCGAAGCCCTCGTCCATGATCACCGCGACCTCCTCGGCGGCGGCGTTGATCGCGCCGTCGACCGAGAGGACCAGGGTGCCGGGGGCCGCGTCGTCGGCCGGGGCCACGGCCCAGGCGGCCGGGGCGGCCGGGAGCGGCGCGCGGAAGGTGACGCCGGAGATCGCCTCGTGTCCGGGCTGCAGGGCGAACCCGCCGAGCGCGAAGCGCCCGGTGCCGGCCTCGGGGTCGATCGCGGGGACCGGCTCCACGACCGGCTCCTCCTCGTCCCACCAGGCGACGACCGGGGCCGCCTCGGCCCAGGCGACGGGGGCGTCCTCGACCTCCACCTCGGCCTCGGCCTCGATCGGGGCGGCCGGGGCCTCGACGTCCCACTCGGCGACCGGCCAGGCCATCAGGTCCTCGACCGCGACCGGCTCGGGGACCGCGAACGGCTCCGGCGCGACGACGATCGGCTCGACCATGATGGGCGCGGAGGCGACGGGCTCGGGGACGACGATCGGCTCGACCGGGGCGGCCCACGCCTCGAGGTCGGGGACGGGGGTCTCGTCAGGCGCCCAGGCCACAAGGGCGTCCTCGCTCCAGGAGGGCATGGTCAGGTCGGCCGGGGGCTCGCTGATGGCGGAGGCCTCGGGCAGGTCCTCGATCGGGTCCCACTGCGGGATCCGCGGCTCGGCGGGCTCCGGGCGGTCCAGCTCGGCGACGGCGGCGCCGCCCCAGCCGGCGGCCGGGTCGAAGCCGTCGACGATCGCGCCGAGCTCGGCGGCCGCGACGCGGCCGTTTGCGTGGCCGGCGCCGTTCATCGCGCCGATCGGCGCGCTCGCGGCGGTCGATGCGCTCGCCGCGGCGGCGAAGTCGGCCTGCCAGACGTTGTCGACCTCACCAGGCATGAGCCAGCCCGGCTCGCGGACGACCTCGCCCGAGCTCCAGGACTGCGGCACGACGACCGGCTCGGCGACGACCGGCGGGGCCGGCGCGACGTGCGCGACCGGCGCCTCGACGACCGGGGCCGGGGCGGGAGCGGGGACCGGGGCCTGCGGGGCCTCGGCGATGCCCTCGGCCGCGAAAAGGCGGGCGGGGCCGGAGATGGCGGCGGGCGCCGGGACGGTGATGTCGGACATGTCGATGGTGCGGCTCGGGGCGGGAGCCTCGGCCTTGGCGCGCCGGCGCCGGACGGCGACCAGCAGCAGGAGGAGCACGAGGACCCCCCCGATGAGCGCGATGGTCTGGGTGGTCATCGGGAACTACCCCCTGTGGGTGCGGTGTCCGGGTCGAAAGTCGGGTCGGCCAGCACCTCGTAGGTGCCGGATGCGGCGAAGCGGCCGGCCGATGCGGCGGCCAGGGCGATCGTGAAGCCGTGGGCGTCCGGGGCGAAGCCGGCGTCCGAGAGGACCACCAGCCCGCCGTCGGGCACGTTCAGGGCGCGCTCGACGCGGAGGCGGAGCAGCTCGGCGGGGATCGGCCCGTCGTGGCGCGCGGCGAAGGTGATGCCCGAGAGGACGGCGTGGCCCGGCGCGAGCGCGCGGCCCCCGAGCGCGAAGCTGCCGCTCTCGGCGACGACCGGCTCCTCGACGGCGACGGGCTCCTCGGCGATCGCCTCGACGGCGACGACGGGCTCGACCGGCGCGGGCTCCTCGACGACGGCGACGGGCTCCTCGACCGTGGCGGGCGGGGCGACGACGGGCTCCTCGACGGCGGCCACGGGCGCAGGAGGCGCGGGCTGCGGGACGAGCGCGTCCTCGGGGACGCGGGTCGGCCCGGCATGGGGCGCGGCGGGCGCCTCGCGACGGCGCCCGATGCAGGCGGCGGCGACCAGGACGGCCGCCGAGATCACGTACCGGCTGCGCACGGGTCTCCTCGGGATCGGCCCCAGGGTGGGGCGGTCCCGATGCCTATCGGACGGGGGGCTGCCGGACTTGAGCGGGCCGGCGCGGGCCCGCGTCCTAGCTGGTCGTCTGCGGGGGCTGCGCGGCGGCGTCCGCCGCGGCCTCGAGCAGGCCGATGCGATGCTCGAGCTCGGCCAGCCGCAGCTGGACGTCCTCGATCTCGGGGCGGCTCACCAGCCCGGCCTCGCGCAGCGCGGCCTGCACGCCGCCCTCGACCCAGCCGAGGAGGCCGGGCAGCGGCGAGCCCTCGCCGCGGACACGGGCCATCAGGCGATCGACCGCGGCGCGCCCCTCCTCGCCGCGCACGCCGCCCGAGCGGACGAGGTCGGCCACGGCCTCCTCGGCGCGCTCGCGGGTGAGGGACGCCGCCCCGATCGAGAGGAGGATCGCCTGCTCGATGCTCTCGCGGACCGAGGTCACTTCCGGCGCTTCCGCTGCACCTGCCGGTGGCGACGCACGCGATCGGAGCGCGGGGGCTCGGCCGGCGGCGGGCCGTCGGCCGGCTTGCCGTCCGCGGGCGGGCCGTCTGCCGGCTCCGCCGTCGGGACCTCGGCGCCGGCGGTCGCGGGCCGGTCCGTGCCCTCGGCGGCGGCCGGCTCCTCGACCTCCTCCTCGTACTCGATCTCGATCTCGCCGGGCTCCAGCTCGAAGCGCTCGCGCGGGCCGTCGTCCTGGGGCCCGCGGGGGTCGTCGAGCTCGGCCGCGAGGGCGAGCTCGGCGCGCTCGAGGGCGTCGATGTCGACCACGTCCGAGTCGGTCCCGAGGCGCCGGGCGCGGCGCGCGGCCTTGACCCGCACCTTCTTGTCCGCCGGCTCGCGCTCCTTCCAGAGGGCGGCCAGCGGCGCGGCGATGCCGATCGAGGACAGGCCGCCGGCCAGGATGCCGACCAGCAGCGCCAGCGCGAAGTCCTTCAGCGTGTCGCCGCCGAAGAAGTACAGCGCCAGGATCGGGAGCAGCGTGGTGGCCTGCGTGATGAAGGTCCGGGTGAGCACCTCGTGCACCGACCGGTTCACCACCTGCCGGTACGGCGCCGAACGCATCAGCGGGACGTTCTCCCGGATGCGGTCGAACACGATCACCACGTCGTAGAGCGAGTAGCCCAGGATGGTCAGCAGGGCGGCGACCGTCGCGCTGGTCACCTCCGCGCCCACCACCGAGTACACGGCGATGGACAGCCAGACGTCGTGGACCACCGACAGCAGCGCGGGCAGGGCGAGCTTGTACTCGAAGCGCAGCGTCAGGTACGCGGTGATGATCAGGAAGCTGAGGATGATCGCGATCAGCGCGTTCTCGATCACCTGCTCGCCGAAGGTGGCCCCCACGACATCGATCTCGGGGGTCTCCGGGAAGCCGAAGCGCTGGTCGAGGACCCGCTGGACCTCCTGCAGCTTCTGGGTGTCCAGCGTCTCGGTCTGGATCTGGAAGCCGGTGACCTCGCGGCCGTCGACCGTCTCGGTGGTGGCCTGCACGCGGGCGTCGCCGAGGCCGATGCTCGAGAGGGCGTCGCGGATCCCGTTCTCGGTCGTCGGCTTCTCGAAGCTGCTGACGATGCGGGTGCCGCTCTCGAAGTCGAGACCCAGGTTCAGGCCCTGGGTGCCGACCCAGACCGACCCGATCGCGAGCGGCACGAAGGAGATCGCCATCCACAGCTTCCAGCGCCCGACCATGTCGAGCTTCCAGCGGATCTCGCGCTGCTTCAGGCCCAGGAAGCGCTCGTTGTTGAGCATGCCGGTGTTGGACAGCACCCCGAACACCGCCTGCGTGGCGACGACCGCCGTGAACAGGGACAGCAGCACGCCGATGAACAGCGTGAAGGCGAATCCCTTGACGCCGGCCGTGGCGAACAGGAACAGGATCACCGCCGTCGCGAGCGTCACGACGTTGGCGTCGACGATCGCGTGGATGCCCTTCTTGTAGCCGTTCAGGATCGCGGTCTTGGCATTGCGCCCGGCCCGCGCCTCTTCTCGCACGCGCTCGAAGATGACGACGTTCGCGTCGGCGGCGACGCCGATCGTGAGGATGATCCCGGCGATGCCCGGCAGGGTGAGCGTGATCGGCACGAGCACCATCACCGCGTAGAGCATCGCCGCGTAGATCAGCAGCGCCGCGGCCGCCACGATGCCCAGCAGGCGGTAGTAGGCGATCAGGAAGAGCAGCACCAGGACGAGGCCCGAGATGCCGGCGATCAGGCCCTGGTGGAGCGACTCACGGCCGAGCGTCGCGCCCACCTGCTTGCGGCTGATCGGCTCGAGCTCGATCGGGATCGCGCCCGAGTTCAGCTGGTCGGCCAGGCGCTGGGAGTCCTTCTGGCTGAAGTTGCCCTGGATCTGGGCGCCGTTGTCGCCGGAGATGCCGGTCGGATACTCCTGCGGGTCGACGGTCGGGTTGGTGACGACCTCCCGGTCGAGCACGATCGCGAAGCGCTGCGCCACGCCGCGCAGCTGGCCGCGGACGGCCAGGTCGCGGGTGATGTTCTCGAACGCCTCGCGGCCCTTGCCCGTGAACTTCAGCGTGACCACGTACTGGTTGCCGCCGAAGCTCTGCGTGTCGAGCACGCTGCGCGCCTCGGTCACGTCGGAGCCCGAGAGCTGCGGGTTGTACTGGAAGAGGTAGTAGTAGCGCTGGGTCGGCCCGTCACCGCGGGTCGCCAGACCGCGCTCCTCGTACGGGATGAAGAGCCCGCGCGGCACCTTCTGGACCGTCACGTTCGGCGGGGGGGTGTCGTTCGGGAAGAGATCCCGCAGCGACCGCGCGTCGACCGTCGGGCCCTCGATCAGGCGGTGGGTCGTCTTGTCGAAGGCGTAGTAGGACGGCTCGCCGCGATCGGGATCGCGCGGCGGGGTGCGCTGGGCGAGCTGGACGACGTCCCAGAGGCTGGGGTTGCCGTTCTCGGTGCCCTCCAGGCTGTCCTCGAAGTCGAAGAAGAGGAGCTGGGCCGGGCGGATCAGGTCCTCGACCACCCGCTGCGGGTCCTTGACGCCCGGCAGCGACACGATGATCTGGTCCTTGCCCTGCTTCTGGATCTCGGGCTCGGCGACGCCGAACGCGTCGACGCGGCCGCGGATGATCTCGATGGAGCGGTCGATCGCCTCGTCGGTGACCGCCGACTGCTCGGTCGGCTGGCCCTGCAGAACGACCTCGACGCCGCCCTGGAGGTCCAGCCCGAGCGTGGCCGGGCGCAGGGCGATGGCGACCGCGGACGCGGCCACCAGGCCGATGACCAGGGCCAGGAAGAGGAACGGGTGCCTCACCGGGAGGACCGGGGGGTGAGGACCCTACTCGCGGTCGGCAGCGGCGTCGCCGGCGGCCGCCGGCAGGTCGGAGCCGGGCCCCGCGAGGCGTCGTGCGATCGACGCCTTCGCGACGCGGATATCAGTGTCCTCGGCCACCTCGAGGAGGATGGTCTCCCCCTCCTCGACCTCGGTGACGGTTCCGTAGATGCCGGCGACGGTCACGACCTCATCGCCGGGCCGGAGTTGGGACAGCAGGCCCTGGAGCTCCCGGCGCCGCTTCTGCTGGGGGCGGATGCCCACCAGGTAGATCAGGCCGATGAAGATGACCAGGTAGAGCGGCAGCAGGACAGCCGACATGCGGGTTGTGGACCTCTCCGTGGACCGAAAGAACGCGCCGACGATAGCAACCGATCGACCGGCCGGCGGCGCGGCTGGAGTCCGCGGGCCCCTCAGATGAGGCTGAGCTGGCGGTCCTCCGGCGGGGGCGGCGCCGCCGGGGCGCGCATCACGGCCGGGGCCTCCGACCGGCCGCCGTGGCGCTCGATCAGGCGGCGCACCCGCGCCGCGAAGGCGCGCCGGTCGGCCGGGTCGCCGTACGCGCGCCGGTAGCGGCGCTCGGTCGCGGCCACGAGCTCCGGCCGGGCCTCGGCCATCCAGCCGAGGTAGTGCTCGCGCACGCCGGGCCGCAGATGCAGGAGAATCGCGGAGATCGAGACCGCCCCGGCGGCGATGGCGCCGCGCACGACGGCCTCCAGCTGGTCCTCGCCGTCGGAGATCCCGGGCAGCACCGGGGCGATCAGGACGCCGCAGGGGATGCCCGCCTCGTTGAGCCGGGCCACGGCGTCGAGCCGCCGCAGGGGGTTCGGCGTCCCGGGCTCGGTCGCCCGCCAGACGTCGCGGTCGACGGTCCCGATCGAGAGGTTCGCGCGGACCTCCGTCCGCCGCGCGGCATCGGCCAGGACGTCGAGGTCGCGCAGGATGAGCGTCGATTTCGTGAGGATCGAGAACTCGTTCCGGGCCTCGCCGAGGACCTCGACGATCCCGCGGGTGAGCCGGTAGCGGCCCTCGCAGGTCTGGTAGGGGTCGGTGTTCGTCCCCATCGCGATGTGCTCGTCGCGCCAGGACCGCGCCGCCAGCTCGGCGCGCACGCGCTCGACCGCGTTCACCTTCACGACGATCCGCCGCTCGAAGTCCTCTCCGGCGCCCAGCCCCAGGTACTCGTGCGTGGGCCGGGCGAAGCAGTAGACGCAGGCGTGGCTGCAGCCGCGGTAGGCGTTGATCGTCCAGCGGAACGGCATCCGCGACGCCGCGGGGACCTTGTTGATCACCCTGCCGGCGCGGACGTGAAGGAGCTCCATGCCGGCGAGCTCCCCCACCCCCGGCACGCGCTCGACCAGGTCGCCGAGCAGGTCGGGCCGGCCGGCGTCGTCGTCGGCCAGGCGCCAGCGCAGCTGCGGGCGCTCGGGGGCGGCGGGGGCGGGCATGGCGGCAAGCATAGCGAACACCTGTTCGCTCGCGCGGGCGGAGGGCTTACGCCGGCGCCGGAGCCTCCGCGCCGACCAGCTCGAGCTCCGTCCGGATCGCCAGCGAGGGCATGACCGACCGCGCCACCCCGCAGGCGCGGACGTGGTGCTCGTGCGCCCGCTCGGCCGCCTCGGCGTGCGCCGGGTCGTCCAGCCGCAGCCGATACCGCACCGTGACGCGCTTCATCACCATGATCCGGTCCTCGACCTCGACGTGCGCCTCGGCCTCGGAGGTGAGCCTGTCGGCGTCGCTGGCGATCCCGCGCGCCTTCAGCGCCTGGCCGAAGGTCCCCGTGAGACAGGCGGCCACCGCGGCCAGCAAGTAGTCGAACGTGCCGCCGCGCTCGCGCAGCTCGCCCTCGCCGAACCCGTAGAAGTCGCCCTGGTAGCCGGGCGTCCCGAACGTGACCGTCTCCCCGGTCTCGAGCAGCTCGGCCGTGCGGAGCGGAGGGCGCTCGCGCGTGACCCGAACCCGACTGGTGAACGTGGGCGTGCTCATGGCTCCCTCCCGGTGGCGTGGCTCGAGGGACGACCTACCCGTCCCCCGGTGGCGATCACGCTCCGCCTCAGGGTGCCGGTGGCGCCAGCGGCCCCCCGACCGCATCCTTCGCGGTGATCCAGTTGCTCCCGCTGACGCCGGCGCGGAAGGCCGCCGCCGAGAGCGGGAAGTCCTGCAGCTGGCTGTTGCTGTCCGACGCGGCGATGTTGAAGTAGAGCTGCGCCTTGACCTGCGGGTGCGCCGCGAACCACTGGAACATGTCCGCCGTCCAGCTCGGCCGGTCCTGGCCGAGGATGCCCCACTCGCCGATCAGGAACGGCTTGCTGGAGGGGCCCGCCGAGCCGGAATAGCGCGCGTAGAGCTCGTTCGGCCCGCCCGGCGCGCCCGCGCGGGCCGCGACGTGCCCGGCGTCGTTGGTCCCGGAGGGGTACCAGTCGACGCCGGCCCAGTCGACGTAGTCGTCGCCCGGCCAGTACGCGTTCACGTCGTCGGGCGAGGGCGTGCTCGAGCCGGGGGTCCAGACCCAGGCCACGTTCGGGGTCGGCGGGACGACCGTGTTGGGGGTCGTCAGACCCGGCAGGCCGGCCGCCGCGAGTGCGGCGTTCACCTGGCCGCGCGTGCCTCCCCGGAACAGGATGACCGCGCGCCGCCAGGAGGCGCGGAACTCGGCGTGGCTGTTGGCCGCCTTGGCGGCGCCGTCGCCGTCGTAGACGCTCCACGCGAAGAAGTCGCCGTTCATCTCCCAGTGCAGGCGGAGGAACACCGGCTTGCCGTAGGCGCGCACCTCGGCGGCCCGGTCGAGGAGGTATCCGTCGATGTCGCCGCGGGCGATCGAGGCATGGTTCGCGCCCGCCTCGGTGGCGCTGTAGACGTTCGGCGACTGGAAGAACGCCCAGGAGATCATCGGGGTGACCCCCTTCGCCTGGGCCTCGTCGAACGCCACCCGGAAGCCGGACGGGTCGCCGCGGCGGTTGTAGCGGTTGTGCACGGCGATCGACGGCTGCTGGGTCACGGCGAGGAACGCGTCGAGGTTCTCGTCCAGGCCGCGCGTGGAGACGCCGGAGAGGATCCGGCCGTCGGCGGGCTCGTACTGCTCGGGGACGCGGGTCGTGAAGACCCAGGCGCGCTCGGCCGGCAGGGCGTTGCCGGCGAGGTCGGTCACGCCGGTCGTCACCGTGGCCCGGTATGCGGTGCCGGGCTGCAGGGGCTGGTCGGGGTTCAGGACCGCCGACCGGCCGTCCGCGCTCAGGCCCACGGTCGCCGCCACGTCGGGGCCGCCGGCGACCGGCGCGAGCCGGAAGCTGGACGACGTCACCGACGCCGGGCCCATCACCTCGGAGAACGCGGCCACCACGTCGGAGCCCTGCGGGACGCGCGGGCCACCCGGCACCGGGGAGCGGTCGATCATCGTCGGCGGGGTGGTGTCGGCGCCGGCGTCCGCGCGGGCGCCGGCCGTCGGCCCGGCGCCGGCCGGCGGCGTCGTCGAGGTCGACGTCGTGATCAGGATCCGGTCCAGGTGGAACCCGTCCTCGCGCATCCACACGTGGAAGGTGTGGTCGCCCGCGGTCGGCACGGTCACGGCGGCGGGGCCCGGGCCGTTCAGGGAGGTCTGGAACCAGACCCAGGTCCCGAAGGTGTTGGTCGAGATCGAGTCCGACGTGTCCTGCAGGACGTGGTCCAGACCCGTGTGGACCGAGTTGCTCGAGCCGTCGGGGGCGTAGCCGCGCAGCCAGACCCGGTACGTGCCCGGCGCGGGGAACCGCACGACGTAGGCGAGCTCGGCGGCGGTGGAAGGGATGTCGCCCGACGATCCCGAGCCGTTGTCCGGCGCGACCTCGAGGGCGTCGCCGACGAAGCCGGGCGGGCTCTCCCCCGCGACCCAGTCGTCGCCCGCGCGCGGGATCCGCTGGTCGAAGTCCTCGGCCTCGATCACCGCCTGGCCGGAGGAGAAGACCACAGGGCCCGCGCCGGCGCCGCCGCCCGCCGGGGCGGGCAGGGTGGTGAAGCTCCAGGTCGACGCGGCCGCGATCGGGTTCCCGGCGGCGTCGCGGACCGCGGTCGAGACCGTCGCCGTGTAGGCGACGCCGGCGGCCAGGTCGCCGGCCGGCGTGAGCGTGAAGGTGCGCCCGTCGCCGGACGCCGCGACCGTCGCGGGGACGTCGCTCGCGTCGGCGCTGCGGGCGAGCGTCAGCCCGCCGCCGGTCACCGTCGCCGGGTCCATCGCCTCCGAGAAGGTGACGGCGGCCGACCCGCCGATCGGGACGCCGATGGCGCCCGGGGCCGGCGTGCGGCCGGTGATCGTCGGCGGGGTCGCGTCGCCGGGCGGGGCGCCGGTGGTGAAGGAGAAGGTGGCCGTCGGGGACAGCGCGTTGCCGGCGAGGTCGCCCGCGCCGGCCGTGACCCGGACCGTGTAGGAGGTGCGCGGCCGGAGGTCCGTCGAGGGGTTCAGCGTCAGGACGTCGCCCGCGGGCGAGGTGCCGAGGCTCACCGGGATCTCCGGGCCGCCGTCGGTCGGCGACAGCGCCACGGTGGCCGACGTCAGGGTCTCGGGGTCCATCGCCTCCGAGAAGGTGGCGACCACGTCGGCGCCGAGCGCGACGCCGGTCGCGCCGTCCGCCGGCTGCGCGCCGACCAAGCGCGGCGACACGATGTCCGCGCCCGAGCTGTCGCGCGGGCTCGCGGGCGGGCCGTCGCCGGTCGGGTGGAAGGTCGACTCCGGGGTGAGCAGGATCCGGTCGAGGTGCATGCCGTCCTCGCGCATCCAGACCTGGACGGTGTGGAGGCCGGGGCTCGCCACGCTGATCGTGGCCGTGCCCGGCGCGCTGAGGGTCGAGGAGAACCAGTCCCACGAGCCGGTCACGTTGGTCGAGAGCTCGTCGGACGTGGTCTGCATGTCGCCGTCGACGCCCGTGTGGGCGGAGTTGCCGGAGCTGTTCGGCGCGTAGGCCCGCAGCCAGACGTAGTAGGTGCCGGCGGCCGGGAAGCGCACCAGGTAGCCGAGCTCCGGAGACGTGGTCTCGGTGGTGCTGCTCGCCGAGATGGTCACGCCGGTGTCCGGGGCGGCCTGGAGGGCGCCGCCCACCGAGCCCGCCGGGCTCTGGCCGGGGACCCAGTCCTTGCCCGCGCGCGCGGTCCTGACGTCGTAGTCCTCGGCCTCGATCACGGCGATGCCGTTCTGGAACAGGATCGCCCCGTCCTGGGCGGCGGTCGTGAAGGTCCAGGTCTGCGGTGCGGCGATCGGGTTGCCCGCGGCGTCGGTCGCCCCGGTCGTCACGGTCGCCGTGTACGACGTGGAGTGCGCCAGGTCGGCGGTCGGGTTCAGCGTGAAGGTGGTGTTCCCGCCCGACGGCGTGATCGTCGCGGCCACGGCGGGGCCGCCGGCGGTCGGGGCCAGGGTGAAGGTCGACGCGCTCAGCGTCGCCGGGCTCATCGCCTCG
>JAWVEV010000085.1:0-12206 GCA_033856535.1 Miltoncostaeaceae bacterium | reverse complement strand
CAACGCCCCGGTGGCCCACCAGAGCCTGGCCGAGGCCACCATCGAGGCCGGCGAGGCGACCGTCCGCCACCGGCACCTCGAGAGCGAGGAGATCTACTACCTGGTCGAGGGCGCGGGCGAGATGGAGCTCGACGGCGAGCGCCGCGGCGTGGCCGCGGGCGACGCGATCCTGATCCCGCCGGGCGCCTGGCACCAGATCCGCGCGAGCGGCGACGGGCCGCTGCGCCTGCTGTGCGCCTGCGCGCCCCCCTACCGACACGAGGACACCTACTTCCAGTGAGCGACCGCCTGATCCGCCTGGGACACAGCCCGGACCCCGACGACGCGTTCATGTTCTACGCGCTGGCCCAGGACCTGATCCCGTCCGACGGCTTCCGCTTCGAGCACATCCTGCGCGACATCGAGACGCTGAACGTCTGGGCGCGCGAGGGCCGGCTCGAGGTGACCGCGCTCTCGGTGCACGCCTATGCGTACCTGTCGGACCGCTACCGGCTGCTGCCGCACGGCGCCTCGATGGGCGAGAAGTACGGGCCGATCGTGGTCGCGCGCGAGGAGATCGACCTCGCCGAGCTGCCGCGCAAGCGGATCGCCGTGCCGGGCGCGCTGACCAGCGCCTTCCTCGAGCTCCAGCTGGCGGTGGGCCGGATCGACGAGCCGGTGATCACCCCCTTCGACCGGATCCTCGACGTGGTCGAGGCCGGCGAGGTCGACGCCGGCCTGGTCATCCACGAGGGCCAGCTCACCTACGAGCGACAGGGCCTGCGCTGCCTGCTCGACCTGGGCGAGTGGTGGGACGAGCTCACCGGGGGCCTGCCGCTGCCGCTCGGCGCCAACGCGGTGCGCCGCGACCTGGACGAGGGCGACACGCTGGCCCGCCTGTCGCACCTGCTGCGCGACAGCATCGCCTACGGCCTGGAGCACCGCGCCGGCGCGCTCGAGCACGCCGAGCAGTTCGGCCGGGGGCTGGACCGCGACCTCGCCGACCGCTTCGTCGGGATGTACGTGAACGACCGCACCCTCGACTACGGCGAGGACGGCCGCGCGGCGGTGGCCGAGCTGCTGCGCCGCGGCCGCGAGGCGGGCCTGATCGACCGCGAGGTCCTGGTGGACTTCATCGAGGATTAGGCATGCCGGACCGGGATTGGGACGCCGAGATCGACCGGTGGACCGCCCGGTTCGCCGAGATCGACGACCCGCCCGAGCCCTTCGGCCAGGCGCTGCGCGACGGCTGGACGCCCGAGATGCGCGCGGACCTCGCCCGCGAGGCCGAGGACTACGCCCGGCAGCACGCGGCCTTCCGGGCCGAGATCGGCGCGGCCGGCGTCGACCTGGTGCGGTTCGACTGCAAGGCCGGCTCCTGCGGCGTCTGCGCCAAGTACTGCGGGAAGGCCTACACGCTGCTCGGCGAGACCCCGGAGCTGCCCGAGCCTCCCCCGCTCCCGATCTGCCCGGCCTGCCGGCACACGCTGAACCTGCTCACGCCCTTCTTCCTGCAGAGCCTCGGGCTGGACGTGCAGGACCTGGCGGACGACGCCCAGCCCTTCGAGGACTGAGGAGCCGGGGGACCGAGGCGCCCGCGGGCGGTTATCTGCGCTCGGACAGCCGGCGCAGCGCGGCCTGCAGGTCGATGTCGCCCGAGATGACCTTGGCGATCACGTAGCCGATCGCGCCGGCGAGGGCGACCAGCACCATGTCGCCGAAGCCCCACACGACCCAGATGAAGCCGAGCCAGAGGCCGACCGCCAGGCCGATCACGTTGCGTGGGTCCACCTATTCCACCCTTCGTGTCTCGCGCGTTTCCGCCCGCCGACGCTCGTGGCGGACCTCCATGACCACGGTGACCTCGGCCGGCGCCCTGCCCAGCATCGCCGCCAGCGAGGCGCCCGCCCGGTTCGCCACCGCCGCCCCGAGCGTCGGCAGGTACGCACCCTCGCCGGCCCGGACCCGGAACCGCGCCCGCGCCGCGCCGTCCTCCACCGAGAGCCCCTCGAGGTCGGCCCGGTCCACGCCCTCGGCGGCGCGGGCCTCGCGCTCGGCGCCGCGGCGAACCGCCGCGAGGCTGAGCCGCGTCTCGCCGCGGGGCGAGCGCTCGACCACCACGTGGTCCGGGCCGCTGCTCCGGCGCGGGGCGACCTCGCGGACGAGCAGGATCGCGGCGAGGATGCCCACCGCGATCGCGCCGGCCAGCAGCGACCAGCGCGGCACCGCCTGCTGCCAGTCGATGTCGTTCCAGCGGTTCCACGCGTCGCGGTAGGGGATGACCGAGTCGACGTCGCCGGGGTCGACGGCGCCGCCCGAGGCCAGCGCGCCGACGGCGCCGGCGGCCAGCGCGACCAGGGCGAGGACGATCAGCAGGGCGCGGTTGACGGCGTTCACGAGGGCGGCTCCCCCCGCTCCCGGGGCGGCCGGGGCTCGCGCGGCTCGATGATCACCGTCGCCGGCTCGAGCCCCATCCGCCGGAGCTCGCGGGTGATCGCCTCGCGGGTCTGGGCGAGCTCGGTCTCGTCGACCGGCCGCGTCGTGCGCGGGTGGTCGCGGAGCTCGGCCGTCAGGCCGGTCAGCTCCACGTGCGGCGCGCTGTTGCGGACGAAGTCACGCTCGTCCATCCGCCCGCGCAGGTAGGGCGCCACCGAGTCGGCGCGCAGGAGCACCGGGCCGTGTGCCGAGCGCCCGATCTCGACCGTGCGCTCGCGCCGGCGGGGGCGCACCTCGGCGATCAGGACCAGCAGCCCGACCAGCCCGACCGCCGCGAAGATCGTCGTCTGCAGGGCGCGTCCGGGGGCCCAGTCGACCATCTCGCTCCACCCGGAGCGGTAGTCGAGTCCGCCCAGCTGCGGGCCCTCGCCGGCAAGTCGCGCGATCACCTCGATGGCGATCAGGACGCAGCCGGCGACGATCGCCGCGAGCAGCAGGATCGCCACCAGGCGGTTCACGCCGTTCCTCACCGGCGCTCCACCTCGACCGAGACCGTGACGGCGAGGACGATCTCGGTCCCGTCGGGTGCCGCGACCGCGATGCGGACGGTCTGGGAGGCCGGGGTCGCCGCCGGCCCCGGCGCCACGGCCTTGGGCGGCGGGCCGGGGAGGGGCGGCGCGGGCGGGGGCGGGGGCGCGGCGGGCGGGGGCTCCCCCGGGGGCGGCGGGGGCGGGGCGGTGGCCGTCTCCTGAGGCGGCAGCGCGTGCGCCGCCACCTCGGTCACGCGCACCTCCACCGGCCCTGCCGGGAGCCCGCGCGCCGCGACGATCTCGAGCACCGAGGAGCGGGCGGCCTCGGCCGCCTCGCGCAGGCGCGCGCCGGCCAGGCCGATCAGCTCCAGCGTCACGGCGGTCCCCCGATCGCCCGTCGGCGCGATCACGCGGACGCCGCGGACCAGGTGCCCGGGCCCGACGGTGGACAGGTGGCTGTCGGGGTCGAGGCCGGCGATCCCCGCGCAGGCGCGCATGTGGGCCTCGACGGCGAGGGCGAGCTCGATGCCGGCGGGCACTCCCGGCCCCGCTACTGGACGCGCGGAGCCGTCGGCTCGGCGTCCCGGTCGCCGTCGGGGAAGTGGAGGTCGGTCACCTCGATGCTGACCTCCTTCACGATCAGGCCGGTCGTGTACTCGACCCGCTCGATCACGTTGCGGCGGACCGCCTCGGCGAGCTGAGGGATGCTGACGCCGTACTCGACCACCAGGTCGAGGGCGACGATCGCCTCCTTCTCGCCCACCTCGACCGCGGCCGCGCGGTTGGCCTCGCCCATCCCCGGCGCGAGCCGGCGCAGGCGGCTGCCGACGCCGCCGGCGAGGCTGTGCACGCCGGGGATCTCCCGCGCCGCCATGTCGGCCACGCGGGCGACGACGTTCTCCGCGATGACCGTCTTGCCGCGGTCGCTCTGCAGCGCAGCGGCGGGCGGGTCGGTGCCCTCGGCGGTGGGGCCCTCCGGCAGGTTGCTCGTGCTCATGCGGCTCCTTTCAGGGGGCGGGTGCGCGGGCGGGACGGGGACGGCCGGAGCCGTTCCCGCGCCGGCGGGGCGCGAAACGGAGGCGGATCAGCCGGTCTCCGGCGGCACGAGGTCCTCGACGTAGACCGAGCGCGCGGCCTGCGGCGGCACCTCGACCATGCGGTCGATGCCGACGCGGACGCTCATCGGCCCGCCGAAGGGCGCGAGCGCCACGATGTGCACGCGGGCCTTGGGGGTCAGGCCGAGCTCGGCAAGGAAGCGCAGCAGGGCGGCGTCGCGGTCGCTGACACGGCTGACCACGCCCGAGACCCCCACCTCGAGGTCGGCGAGCGGCGTGGAGGCCGGCCGCTCGACCTCGCCGCCGAGCGTCGGGATCGGGTCCCCGTGGATGTCGCGCTCGGGATGGCCCAGCTCCTCGGCGATGCGGTCCGCCAGCGCCACCGACAGGTGGTGCTCGAGCACCTCGGCCTCGCGGTGGACCTCGTCCCAGGACATGCCGAGTCGGGTGGCGAGGTAGGTCTCGAGCAGCCGGTGGTGGCGGATCACCTCGAGCGCCGCCTGCCGGCCGCTGTCGCTGAGCTCCACGCCCTGGCGCTTGACCTGGCTCACGTAGCCGAGGCCGTCCAGCCGCTTCAGCATGTTGCTCGCGGAGGCCGTGGTCACGCCGAGCGCCTCGGCGACCTGGCTCGTGGTCACCGGGCTCTTGACCTCCTGCGTGTCCGCCAGCCGATAGATCGCCTTGAGGTAGTCCTGGACGGCGGGGCTCGGCCGGTCCACGTCGGTCCTTTCCGCGGGTGGTCGGATGCTACCGGGCGGGCCTCGCGACCCGATTCGGAGACGGCACTCGAAGCCCTCGCGTCAACCCCACCGCCCGGGGGGGACGGGCCCTCGACGTCCCCTAGCCGAAGGAACAGACCTTGTCCCAAGGCGGGGGGTCCCGCACGAGTTTTTAGGCAGATTCTCAGGACTCCCTAACAAATGGGTGGCACAGTCACTCCCATGGCCACTGTTCTCCCCCGACCCACACGGGATCTGCGCTTCCCGCCGCCGAGCGCACTTCCCCCCGCCCGGGTCGACCTGGCGCAGATGGACCTCTTCGCCGGTCTGCCGGATCGCGACCTGACCCTGCTCGACAGCCGGCTGCCGCTCGTGCGCTGGCCGCGCGGCGCGGCCATGCCCGAGCCGCTGGCCCGCCTCGACCACCTCTACGTGGTCCGCGACGGGCGCCTGGCGCTCTTCGAGAGCACCGCCCCCGGCCACGAGATCATGATCCAGATCCTCGAGTCCGGAGCGATCTACTCGACCCTCGGCGCCGTTCCGGCATCGAGCGTCGCGGCCCTCGAGGACTCGGCCGTCTCGCCCCTCTCGGGGCGCGCCGTCGAGGGGCTCATCGCGCGCTACCCGCGCCTCGGGCGCAACCTCGCCGAGATGCTCTCGGACCGTTGCGCGATGCTGCGCGAGACCGTCGCGCTGGTGAGCGAGATGCGCGTCGAGGACCGCCTGCGGGCGCGCCTGCACCAGCTCGCCGAGCGCTTCGGCAAGACCACCCGGGCCGGCATCGAGCTGCGCCTGGACCTGACCCACGCGCAGTGGGCCTCGCTGGTCGGGGCCTCGCGCGAGGCCGTTACGACGGCCTTCAGCAAGCTGCGCTCCGCCGGCGTGGTGGAAATGGAGGGCCGGGCGATCACGATTCCCTGGGACGTGGTCCACGCCCGCGAAAAGGCCCTCGAGCTCGCCGCGGAGCGCGACCTCTAGCTGTCAGCTCCCGGGCCCGGCGGAAGGGTTGCCGGGCCCGTGCGGGCCCATGCGGATCAGCTCGATCAGGTTCGCCACGGGGTCCCGCGTGAAGAGCCGCTCCCGGCCCCGGATCTCGGCGCCGGCCTCGAAGCACTCGTGGCCCGCCGCCTCGAGGCGCGCGCGGACCGGGGCGATGTCCTCCACCTGGAGGCAGAAGTGATGGATCCGCGCCGGGTCGGGCGCGATCGGGTGCGGGACGAAGTGCAGCTCGATGCCCTCGTCGCAGGTCCCGAACCAGACCCAGCCCTGGCCGGCGACCTCGGGCGGCACGGGCATCTCCCGAAGGCCGATCACGTCGCGGTAGAAGACGCGGATCGTCTCCGCCTCGCCGGGCGGGAACGTGATCCCGACGTGCTGCAACCGGATCATGGCCGGACCTTAACGGCGCCGGGCAGGGCGGCGCCGCCCGCTCGTAGACTGGCCCCGTGGGCTTCCATACGCCCCTCTGCGACCTGCTCGGCATCCGGCACCCGATCCTGCTGGCGGGGATGGCCGGCGGCCCGACCACGCCGGAGCTGGTGGCGGCGGTGTCGCGCGGCGGCGGACTCGGGACCTTCGGCGCGGCGATGATGAGCGTCGAGGCCCTGACGGTCGCCGTGGGCCGGGCGCGAGAGCTGACCGACGCGCCGATCGGCGTGAACGTGCTGCTGGCGCGGCCGACGCCGCCCGTCGCCGGCGCGCCGGACCCCGCGGGAGCGCTCGCGGCAGCCCGGGCCGAGCTCGGTGTGGACCCCGACGCGCGGCCGCCCGCGATGCCGGCGCCCGGGGCGCCCGAGGATCTGGTGGCCGCCGCGCTGGAGGCGGGCGCGCGGGCCGTGACCGTCGGGCTCGGCGACCCGGCTCCGATCGCGCCGCTGGCGCGCGCCGCAGGGGTGCCGCTGATCGCGATGGTCGCGAACGTGGAGGACGCCGTGCGGGCCGTCGCCTCCGGCGCCGATGCCGTGGTGGCCCAGGGCGGCGAGGCCGGCGGCCACCGCTCGAACTTCGAGGTACCGGAGGACGGCCGGGTCCCCCTGGTCGGCACCTTCGCGCTCGTCCCGCAGGTGGTCCGGGCGGTCGACGTCCCGGTGATCGCCGCCGGCGGGGTGATGGACGGCCGCGGCCTCGTGGCGGCGCTGGCGCTCGGCGCGTCCGGGGTCCAGCTCGGCACGCGCTTCCTGCTCACGACGGAGAGCGGGACGCCGCCGGCCTACCGGGAGCGGCTGCGCCGGGCCCGCGACACCGACACCGTGATCACGCGGGCCATCTCCGGCCGCCCCGCGCGCGGCGTGCGCAACAAGCTGGTGGACGCGCTGGAGGCCGCGGGGCCGCCGGCGCTGGGCTACCCGGCGCAGGCCGGCGCGAGCGCGACCGTCCGCGCGGCCGCGGTGAAGGCCGGGGACGCGGAGCACCTGGCGCTGTGGGCCGGGCAGGCGGCGGGGCTGGCCGAGGACGAGCCCGGGGCCGAGGAGGTCGTGCGGGCCGTGATGGAGGAGGCCGCGGCGACGGTGGCGGCGCTGGCCGGGACGGGCGGCGCCGGGGGGAGCTGATGGACCCTCTGCGCGCCGCGATGGGGCGCGAGCGGATGGTGCGCCGGCTGATCGAGCGGGGCATCGCGGACCCGCGGGTGCTGCGGGCGATGGCCGAGGTGCCGCGGGAGCGGTTCGTGGATCCCGCCCAGGTCGACGACGCGTACGCCGACTCGCCTCTCCCCATCGCGGGCGGCCAGACGATCTCCCAGCCCTGGATCGTCGCGTTCATGACCCAGGCGCTCGAGCTGGCCGGGGACGAGCGGACGCTGGAGGTGGGCGCCGGCTCGGGCTACGGCGCGGCGGTGCTGTCGCGCTGCTGCCGCGAGGTGGTCGCGATCGAGCGGCTGGCCGACCTGGCCCGTGCCGCCGCCGCCCGGCTCGCCGAGCTGGGCTACGACAACGTCGAGGTGCGCTGGGACGACGGCGCGCTGGGCGCGCCGGACCGGGCGCCATTCGGCGGGATCTCGGTGGCGGCGATGAGCTCGGCCCCGCCGGCGGCGCTGGTGGCCCAGCTGGCGCCGGGGGCCGCGATGGTCTGCCCGGTGGGCGAGGGTGGCCGCGGCGACCTGGTGCGCGTGCGCGGCGGACGGCTGGAGCGCCTGGTGCCGGCGGGGTTCGTCCCGCTGATTCCGGGAGCGCTCCGGGAGGACCCCGCCGGGGGCTGAGCGCGGGAGGCCGCCGGCGCGCGCCAGTTGGTGCCGGCAGCGCCAACTGGCGCCGGCCAGGAGCGGCAAGCGGGCGCCCGCGCCAGGTGGCGCCGTGAGAGTCGGCCGGCGGGGCCAAGCGGCGGAAGCGATCGGGTCCGGCTCGAGCGGCCGGTGCGCCGAATGGCGCCGGGGCGCCGGGGCGCCATTTGGCGGATCGGTGGTCGTGCCTCCTCTCGCCCGGCCGCGTCGCGCCATTTGGCGCCGGGGCGCCGGCCGGGCATGCCGCGCTAGGATGCTTGCCGGCAGGCAAATGAAGTCGAGGGGCGGCGGATGGCGGCGGCGGATGTGCTCAGCGAGGAGTCGGTCGCGCGGTTGCGCCGCGCGGTGCTGCGCCTGGGCCGCGACCTGCGGCGCACGAGCGCCGAGGAGAGCCTGAGCCCGGCCCAGTCCAGCGCGCTCGCGACGGTCGTGCGCGAGGGACCGATGCGGAGCGGCGACCTCGCCGCCGCGGAGGGCCTCCACCCCACCATGCTCTCCCGGATCCTCGCGCACCTCGAGGAGCGCGAGCTGATCGTCCGCGCCTCGGACGCCGACGACCGCCGCTGCGCGGTGGTCCGCCCCACGCCGGCCGGCCGGCGGCTCGTTCGCCGCCTGCGCGCCGCCCATGGGCGGCTTCTGGTGGAGCGACTGGGCGAGCTGCCCGAGGCGGAGGTCGCGGGCGTGCTGGCGGCCCTGCCGGCGCTCGAGGCGCTGGCCGAGATCGTCCCGGCCGAGGGTCCCGCGCCGATCGGCGCCGCCGGGCGCGGCGAGTGATCCGCCTCGCCGGCAACGGCACCTTCGCCGCGCTGGGGACGCCCAACTACCGCCGCTACTTCACCGGCCAGGCGATCAGCCTGATCGGCACCTGGATGCAGACCGTCGGGCAGGCCTGGCTCGTGCTCCAGCTCACCGGCTCGGGAACGGGGCTGGGGCTGATCATGGCCGCCCAGTTCCTCCCGGTGCTGGCGCTCGCGCCCTACGGCGGGCTGCTGGTCGACCGCGCCGACAAGCGCAAGCTGCTGGTGGCCACCCAGACCGCGCTCGGCCTCTTGGCCCTGGCCCTGGGAATCCTGACGGTGAGCGGCCTCGTCGAGCTCTGGATGGTCGTGGTGCTGGCCGTGCTCCTCGGCGTCGTGAACGCGGTGGACACCCCCGGCCGCCAGGCCTTCGCGCTCGAGATGGTCGGCCGCGATCAGCTGCGCAACGCGGTCACGCTCAACAGCCTGCTGGTGAACGGCGCCCGGGCCGTCGGGCCGGCCGTCGCCGGCGGCCTGATCGCCACGATCGGGCTCGGCGCCTGCTTCCTGGTGAACGCGGCGAGCTACATCGCGGTGCTGGCGGCGCTCTCCGGGATGGACCGCGGCTCCCTGCTGCCCTCGGCGCCGGCCGAGCGCGCCCGCGGCCAGGTCCGCGCGGGCCTGCGGTACGTCCGCCGCACCGGCGGCCTCCTGGTGCCGCTGCTGATGGTCGGGCTGATCGGGACCCTCGCCTTCGAGTTCTCGGTGGTGCTGCCGGTGCTCGCCCAGCGAACCTTCGACGGTGGGGCCGGGACCTACGCCCTGCTCACCTCGGCGATCGGCGCCGGCGCGATCGTCGGCGGCCTGGTCACGGCGGGGCGGCGCGGGACCGGCGTCCGGTCGCTGACCCGGGCGGCGCTCGCGTTCTCGCTGACCCTCGGGCTGGCCGCGCTGGCGCCGACGCTGCCCGTGGCGGTCGCCGCGCTGATGCTCGTGGGCGCCACCAGCATCACCTTCCTCGCCACCGGCAACTCGACGATCCAGCTCACGGCCGAGCCGGCCTTCCGCGGCCGCGTGATGGCGCTGTGGGCGGTGGCCTTCCTCGGCAGCACGCCGGTGGGCGGCCCGATCGTCGGCGTCGTGGCCGACACCCTCACCCCCCGGGGCGGCTTGGCGCTGGGCGCCGTCGCCTGCCTGGCCGCCGCCGGCATCGGCGCGATCGCCCTCGCCAAGGGGGTCCGCGCCGACGGCGACCCGCCGTCGGACCGCCGCCCGGCGGTCCCGGCCCGCTCGCGACCGGCCTGAGCCCGGCCGGCGCCGCGCGCTAAGGCGCCGGCTCGGCCCCCGCGCGCAGCGCCGCCACCGCGGTCGAGAGGCTCTCCGAGGCCGCGGCCGCCCGGCCGGGCTGGCCGTCCTCGGCCGCCTGCGCCAGCCGGCGCATCGCCTCGAGCACCGGGTCGAGCAGCTCCACGGCGCGCTCGCGCTGCTGCTCGAGACGCCGGTCGGCCAGCCGCTCGGCCCCGAGCCGCTGGTGGGCCACGATCAGCCGGCCCAGCGCCAGCCGGAGACGCGGCGCAAGCCCGAGGAGGGCCTCCCGCTCGGCCACCGTCCCGCCCTCGGCCAGGATCGTCCCGAAGTCCGAGACCGCGTCGCCGGCCTCGACCGCGTCGGCCAGGTAGCGCTTGGGCGCGACCTCGGTCCCCTCGGGCAGCGTCGCGGACGACGGGCCGAGCGACTCGGCCCCGCATCCGGTCGCGACCGCGAGCACCGCGAGCGCGGCGGCGAGCGGGGTGCGGCGGATGGCGGCGAGGATGGCCAGAGGTGACGGGCGCCGGACGCGGAGGGTGCGTCGCGGCGGGGTCGCGGTGAGGCGATGCTAGCGGAGGGCTCCGGCCAGCCCCGGCCGAGGGCGGCCGCTATCCTCGGCCCGGTGCCGCTCCGCGACCCGATCCCGCTCGCCCTCTCCTACGACGACGTGCTGCTGGTGCCGCGCCGGAGCAGCATCCGCTCCCGGCGCGACGTGGACGTCGCGACCCGCTTCACCCGGAGGCTGCGCCTGTCGGTGCCGGTCGTCTCGGCGAACATGGACACGGTCACCGAGTCGGAGATGGCGATCACGATGGCGCGCGCCGGCGGCCTCGGGATCATCCACCGCTTCCTGACCGTCGAGCGCCAGGTCGGCGAGGTGGCCCGGGTCAAGCGCGCGCAGGCGCTGGTGATCGATGATCCGCACACGATCGGGCCCGAGGCGAGCATGGCCGAGGCGCTCTCGGAGATGGGCCGGCTCGACGTGACCGCCCTGATGGTGGTGCGCGAGGACGGGCTGCTGCTGGGCATCCTCACCCGTCGCGACCTGAGCCTTCAGGACGACCCCGCGCTGACGGTCGAGGCCCTGATGACGCCGCGGGAGCGCCTGGTGACCGCGCCGGCCGGCACGACCGGCGAGGCGGCGCGGCTGATCCTGCGCGAGTCGCGGCTCGAGAAGCTCCCGCTGGTCCACCCCGAGGGGCGGCTGGCGGGCCTGATCACCGCGCGCGACCTGCGCCTGTGGAGCGAGCGGCCCGAGGCGACCAAGGACCCGCGCGGGCGGCTCGCCGTGGGCGCGGCGATCGGCGTGCGCGGCGACTTCCTGGAGCGGGCGCGGGCCCTGACCGACGCCGGCGCCGACGTGCTCGTGCTCGACATCGCCCACGGGCACGCCGAGCGCGCGATCGCGGCGGTGGGCCAGGTGCGCGAGGCGCTCGGCTCCGACGTGGACATCGTCGCCGGCAACGTGGTGACGCCCGAGGGCGCGCTCGACCTCGTGCGCGCCGGCGCCGACGCGGTGAAGGTGGGCGTCGGCCCCGGATCGGTCTGCACCACCCGCGTGGTGGCCGGCGTGGGGCTGCCGCAGCTCACGGCCGTCATGGAGTGCGCCGAGGTCTGCGCGGCGGAGGGCATCCCCGTGATCGCCGACGGCGGGATCCGGGCCGGCGGCGACGTGGCCAAGGCCATCGCGGCCGGCGCCGAGACCGTGATGGTCGGGAACCTCCTGGCCGGCACGCCCGAGAGCCCGGGCGTCGTGGTGGTGCGCAACGGCCAGCGCGTGAAGGTCTTCCGCGGGATGGCATCGGCGGGCGCCGCCGCCTCCCGGCCCACCGAGGAGGGCGATGACGACACCGAGTTCATCCCGGTGGTCCCCGAGGGCGTCGAGGCCGTCGTCCCACTGCGCGACTCCGCCGCCCTGGTGGTGCACGCGCTGGTCGGCGGGCTGCGCTCGGGGATGAGCTATTCGGACGCCCGCACGATCCCCGACCTGCACCGGAACGCGCGCTTCGTGCGGATCACGCCGGGCGGGCTTCGCGAGAGCCTGCCGCACGACGTGAGCCTGTAAGACGCTTCACGTCTTGGAGGCTCACGTCGAGGCGAGCGGGCCGGCGGAGCCGGCCCGGGAGGGATGAGCCTCTAAGACGCTTCACGTCTTGGGGGCTCACGTCGAGGCGAGCGGGCCGGCGGAGCCGGCCCGAGGAGGGATGAGCCTCTAAGTCGCGTCA
>JAWVEV010000084.1:0-2674 GCA_033856535.1 Miltoncostaeaceae bacterium | reverse complement strand
CAGTACTCCAAGCGGCCGGGCACGCCGGCGGCGGAGATGGACGGACAGCTCCCCAAGGAGGTCGTCCAGGAGCGCTACCTGCGGCTGACCGCGCTGCAGGACGAGATCAGCTGGGCGGATAACCGCGCGCTGGTCGGCACCCGGGTCGAACTCCTCGTCGCCTCGGGCGAGGGCAGCAAGGACGCCGCCCGGGGTCGGCTCTCCGGCCGGGCCCGGGACGGGCGGCTGGTGCACTTCACGGTGGCCGACGGGGTTCGACCCGGGGACGTCGTCGAGACGGTCGTGACCGACGCCAAGCCGCACTTCCTGGTCGCCGACGGCGCGCTGCTCTCGCACCGCCGCACCCGCGCCGGGGACGCCGCCGAGGCGGGGATCAAGCCGTCGACGCCGGGCATCCTGCTCGGGATGCCCCGCATCGGCGCCCCGGCGCCGCTCGCGCCCGTCGCCGGCTGCTGACTAGCGGCGGCCGGCGCTCTTCTCGGCCTCGGCCAGCCACTCGCGACGGGTCGCCAGGTTGGCCTTGGCCTCGGCGATCCGCTTCGTGTCGCCAGTGGCCTCGGCCTTGGCCAGCTGCTCCTCGGCCTTGGTCACCGCGGCTCGCATGGAGGCGACCATCGGGTTCTCCGGCGCAGTGCGGGCGCGGCCGGCGTCGGCGGCGCCGCGGACCTTCTGCTCGACGGCGGTCATGCGGTCCTCGAGCGCCCGCATCGCGCCGCGGGGCACGTGGCCGACCGCGTCGTAGCGCTCCTGGATCTTGCGCAGCGCGTTCTGCGCCCCGCGCAGGTCGGTCGTCGGGTCGAGCTTCTCGGCCTCGGCGAGCAGCTCTTCCTTCAGCTGCTGGTTGGCGTGCTCGTCACCGGTCCGCTTCTTGTCCGACTCGGAGCGAGCCGCGAAGAAGACGTCCTGGGCGGCGCGGAACTGCTTCCACAGGTCGTCGTCGCCCTCGCGGCCGGTGCGCGGGACGGCCTTCCAGCGGTCCATCAGCGAGCGCATCGCGGCGCTGGTCGGGCCCCAGTCGGTGGACGTCGCCAGTCGCTGGGCCTCGGCGATGAGCTCCTGCTTGGCTGCCCGAGCCTCCCCGCGCTGCGCGTCGAGGGTGGCGAAGTGCGCTCCACGGCGCCGGCCGAAGGCGTCGCGGGCCGCAGCGAAGCGGGTCCAGAGCGCCTCGTCGGTCTTGCGGTCGATGCCCTTGATCGTCTTCCACTCCTCGACGATCGCCTTCAGCCGATCGCCGGCGGCCTTCCACGCCGTCGACTCCGCGGCGATCTGCTCCGCCTCGGCGGCGAGGGCCTCCTTGCGGGCGACCTGTGCGGCACGGGCCGCGGCCTTCTCGGCCCGCGACTCGGCCGCCGCGGAGTCGGCGATGTCGACCATCGCGCGAGCCCGCGCGGCGAGGCCGTCGAGGTCACCGACGGCGGCGGCGGGCGGGATCGTCTCGGCCAGCCCCTGGGCCTTCTTCTTGATCTCGGAGGGGTTGCCGGTGTGCGCCTTGAGCCGGGCCTCCAGCAGCGTCACCTCGGTGGCGAGGTCGTCGTATCGGCGGCCGTAGTGGGCCAGGCCGGCGGCGGGCTCACCGGCCTGCCAGGAGCCGACGGCGCGCTCGCCGTCGGCGGTGCGCACGTAGACGGTGCCGTCCTCGTCGACCCGGCCCCATTGGCTGGGGTCGCTCGGCGGCGGCGCAGCGGGTTCGGCCGGGGCGGCCGCGGCCGGCGCGACTACCGCGGAGGGGGCCGGGGAGGGCATCGGGAACGGCTTCGGCTTCGGCGGTTCCGGTGTCGGCCGCTCCGCGGCGGCGGACTCGGGGACGGCGCCGGCGTCGTCCGCCGTCGGGTCGGCGACCGCGGCGACCTCGGGGGACGGCGCGGCGGGGGTCCCGGCGTCGGGCGTCACCGCATCCGACGCGGCCGGCTCGACCGCCGGTTCCGCAGCGGGCGCGGAGACCGCTTCTTGCTCGTTCACCGCCTCCGCGCTGATCGCTTCCAAGTTCTCCGCATTCGGCGGAGAGGCCTGCTGCGCCCCGTTGCCGGGGGTCTCCGTGCTCGACACGTCGGCAGTGTCCCACGTCGCATCCGGGAGACTGTCGGTGTGACCGTTGTTCCCGGAGGGCCCCGGCCCCAGGCCGCCCGCGCGGCCCTCGCCGTCGCCTTCTGCCCGTCGCCGCCGCTTCTCCTGCCCGGGGTCGAGGGCCGGCCGGACGCCGACACCTCCGAGCTCCGCCGGGCCTGCGCGCAGGCGGTGACCGCGATGCTCGCCGTCCGACCCGAGGTGGTCGTCGTGGTGGGCGACGGCGCCGGGCCGGGCGAGCGCTTCGGATCCGGGGACGCCGGTGACCTGCGCGGCTTCGGCGTCGACCTCCGGCCGCCGTTCGACGGGCCGGTGCGCCCGGGTGGGCGCCGGGTCCCCCTGGCGCACACCCTGGGCGCCTGGCTGCTGGACCAGGCCGGTCACACCGGGCTGCGGCTGGGTGTCGGCCCCGACGACCTGGCCTCGACGCTGGAGGAGCTGCCCGCGGCGGTCGGCGTCCTGGCGATGGGCGACGGGTCTGCCCGGCGCAGCGAGAAGGCGCCCGGCCACCTCGATCCGGCCGCCGCCGGCTTCGACGCCGCCGTCGCCGCCGCGCTGGCCGCCGGCGACACCACCACGCTCGCCGCCCTGGACCCGGTGGAGGGCGAGC
>JAWVEV010000083.1:0-27107 GCA_033856535.1 Miltoncostaeaceae bacterium | reverse complement strand
GCCCGAGGTCCGTTCCCGGCGATCGCCTCCGCCCTCCTCGAGGCGCGCCGGACCGGCGCGCGCGAGATCGCCCTCGTGGCGGCCCTCCTCGGCGCGCTCGCCACGGCGGTCTACGGGACCCACGTCGCTCACGGCGGCTTCTACAACGACGACTGGGACCACTCTGTCCGCCACCACTTCGGCGCGGAGGGCGGCGTCGTGGGGTTCGTCGCGCCGTTCACGTTCATCTCCTTCCGGCCGGTCGCGGTCCTCTATTTGCCGGCGACGCATGCGCTCTTCGGCACCGACCCGGCCCCGCACCTCGCGTGGGCCCTCGCGATGGCCGTGGCCATGTCGGCCGCGCTCTTCGCGCTGCTGCGCACGCTCGGCATGGAGCGCCTCCACGCCGGCCTGATCGCGGGGCTCCTGCTGCTCTTCCCGGCCTCGGATGCCTCGCGGCTCTGGGCCGCGGCGGCGACGGCGCTGCCGGCGATCGCGCTCTACCTCGCCGGCACGACCGTCGCCATCCGCGGCCTCCGGGCGACCGGCCGCCGCTCGTTCGTCCTCCACGGCGTCGCGCTCGTCCTCTACCTCCTCAGCGTCATGACCTACGAGGTCGCGGCCGGTGCGATGCTCATGTCCGTCCTGGCGTACCGCCTGGCCGCCGGCTGGCGGCGCGCGGCGAGCCGCTGGGCGGCCGACCTCGCCGTCCTGACCCCCGTGCTCCTGCTCGTGACGGCGAACACCTGGAACGCGCCCGAGCCGGCCTCCGTGCAGGCCCACCACGCGTGGACCATCGCCGAGCAGGCGACGACCATCCTGGCGCGCTCCGCGCTGCCGTTCGGGGCGGCGCGCACCGCCCCGGTCTGCGGCGCGCTCGCTGCGGTGGCGCTCGCCGGCGCGATCACGTGCTGGGTCCTTCCCCGCGCCGACGCGGCCCGCGCGGCGCTTCGACGCTGGCTGCTGACCGCCGCCGCGTCCGTCCTCGCCGTCGCGGCCGGCTACCTGACCTTCATCCCGGGCGATCCCCAGGTCTACAGCCCGCTGCGCGAGGGCCAGTTCAACCGGGTCAACGTGCTCGCCGCGATCGGGTACGTGATGCTGGTCTACTCGCTCGCCATGGTCGCCGGGCTGGTGGCCTTCCGCGGGCGGCCCCGATGGCACCTCGCGAGCTCGTCCGTCGCAGTCCTCGCGGGCGTCCTCCTGGCGGCCGGCTACGCGCAGGAGGTCCGCGCCGACATCGCGGTGTGGGACCGTGCGGCCGCCGCGCAGGACCAGGTCGTCGACACGGTCGCGAGCCTGCTCCCGGACCCGCCGCACGGGTCCGTCCTCTACACCTTCGGGCACCCGACGAGCTTCGACGGCGTCCCGGTCTTCGCCGCGAGCTGGGATCTCGTCGGGGCCGTCCAGACGCGGTGGACCGACCCCTCGCTCCGCGGCTTCCCGGCGATCCCGGGGACGACGATGGCCTGTGGCGCGACCGGGGTGGACATGCGAAACGACAACGCCGAGTACGGCGACTCCCAGGCCGCGCCTTACGGATCGGCGTACCTGATCGACGTCGCGGCCCGCAGGATCGCCAGGGTCGACGACGCCGCCTCGTGCGCGGCGCTCGTGCCGGGCTTCGTTCCCGCCGGGGGGTAGCCGCCCCCGGGCGGAACCCCGCGCCCACCCAGCCGTCGCGCCCCGCCACCTGAGAAGATCCGCGCATGGCCGATCGAGACGTCGTCGGGGGCGGGATCGCGCGGATCGAGTCGGGGCTGGCCGCCGCGGCCCGGCGGCTCGGGCGCGTCCGCGCCGCGCGCGAGCGCCGGCGCGGGAGCCCCGAGGCGGTCCGGGGCGGCTATGCCGCCGCCTACGAGCCGGACCTGCTCCCCCCGCCCGAGCGGATGCTCGACGAGGGGATCGAGGTCCTCGAGGAGTGGTTCCGCTGGGGCGAGGAGTGGGCCGTGCTGCTGCGCGTGCACGCCGGCCTCGGCGCCGACAGCGACGTGCTGGAGATCGGCTGCGGCCAGGGGCGAATCGCCTACTGCCTGCGGATCGTCCTCTTCGGCGAGGGCTCCTATCGCGGCTTCGACATCAACCGGGGCAAGATCGAGGCGCTCCAGAGCCGCTTCACCCCGGCGCACCCGAGGTTCCGCTTCCACTACGCCGACATCCACAACACGCACTACAACCCCGGCGGGACGGTCACTCCGGAGCGGTACGAGTTCCCGTTCCCGGACGAGAGCTTCGACGTCGTCTTCGCCGCCTCGATCTTCACCCACATGGGCCCCGCCACGACGGCCCGCTACGTCGCCGAGACCGCGCGCGTGCTGCGCCCCGGCGGCCGGGCGCTCTTCAGCTTCTTCCTGCTCGACGGATACCTGGCGGGCCGGCCGCGGCCGCAGGGGTTCGCGCGGCCGGACTTCGACTTCGACCACGTCCACCCGGGGTGGGACGAGGGCGTCGGGATCGCGTTCTCCGACGACCCCGAGCGCATGACCGCCTACCGGGTCTCCCTGATCGAGCGGATGGCGGCGGACGCCGGCCTGGAGCTCGCGGGGCCGCCGATCGACGGCCTCTGGTCCGGCGCCCACCGGCGCTGGGCGGGCGCTCAGGACCTGGTGGTCCTGCGGCGCCCGGAGGCCTGACCCCGGGCCGGCGCCCGGCGCTAGACTCGCCCCGGTGAAGCGCGCCCTCATCCCGATCCTGCTCGTGATCGGCCTGGTCGTCGGCGCCGCGATCGGATGGGCGGTCGCCGACTCGCGCGACGACGGGGGATCCGGCGCGACCGCCACGACGGGCACCACCCCGGCCGGCGAGGACGGCCCGGGACAGGTCCGCGAGGGCACCCGCGACCTCGGCGAGATCAACGCGTCCCTGCCCGACGGCTTCACCGCGACGATCGCCGCGGACAAGATCCCCTACGGGACCGCCTTCGCGCTCGACGGCAAGGGCGGCGGCTACCTCGGCGTGCTGGAGGGAGGCCGCAAGGCGGCCGTCTACCACCTGAGCGACCCCGACGGCGACGGCGTCATGGACAAGATCGCCAAGTTCGCCGACGTCCCGAGCCTCGTGAGCGGCTTCCTGCTGCGGCCGGACGGCGTCTACGTGGGCGTGCGCGGGTCGATCCTGCTGCTGCAGGACACGAACGGCGACGGCACCGCCGAGCCTCCCAAGCCGATCATCAGCGGCCTCCCGGTCGCCGAGCACATCGACATCCACTCCAACGACGGCATGGCGGTCGGCCCGGACGGGATGCTCTACTTCGGCCTCGGCGCGACCTGCAACCTCTGCGACGAGCCCGACCAGCGCAACGCGACGATCATGCGCTGCACCATCGAGGGCGGCGGGTGCGAGGTCTACGCGCACGGCCTGCGCAACGCCTGGGACCTCGCCTTCCACCCGGAGGACGGGAGCCTCTGGGCGGACGACAACAGTCCGGACCCGATCGGCGGCGAGCCGGTGGGCAACCAGGACGAGGTCAACTGGGTGCGGCAGGGCCTCGCCTACGGCTATCCCTTCTGCTGGGGGAACGGGAAGGGGTACAACTGCGAGGGCACCGAAGCCCCCGCGGTGGAGCTCGAGCGGCGGGCCGCGCCGTCCGGGATCGCCTTCTCCACCAGCTCGGCGATGCCGGCCGAGTACCGCGACAACCTCTTCGTCACCCTCTGGGGCGGCCGCCGGATGATTCGGGTGGTGACGACCAAGGCCGACGGCGCCTGGACGGCCGAGGCCTCCGACTTCGTGTCGCTCGACCGCCCGGTCGACGTGGTCGAGGACGAGGACGGGAGCCTGCTGGTCCTCGACTCGGACGCCGCGCGGATCTACCGGATCAGCCCCCCGGCCTGACCCCCGCCGGGCGCCGGCCGGCGCTCAGGGGGTGGGGCTGGGCGCCTCGGCCTCGGCCGAGTCGATGCTCCACCGGGCGGGCGGCGCCAGCAGCCGCGCGCCGGCCACCTCGCCGTCGACCTGGAGCGCGTGTGCGCCCCAGTGGTAGTCGAAGGCCGACTCCCAGTCCGAGCGGTAGAGGCCGATGTCGACCAAGTAGGCGCCCGGCGCCAGGTCCAGCCGCTCGAGCTCGAGCGCCAGGCGCCGATCGTCCGCGACGGTCCCCAGCTCGACGTACTCGCTCACGATCTCCTGGGCGCTCGCCGCCGGCCGGACCGAGATCCCGACGACGGCCCTCGCGGGCCGCGATCCCGCCGCCACCCGGGCCTCGATCCGCAGCGCCCCGCCCTGGGGGATGGCCGCGTCCCGCGCGCCGTTGAGCAGCACGCGCTCCAGCCGCAGCTCCTGCGAGCCGAACCGGTTGCGCCGCAGCTCGAGGCCCTCCGCGTCGGGGCCGACGCCGTCGACCGGGGTCAGGTCGAGGGTCTTCGAGCGCATCGCGTCGCGGTACGCGGCGACGACCTCGCCGGCCGCCCCGAGCATGTGCACCCGCCCGCCGTGCATCCACACGACCTCGTCGCAGAGCTCCTCGATCCGGCCCAGGTCGTGCGAGGCCATCATGATCGTGGCGCCGCCCCGCTTGAGGCCGCCGAGGTGGTCGATGCACTTCTGCTCGAAGGCCAGGTCGCCGACGGACAGCACCTCGTCGACCAGGAAGGCGGCGGCGCGGAACTGCGCGGACACCCCGAAGGCGAGCCGCAGCCCCATGCCCGCGCTGTAGGTGCGGACCGGGCTGTCGAAGAAGCTCTCGAGCTCGGAGAAGGCGCGCACGTCCTCCAGCCGCCCCCGCGCCTCGCGACGGCTCATCCCGTTCACGATGAGCGCCGTCAGGGCGTTCTCGCGGCCGGTCAGGGTCCCGTCGAAGCTGGCGCCCAGGCCGAGCACCGACTGGGTGTCGGGCGGGATCATCACGCGGCCCTCGGTGGGCGGCGTGAGGCCGGCGGCGACCCGGAGCAGCGTCGACTTGCCGGCGCCGTTGCCCCCGATCAGGCCGGTGGTGGTGCCCGGGCGCACGGCGAAGGTCACGTCGCGCAGCGCCTCGAAGGTCCCGCCGTCCCGCGTCGCCCGCTCGAAGAGCAGCGCCCGCACCGAGTACGCCGAGCCGCGCCGGCGCGGGTAGCGCTTGGTCACGCCCTCGAGGCGGATGCCGGCGCCGGCGTCAGAGCTCATCGACGAATCCCGGGCTGAGCCGGCGGAAGGCCGCGATCCCGGCCACCAGGACGACGACGGCCACGGCGGCGACGATCGCGAGCGGGCCGAGGTCCGGCACCGCGCCCTCCATGAAGACCGAGTGGTAGCCGTTCACGAGGGTGGCGAAGATGTTGACGTCGTAGAGCGTCCGGAAGCTCTCGGGCACGACGTTCAGGTCGTAGAAGACCGGCGTCAGGTAGAAGACGATCAGGAAGAACACGCCGACCAGCGGCTTGACGTCCCGCACGTGCACGTGCGCGGCCGACACGAGCAGCGCCAGCCCGGCCATCAGCGCCGCCTGCACGATGAGCAGGACCGGGAGGAACGCGAGCGACCAGGTGAGCCCCACCGTCGCGTGCACCATCACGAGCAGGATGGGCAGCGCGATCAGCAGGTCGAAGCCGGTGACCGCGATCGCCACCAGCGGCAGCACCATGGTCGGCATCTTCGGCTCGCGCACGAGCGCGGCGCCGTCGGTGACCGCCCCGGCCGCCGCGGTGACGCCGCTCTGGAGCCAGGCCCAGAAGATCAGCCCGGAGAAGACGAAGGTCGGGTAGTGCGCGATGTCGAGCCGGAGCACGCGGCCGAACAGGAAGACCAGCACGGCGAGCTGGGCGAGCTGGACCAGCAGCGGCCAGCTCCAGCCGAGCGCGGTGCGCCGGTGGGTCGAGCTGAGCTGGCGCCCCGCCAGGTGCAGGACGAGCTCGCGCCGGCGCAGCCACGCGCGAAGGCCGCCGCGGACGGCCGGGTGGGCGATCGCCTCGCTCACGTCTCCGCGCGCTGCCCGGCGAGGATCACCGAGGGCGCGGTCGCGCCGTCGGCGGCCCACTCCGCGAGCAGCTGCCCGTCCCACTGGCCGTCCGGCGGGAGGACCGTGGTGAGCTCGACCCCGGCCTCCCGGAACACGATCTCGCCCAGCGCCACCCCCACCTCGATGGGGGCGTCCGAGTCGATGTCGACGTAGGTCCGGGCCGGCGTCCGCGATGGCAGCGCCAGGCCGGCGTCCAGCGCGCCCTGCACGCCGAGCCGGTAGCAGGCGCCCATCAGCCGGTGGACGACGCGCAGCCAGCGGCCGCGCAGGCGAGCGGCCTCCAGGCCGGCCAGCGCCGCCGCCACGGGCCCGGAGAGGGGGCCCGTCACGGCCCGGGCGAGGGCGAGGTTGAGGAGCCACCGCTCGCCGCCGACGTCGTCGGGGTTCACCCGACCCCAGAGCGGCAGGCTGCGGTGCACGACCGGGTGGCGCCCGGTCAGGAGCACGTCGCCGTGGCCCTCGCGCAGCGCGTCCTTGAGCAGCCGCATCGCGGTCGCCTTGTGATGGTGGATGGCCACCGCGTCCGGGGTCGCCCGCATGACGATCCCGCGCTCGAGGATCCGGCACCCCATCTCCCAGTCCTCGCGCCGGTGGGCGCCGAAGGCCGGGTCCAGGCCGTCGAGCTCGAGGTAGAGCTCGCGCGAGATGCCGAGGTTGCCCGTCAGGAAGTCGACGAAGGTGAACCGGTGGCCCGGCCGGTGCTTGCGCGCGTAATGGTCGAACCACCACCGCGATGACGCCTGCTCGGCCAGCGTCGACCCCACCCCCGGCGGGTACGCCGGGCCCAGGCTCACGCCCGGCGCCTCGCGAAGGGCCGAGAGGTGCGCCTCCAGGCATCCGGGCTCGGCCAGGATGTCGTCGTCCATGAACACCAGCAGCTCGCCGCGGGCGGCCTCGGCCCCGGCGTTGCGGGCGACCGCCGCACCGGGCTCGGGCACCGCCAGGACCCGGTCCGCGCCGCGCAGCGCCGTCTCGCGCGCCTCCGGCCCGTTCGGGACCACGATGACCTCGTAGCGGTCGCGGTCGAGCGTCTGGTCGTTCAGCGCGGCCACGCAGCGGGCGAGCATCGGCCCGCGCGACGGCATGGTCGGGACGATCACGCTCAGCTCCGCCCGGCCCGAGCCGCCGGACGCGGGCCCGCGCGCGGCCCGGCGCCGGCCGGCGAGGCGCGGGAACCGGGGCGCGTGGCGGGGACCGCCGAGCCGCCGGCGCGCCTTCGCGTAGATGAAGGGGGCCTCGACCAGCCCGCGCGCCTGCTCGGCCGCCGCGAGCACCTCGAGCCGGCCCGCCGACTTCCAGCGGTAGGAGCGAAGCGTGGCGAGCAGGTTCTTCAGCGGCCAGGCCGCGGCCGACAGGAACTTCGGCTCGCGGTCGTCGATCAGCGAGCGGCTCACGAACGAGCCGATGCCGAGCCCGTAGCCGTGCATCACGCGCCGCAGCTCGGTCACGTCGCCGCGGTGGTCGTGCCAGACCATCGACGCCGGGTTGAAGGTCACCCGGTGTCCGCTGGCCAGGACCCGCCCGAGCACGTAGATGTCGCCGCCGGACTGGGTGGGCGTCCCGGCGTCCAGCTCGGGCGGGAAGCCGCCGAGCTCGCGCAGCAGGTCGACCCGGTAGGCCATGTTTGCGCCGGCGCCGGTCGACCCGGCGGCCGCGGGGTCGAGCGACTCCCAATCGAACCGGCGCACGGACCAGCCGCGGCTGAAGCCGCCCGTGGCCTCGAACGCGATCTGCGCCGCCGAGTCCAGCCGGTACGCGCAGCCCCACCCGGTGACCGCGCCGGTCGCGCCCTCGCCGAAGAAGCGCGGCAGGTCGGCCAGCCACGGGACGACCGGCCGGCAGTCGTCGTCGGTGAAGGCGATGATCTCGGTCGTGCACTCGGCGATCGCGCGGTTGCGCGCGTTGTCGAGACCCGGCTTCGGCTCGAGCGCGTAGTCGAAGCCGTACCGCTCGACCACCTCGCGGCAGGGCACCGTCGGCGCGTTGTCCACGATCAGGACGCGGTCCGGCGCGGGGTCCAGCGCGGCGATCGAGCGCAGGGCGCCCTCGATCTGCTGCGGGCGATCCCGGGTGCACACCGCGACGGTGATCCTCAGGTCGTCCTGCGGGACCACGCCGAGCCGCTCCTCGAGGCGCCGCGTCAGCCGCCGGCGCTCGATCTCCCACCAGAGGTCGCGGCGCAGGACGGTCGCGATGAGCTCGCCGGGGATCGACCCGCGCTCGACGTGCTCGGGCCCGCTCACGGTGAAGCGCGTGATCGGGGCGCCATCGAGCATGACGACGATCAGCGCGCCGTCGTGGCCCTCGAGGTCGAGGTCCTGCGGCGGCGCGTCGACGTCGACGGCCACCACCAGCCTCTTCCGCTCCCCCGCGGACATCTGCGACCGCTCTCCTCTTCCGTGGACCCGAACCGAACCGGTGCTGCACCAGCGTAGTCCCCGCGCCGGGACGGCCTTAGGCACCGGGCGCACGCTGGTCCTCGGCTCCGCTCGCGAGCGACTTGAGGCCCGGCGCTAGGGAATAGGCTGGTCCGGTGGCCGCGCCGATCGTCTGGTTCGCCGACATGCCGGCCGACTTCCACAACCCGGAGCCCTGGCTGAAGATCGCCGGCCTGCGCGCCGTCGGGCACCCGGTGCTCTTCGTGGACCAGCTCGGGGTGGCGAACCCACGGCCGCGCAACCTCGGCAAGCTCGCCCGCTACGCCCGGCGCCGGCTCGCCGGCGGTCGCGAGCGCGGCATCCTCCGCCCGGCGCCGACCCTGCAGCTGGCGCTTCTCCCGCCCCGCCACCACCGGCTCACCGATGCCGCCAACGACCGGCTGCTGCTGCGCCAGCTGGAGCCCCGCCTGGCCGACCAGGCCCTCGCGCGGCCGGTGCTCTGGTTCCGCTTCCCCACCCCCGAGCTGGTCCGCCTGATCGGGCGCCTGGGCGAGCGCTTGGTGGTCTACGAGTGCGCCGACCGGTACGAGAGCTTCGGCTACCCGCCGCGCGCCCGGCGCGCGCTGGTCGACGCCGAGCGCCGGCTCCTCGCCCGTGCCGACCTGGTCGTCGCGACCTCGGAGGGGCTGCTCGCCCACGTCGCCCCCCTGGCGCGGCGGGCCGTGCTGCACCGCCACGGCGTCGACCTGGAGCGCTTCTCGCGGACCTGGCCGGAGCCGGCCGGCCTGGCCCGGATCCCCCGGCCCCGGCTCGGCTACACCGGGCCGGTGGACGACCGCCTGGACGCGGGCCTGCTGGCCGCGGTCGCCCGCCGCCATCCCGAGGCGAGCGTGGTGGTGATCGGCGGCGTCGCGCCGGGGCACGCGCTCGGCCCGCTCGCCGGCATGGCGAACGTCCACGTGCTCGCCGCGATTCCGCACGTCGCGATGCCCGCCCACGTCGCCGCGCTCGACGTCGGCCTGATGCCCTACCGGCGCACCGGCCAGACCGAGGTCGGCTTCCCGATGAAGGCGCTCGAGTACCTGGCCGCCGGCCTGCCCTGCGTGGCGATCGACCTGCCCGAGCTCGACCGGCTGTCGGACGTGGTGCGCGTCTGCGCCGGCGAGGCGGAGTTCGTCGCCGCGGTCGGCGAGGCGCTCGCCGGGCGAGGGCGGGCAGACCCCGAGGCGCGTCGGGCGGCGGTGGCCGGCGACGCCTGGCCCGCGCGGGCGGCGGGCCTCTCCGCGCTGATCGAGGCGGCGATCGCCGAGCGCGAGGGCCGGGCGTGATCTCCGGCGCGACGATCGTCTACCTCTCGGCGGTCGATTGGAGCGCGCCCTGGCACGGCCCGCAGGAGATCGCCCGGCGGCTCGGGGCCGCCGGCAACCGGGTGATCTACGTCGAGACGCTGGCCTGGCGGCGCCTCAAGGCCCACGACGCGCGGCGCGCGGCCGGCCGCCTGGCCCGCGGGCTGCGCCGGCGCGGCGGCGGCACCGGTCCCGGCCCCGGCCGGACCCCCGCGCCGGGGGTCGAGCTGGTCTCCCCGCTGGTCGTGCCGGGCGCGAGCTCGCGGGCGGCGCGGATCCTGAGCCGCGAGCTGGTCAAGGCGCGGATCCGCCTCTCCCCCGCCGACCGCCCGCTGGTGCTCTGGATCTACACGCCGTCCCGGCTCACGCTGGATCTCGTCGGCGCCTTCGGCGAGGACCTGGTCCTCTACCACTGCACCCAGTCGCACCGGCACCGGCCCACCGCGCCCCCCGGCACCGAGGCCGTCGAGCGCGAGCTGATCGGCCGGGCCGGCGCCGTGGTGGTCGACGGGATCGAGCTGCTGCGCGAGCGCGGCCCGCTCCACCCGCACGTCTACCGGATCCCGAGCGGGGTCGACCCGGCGCCCTACGCCGGCGCGCGCCCGCCGGCCTGGGCGGCCGCGCTGCGCCGCCCCGTGGCGGGCTACCTGGGCAGCGTCGACCACCGGATCGACCCGGCGCTGATCGCCGCGGTGGCCCGGGCGCACCCGGAGTGGAGCGTCCCGGTGGTCGGCCCGGTGACCGATCTCGACGTGTCCGAGCTGCGCGAGCTGCCGAACGTGCTCATGCGCGACCAGGTCCCGATCGACGCCGTGCCGGGGGTTCTGGCGGCCTTCGACCTGGGGCTGATGCCCTACGCCGACATCCCGATGACCCGCTACACCTATCCGGCGAAGCTCCACCAGTACCTGGCGGCCGGACTGCCGGTGGCCGGCGTGCCGCTGCCCGACCTGGCCGAGCTGGGCGACCTGGTCGCCACCGGGACCGGCCGGGAGGGCTTCGTCGCCGCGGCCGAGCGGGCCATGGGCGACGGGCGGGTCGATGAGCGGCGCGCCGTCGCGGCCGCGAACACCTGGGCGGACCGGCTGGCGGCCCTGTCAGTCGTGCTGGAGGGCCACCTTGAAGGCCGGCCGCCCCGCGCCGGCGACGACGGCGAGCCCCTCGCTTGACGCCGCGCGCCCGAGGGCGCCGAGGTGCTTCAGCCGCAGCATCAGGTAGCTCACGGCCAGGCCCGCGCTCTGGCGGGAGACCGGCTGCTTGGCGAGCCGGCGGCGGTACCCGTGGACCACCTTGGCGGCGGGCAGGTAGACCACCCGCCGGCCGGCGCGGCGCATCCGCACCGCCCAGTCGGCGTCGTCGAAGCCGTAGCCGCCGGGGGTGCTGAAGCCGAACCGCTCGTCGAAGCGGCCGATCCGCTCGGCCGCGTCGCGGGCGAAGACCATCGTGGCGCCGAGGAGGTACTCAACGTCCATGGTGCGCTCGTGCGGCTCGTCGAGCATCAGGTACCGCCGGCGGGCGCGGCCCTCGTGCAACCAAGCGACGCCGGGGAGGCGATTGGCCACCACGGCGAGCGGCGACGGGACCCGCCGGCAGGACATCTGGAGCGAGCCGTCCTCGTAGCGCAACTCGGGCCCGACCATGCCGACGTCCGGGTTGTCGTCGAGGTGGGCGCAGAGGCGCTCGAGCGCACCCGGGCCGACATAGGCGTCCGAGTCGAGCATCGCCACGTACCGGCCGCGCGCCTGCGCCAGGCCCTGGTTGCGAGCGACCGTGACGCCGCGGTTCTCCGCGTTGCGGATCACGCGCACCTCGGGGTGGCGGGCGAGCACCGCGTCGCTGCCGTCGGTCGACGCGTTGTCGACCACGATGACCTCCTGGCCGCCCTCGGCCGAGTGCGCGGCGAGCGCTTCGAGGCAGCGCGCGAGCTCCTCGCGCTCGTTCCAGGTGATCACGACGGCGGAGAGGCGCGGGATGTCTCGGGGGCTCGACACGGCACCCGTGCAATCGGCGCTACGCGGGGCCACCTGAACTCCCCGGTCGACCAGTTCGGCGCGCCGGCAGGCGCCGCGCCCCGACGGCGGCGGCCAGCCCCACCAGGACCCAGATCACGAGCTGCGCGGCGCGGTCGTCGAGCGGGTCGTCGAGCAGCCCCGTGATCGCGGTCACGACCAGAGCGGCGGCGGTGCCGCTCGCGAGCAGCCGCCGCGGGCCGGCCGTGCCGCGCGCACCGCGGTGCGCGGCCAGCAGGGCGAGGGCGAGGAGCGCGACGATGCCGGCGATGCCGAGGATCCCGGTCTCGGCCGCGCGCCCCAGGTAGAGCTCGTGGGCGTGCCCGGGGATCGGGTGGCCGACCTGCTCGGCCAGCGGCCGGGCGTGCTGCGAGAAGCCGTTGATGCCCACGCCGGTGGCCGGGTGGTCGCCGAAGGCCGACACCGCGTCGTGCCAGATCTGGAACCGGACGTTGCCCGTGCCCTCGTCCGAGTCGCCGACGCGCTGGAGGATGAACGGGCTGGCGAGCGCCAGCGTCGCCAGCGCCCCGATCGCGATCGGACGGCGGGCCGGGCCGTAGACGACGAGCGCGGCGACGCCGACGGCCGCGCCGATCCAGGCCGATCGCGACGCCGACAGGGTGAGGGCGGCGAGACCCAGGGCGATGGACAGGCAGGTGGCGATCCGCGGCGCGCGCCGGCGTGCGCCGACCGCGGCGACGATCGCGAGCGGCAGCAGCGCGGCGCAGGTGAACCCCAGGTAGTTGGGGTGGGTGAAGGGCCAGGCGAGCCGCCCCTGGCCGTCGGGCGTGAACGGGACGAGGTCGCGGAAGCCGGTCAACCAGGCGGCGATCGCGACGGCGGCGGATGCGCCGAGAGCCGTGGTCGCGGTCGCGAGGACCCGCTCCGGACCGCGCTCGCGCCGCGCGAGGTCGGCGGCGACGATCGCCAGCACGGCGCCGATCGCGACCATGGCGAGCGCGGCGTTGACCGCCTCGGGCCGCTCGATCAGGCTCAGCCCGGCACCGGCCCAGAGCAGGGCGAAAGCGCCGGCGAAGGGCAGCGCCAGCGGGACGTCGGCCGCGCCGATCGCGCGCCGGCCCGCGGCATAGGCGAGCAGGGCGCCCGCGAAGGTCGCGGCCGCCCAGGGGGGGTCACCGGTGCCGAGCGCCCAGGCCGCCGGCGCGACCAGGACCAGCGCGAGCGCGGCCGCGAGCAGCAGCGCCTCGGCCGGAGGAGCCGTTGCGGGGAGGCGGAGCGAGGCGGGACGCACGGTCCCCGGCGCCCGCAGGCGCCGCGCGGTCAGTACGCCCCGCGGCGCGACAGGACCGCGCCGACGGTCCGCGTCATGAGTGCCAAATCCTCCCGGAGGGACCAGCCCGTCGCGTACCGGCGGTCCATTCCCATGCGCTCGTCCCAATTCACGTCGCTGCGCCCGTTCACCTGCCAGCTGCAGGTCAGGCCCGGGCGGACGGCCCACCGCGCGGCCGCCCAGTCGGGAACCGCCGGCGCCTCGTAGATCGGCAGCGGCCGTGGGCCCACGATGCTCATCCGGCCGGACAGGACGTGCAGCAGCTGGGGCAGCTCGTCCAGGCTCGCCCGCCGCAGCAGACGGCCGACCGGGGTGATGCGGTCGTCGTCGCGGTACTTGGCGCCCGGGTGGTCGGTCCATGCCCGCTCGGCGTCGACCCGCATCGACCGGAACTTGAGCATCCGGAAGGTCTCGCCGCCGCGGCCGACGCGCCACTGGGTGTAGAAGACCGGGCCGCCGTCGGCGATGGCCACCGCCATCGCGATCAGAAGGAGCACCGGCGCCAGCAGCACGATGGCGAGCCCGGCGAGCGCCAGGTCCAGTGCCCGCTTGACCAGCTCGCGCGCGCCGGCGGCGGCCGTGGCCACCTCTGCCGGCAGCGCGAAGACCGGCGACCGGAGCGGGGTGCGGAAGGTGCGGACGCGCCCGCGGAGCGCGGCGCCGGACGGCGCCAGGATGCCGAGGGACGCCCCGCCGATCACGAGGCCGGCGCCGTGGGGGCCGGTCCACTCGAGGGCGAGCGCGACGAGCGCCATCACCAGCGCCAGCGCCGCGCCGACGGCGAGGAGCCGCCGGGGGACGGAACGCGAAGCCGCCGTGGGGGCGGACGCGATCGTGGCGAGGGGGCGGGTGATGTCGGAATCCCTTCCGGCCGGGGCGTGCCGCCCTGGGCCTGGGCAACGAAAACTGCAGCAAGAGGGTACGAATGAAGGGGTGCCCGCCGCGCCCGTCGCCGTGGGGGTTCTGGGGTGGCGTGCGGCTAGTGCGTCACCTCGACCCGCGTCGGTCCGGATCGGCCCGACTTTGGCCGCGAGGCTCGTTGCCGGGGATTCGGGTCGGCGCGGTGACCGAGCCAGGGCCGACGTCGGCTCCCGCGAGACCCCACTTGAGCGGTCGGGCCGGCGAGATCCTCGCCCCCGCCCCCCGTTCGGACGGGGCCACCCTCGACCTTCGCGCTGTCCGATCGCACAGCGCGCGGCGCGGCGCCCTACACCTACGCTGCTGCCGTTTCGGTGACGCCCTCGAGGCGGCCACGGCACCGGGACGGCGAGGCGCGCTCCCGCAGGGGCCGCGCCACCCCTCGACGCGGAGCGACGCCGGGTGTCACGCGGTCGGACGGTGCGATGAAGGGGGCCGGCGCGCGAGGCGCCATCCGAGGGCTGCTGGTCCTCCTCGGCCTGGTCGCGATGGCGGCGATCGGCCCGCCCCGGGGCGAGGGCGGCGGCGTCGAGCGACCCGCCGTCAGGGGGGCGACGGCCGCCGACGCGGCGTTCTGCCTCCGGTATCCGCAGCGCTGGTCGGCGCTGACACGCCAACTGGCCGTGGCCAGGACCGCCCGCGCCCGGGCCACCACCCGCGCCGCCCGGGCCGCGGCCGCGCGTCGCGTGGTCGCGGTGACCGCGACCCGGCGGGCGCTCGCCGCGCGGCTGGGGAGGGCCTGCCCGTCGTCGGCCAGGGCGTGCGCCGCCCATGCCCGCGAGGTGGTCTCGCTCGGGAGCCGGCTCGCAACCGCACGGGCGGCGCTGGCGCGGGCCGCCACGCCGGCCGCACGCGCGGCCGCGGGGAGAAAGGTCGCGTCGCTCCGTCTCGCCGAGCGGGGGGCCAGGGCGCGGACCGCGGTCGTCTGTCGCGCCGGCGGCGCGGGCACCGGCGACGGCTCCCACGCCGCCCCGGTCGGGATTGGCCTCGCGGCGGCGCCCGACACCTCGATCGCGGACGGACCCGGCCCGGAGCATCCCGCGCTCGCGGAAAGCCGGCCGGCCGGCGGCGCGTCGGGGGTGTCCGTCGGCGCGAGCGTCATGGCCACCTTCTCGGCCCCCATGGACCCGGCCACGTTCACCGCCGCGAGCTTCCTCCTCGCGCCCGCCGCGGGCGGACCGGCCGTGGAGGCGACGATCACCGCCTCGTCGAGCGGCACGGTCTTCACCCTGAACCCGCGCCGCCCGCTCATCCCCGACCGGGCGTACACGGCGACGGTCACCGCCGCCGCGAGCGGGTCCGACGGCACGCCGCTCGCCGCGGACGAGCGCTGGAGCTTCACCACCTCGACCAGCGCGTCGGCGACCGAGACCGAGATCGCCACCGGTGAGATCCTCGGCCCGCCCTTCGAGCCGCGGAAGTTCTACGTCCGCAGCGGCGGCGGGCCCTGGCAGCTCACCTACGCGACCGGCCTCCCCGCCGCCCGGGGCAAGCTCATGAACGTCCGCGCCGCGAACGCGATCTTCGACGACGAGGGCCGGATCGACGACGACCCGGCGGCCAACACGGTCGAGTTCATCTCGCACTTCGACACGTACCGCGCGCGCGGCATCCTGGCCTACACGGTCTCGCTGCAGGGCGGCTTTCCGGGCTACGAGGGAGCCTTGGCGAGCGCCTTCCATCCGGACGGCACGCTCAAGCAGCCGTGGCTCGATCGTGCCGCGCAGGTGATCGAGGCGGCGGACGCCCGCGGCCAGATCGTGATCCTGACGCTCTTCTACCAGCGCCAGGACCAGGTGCTGGCCGGCGACGAGGCCGTGCGGGCGGCCGTCCGGAACGCGACCGATTGGCTCATCGCCCTGGGCTACCGCAACGTGATCCTCGAGATCGCCAACGAGTACGACAGCCCGCTGTACTCCCAGCCGCTGATCGAGCAGAACCTGGCGGCCGGCGGGGTGGCCGAGCTGATCGCGCTGGCGAAGGGGCGCTTCGACGGGCTCGGCTACCGGCTGCCGGTGAGCGTCTCCACCCGCGACCTGGACTTCTCCGGCCCGCTCCGCGAGGTCTCCGATCTGGCGCTGATCCACGGGAACCTCACCGGCCCGGCCGAGGACGGCGCGGCGGTGGCCGCGCTGGTGGCCGACCCCACGGTGCACGGCCCGGTGGTGATGAACGAGGACTTCAACGGCTTCGACGCGACGCCGCTCTCGCTCGACGAGGCGCGGCAGACGGCGACCGCCGTGTTCGGCGCCGGCGGCTCCTGGGGCCTGATGTGGCAGCGCTACAGCCAGAACTGGCCGTTCCGCTGGGCGCTGGGGCGGTCGAGCGACATCAGCGGCGGCAGCCGGGCGAACTACCTGCGGGCGATCCTCGACCACGTCGCGTCGCTGACCGCGCCCGACCGGGCCGCGCCGACGGTCGCCGAGCGGCTGCCGGCGGGCGGAGCGACGGACGTCTCGACGTCGGCGAGCGTCGTGGTCCTCCTCTCGGAGGGGGTCGATCCCCCGACGGTGACCCCGGCGAGCGTCCGCCTCACCCGGGCCGGCACCCCGGTGGCGGCGACGGTCGCCGTCGCGGCGGACGGGCACCGGCTTTGGCTGACGCCGGCGGCTCCGCTGGCGGGCGGCGCGACCTACGAGGTCACGTTGGCGGCCTCCCTGGCGGACCCGGCCGGCAACGCCCTCGGGCGGAGCGAGGCGTGGTCATTCACGACCGGCGCGGCGCCCGGACCCGGCCTGGGCGCCGCGCTCGCGCTCGACGGCCGCATCGTGCTCGAGGCCGAGGCGCCGTCCCGGCGGATCGCACGCTCCGGCCACGACTGGCTGGCCGCCGCGAGCCCCCTCGGGGCGGTCGGCGGCGCGCTCCGGGCCGGCCCGGACACCGGCCGGATCATTCCGGAGGATCCCCGGGCGATGGCGCCGGAGCTCGGGTTCGACGTCCTCTTCCCGGCCGCGGGCACCTACCGGGTGTGGGTGCGGGGGCTCGCGCCCGCCGACTCGGACGACACGCTCGACGTCGCCCTGGACGGGCAGGCTCCCGACGCCGCCGGCGCGGCGCGGATCGTGCTCACGCCGCCCGGGCAGTGGGTCTGGTCGAACGCCGCGGCGGACGCACCGGCGGCGCGGCTGACGGTCCCGACGGCGGGCCGGCACACGCTCCAGGTCTATATGCGGGAGGACGGCCTGTACCTGGACCGGCTCGTCCTCACAAAGGACGGCGCCGACGTGCCCGCCGGCGACGGCCCGCTCGCCAGCCTCCGCGAGTAGCCGGTCGCCGCCCTCGACGTCCGGGCTCACGAGGTCCGGAGGCCGGGCGCCAGATCGACCGCCGTGATGGACCCGGCCTGGAAGTCCCCACCGGTGAGGCCGCGCTGGAGCCGCCGGGTCAACGCGTTCGCGCTCCGCACGGCCGCTTGGGCGATGCGCTGGTTCACCCGCAGCTGGGCGGCGGTGGACGCGACCCGGCCGGCGCCGCGCCGAAGCGGCGCGATCGGGGCCGTGCCGGTGGGCGGTGGCGGCTCCGGAGCGGGCCGCGCCGAGAGCACGCCGAGCCCCGGCGCGAGCTTGGCCTGCGACACCGCGCCGTCGCGGAGGTCGCCGCCGGTGAGGCCGGCTTCCAGCCGGCGCTCGAGCGCGCGCACCCGGAGCAGGGCGATCTGCGCGATCCGCTGCCCGGTCAGGAGCTGCCGTGCGCTGACCACGAGGTCCGGCGACGGGTCGCGGCGCAGCGGGGGGGACAGCACGAGCGGGCGCGGGCGGGCCGGCGCCGGCGCGGTGCCCGGCGGCGTCCCGCCGGTCACGATCCCCGCTCCAAGGACGTCCCCGCCGATGCCGCCGCCGCAGAGGTCGTCGGCCGTGATCCCCGCGTCCAGCCAGGCCTCGATCGCCGCGGCGCGGCGCAGGGCCGCCTGGGCGATGCGTTGGTTCACCAGGAGCTGGCCGGCGGTGAGGCGCACGGCGCGGTGTGCCGGGTGGCGGGGCGCCGGCTCCGGGACCGCCGCGCAGAGCGGCTCGTCGGCCGCGCCGCGCGGCGCCATGCCCGGGTCGGGCGAGGACGCCGGCGCGCGCACCGCCGGCGGCAGGGAGAGGGTCTCCGCCGAGGCCAGCTGCCGGCCGGCCTCGTCGGCCGCGGTCGCGGCGAGCCGGGCGGTGTAGGTGGCCGCCGGCTCGAGCGCGACCTGCGGGTCGAGCACGGCGGTGCGGCCGTCGGCGCTCAGGGTGACCGCGGCGGGCACGGGCGCGCCCGAGGGGTCGAGCAGGGCGAAGGCCTTCTCGACGGTGTCCGGGTCCATGGGGTGGGTGAAGGTCGCCACCACCTGGACCTGCGGCGCCCCGTCGCGGAACGTGCCGCCGAGCGAGAGCCGGGCCTCGGGCGGGGCCTCGAGCGCGAAGCGGTCGTAGGCGACGGTGAACGCCGTGCCCGATCCCCCTTGGGTCGTGATGATGCCGGCCGTCGCGGCGGTCGCCGGGGCCTCGAGCCCGGCCAGCACGATCGGCGCGTCGGTCGGGTCGATCGGCTCGGCGTCGCCGTTGCCCACCTTGGCCGAGGCGCGGACCGCGCCGGTGGCGGGGTCGACCGCCAAGCGCAGGACGACGGTCGTCGCGGTGGACAGGCCGACGGCGCTCCGGCGCCAGTCGCGACCCAGCGCCGCGCCCTCGGACCCCAGCGCCAGGAACAGGCCCGGCTCGCCCTCGACCGACTCGGTGAAGGTGACCGACGCCTTCACGTAGTCGTCCTGGCCGGTGCCGACGTAGATGCCGGCCGACTGGCCGGGAACGCCGAGCTCGAGCGGCCCGTCCAGGGTGGCCTCGACGGCGTAGGGCCCGGCCGCCTCGACCTTGACCGAGAGCGCGTTGTCCTGGTCCGCCTTGGACCGCCCCGCGTCGCCGGCGGTGCCCGTGATCAGCAGGACGCCCCGGCCGGTGTCGAGCTTCAGGTCGTCGGGCTCGAGGCCGCCGTCCTCGATGACCCGGGTGAAGCCGGTGCCGTGGCCGGTGCCGTCGAGGATCGTGTCGGGCACCGCCGCGCCGAAGTCGAGCGCGGGGTCGGCGGCGAAGGCCGGCGCGACCGCGAGCAGGCAGGCGAGGGCGACCGCGGCGGCGGCGCGCCGGCGCGGGATCGTATGCCGAGGACGGCGTGGACCCGGCCGCCTCCCGCGGCCGGTCGCTCGGCGCTCCATCGTGCGCCAGTCAGCCAGCCGGAGGCGCGCGGGTCAAGCAACGTGCAACGGAGATCGTCGCGCCGGGGCGGGGCCGGGGGCCCTTGCTCCACCCGCTCCTCGTCGGCCGGCTGGACGCGGGACGACAGCGCGAACATCCGCTGGCCCTGCCCCCGGATCCCGGTGGGGACCCCGGTGATCAACCTGCGGGAGGCCGCCGGCGGGCGCCGGCCCGCTCGGCGGGTCGCTCGGCGGTCCTCCTCCGCCGGGCCGATCGATTCCGCCGGGCGGATCGGGCGGATCGGCCAGCCAGCGTCCGTCGCTGAACCAGCGGCGCATGGTGCGCTCGGATGGCACCTGGGCGTGGTCGCGGGTCACTTGACCGCACCGCCGGGGAAGCGGCCGAAGGAGCGAGGCGGGCGGTCCCCGCGCGGGCAGGCCGTCCTGAGTCGCGTCGTCGGTTGAAAGATCGCCGCGGCCGGGCGGGATCCCATCGTCATCGCGGCCGCTTGCCCGGAGCGTTGGTCACGTGGCCGAAAAGGCGAGGCGTGCTCCCCCCCAGGCAAGAACCCCCGCGGGCCTTCGGCCCGCCGCCGGGCCGCGCCGCTTCGCTCGGTGAGCGTCGCGACCCGGCGAACGGCGCACGGGCAGGGCCCGTGGGTTTCGGCCCGCGCCGCCGGCACCGGGTGTCGAGCTTCAAGGGGCCCTGTTGACTCGTGACCGCCCAGGAGCGCTGAGCGGCACCCGGGCATGCCGAGGGGGCGGCGTCGTGCCGCCCCCTCGGTCCCCCGTGCGAATGGACGGGCCCCGTGCCGGCGGCCCGTCCGTCGCCCCTCTACTTGCGCAGCGCCTGGTCCAGGCTGACGGCGCTGATCGAGCTCTTTTGGAAGTTCGCCCCGGTCAGCCCGCGCTGGATGATCCGGATCAGCTGGTTGGTGCGGCGCACCGCGGCCTGCGAGATGCGCTGGTTGATCTGGAGCTGGCCGATGGTCAGGTTGACCGTCCCGCCGCCCTCGCCCGCCGGGGCGAGCGTGGTCACCGAGGCCGCCGGCGGAGTGGCCGGCGTCGGGGTCGCGGTGAAGCCAACCCCGGCCGCGAGCTTGGCGGCCGTGATGGCGCCCGGCGTCAGGTCGCCGCCGGTCAGCCCGCCCTGCATGCGCGCCAGCAGCGCGTTGGAGCGCCGCACCGCCGCCTGCGCGATGCGCTGGCTGATGAGGAGCTGCCCCGCGCTGACCTGGACGCCGGACACGTCGCCCTCACCCGTGCGCGGCGGGATCTCCACCGCCCGCGGGGTGGGCGCGGCCGCGCCCGATCCCTGCGCTTGGCCGCCGGTCGTGATGCCGCTGCCGAACGCGTCCGCGCCGAACCCGGCGCCGCAGAGGTCCCGCGTCGCGATCTTGCCGTCGAGCCAGGCCTGGATGGCGTTGGCCCGCCGCACGGCCGCCTGGGAGATGCGCTGGTTGATGAGCATCTGGCCCGGCGTCAGCGTGATGTCGCCGCCGCCTCCCTCGCTCGCCGGGGGCTCGGGCACGCTCACGCAGACGGCGTCGCTCGGTTGGGTGCCGCCGCCGCCACCGCCGCCACCGCCGCCGCCGCCGCCTCCCCCACCGCCGCCCCCGCCCCCGCCCACGCCGGGGCTCCCGGCGACGGTGAAGGTGGCGGTCGTCCCGTTCAGCAGCGGGTTGCCGGTGGTGTCGGTGACCGAGGTGGCGACCGTGGCCGTGTAGCTGCCACCCGCCGTCAGATTGGCGGCCGGGTCGAAGGTCGCGACCTTGCCGTCCGCGCTCAGCGTGACCGCCCCGGCGACCGGTCCGGTCGGGCCGGTCAGGGTGATGCCGCCGCTGGCCGATCCGGGATCCACCGCCTGGTCGAAGGTGACGTCGACGTTCGCGGTCGGCGCGACGTTGGCCGTGCTCTGCGCCGGCGCGACGCTGACGATCTTCGACGGCACGTCGACGATGAAGTCGTCGTAGACGCCGGTCACGGCGGGCGTGCCGTCCGGGTTGTGGCTGATCAGGCCGGCGGTGACGTTGGTCGCGTTCGGGTCGGCGAGCCCGGGGATCGCGACCGGCACGTCGGCCGGGTGGATCGGGGTCAGGATCCCGTCGTTGGTCGAGACGTAGCCGCGCACGTCGCCGGTCGCCGGATTGACCGTGAGCTGCAGCTTCACGCGCTGCGCGGTCGGCAGCGACAGCAGCCCGCCCTTGGTCGCCCAGTTGGCGCCGCTCGGGGCATTCTCGTAGAACATCCGCGGTCGCGGCTCGTTGATCGGCACCGGCAGCGCGGCCGGGTTGCTCACGAACTGCATGACGTTCTTGACGTACTGCTGCTGGCTCGTGCCGACGTAGATGCCGAAGTTCTGGTTCGCCTGCGTCAGCGCGCCCCACGGCGCCAGCAGCGTGGTCTCGATCTTGTACGGCCCGGCGGACGGGTCGACGTGGACCGAGATGGCGTTCTCCTGGTTGGAGCTGCCCTGGGCGGCGGGACGCGCCGCGTCCCCGGTGCCCGAGGTCAGGGAGAGGCTCGACGTCGCCGGGTTCAGCGTGAAGAGCGCCGGGTTGATCACGCTGGTGGTGTCCCCGTCACCGCCCATCTTGGTGGTGAACCCGGTCCCCTGGCCGAGCGAGTCGACCTGCGTGTCGGGGATGGCGGCCGAGAAGTCGAGCCGCACGTCCTCGCCGGCGACGGCGGCCTGGCTCCCGACCATCAGCGCCGCCGCGGCGACCGTCCCGACGCCGAGCGCGCGCAGGCTCCGAGGCATGTTGCGTCGCGGCATGGATGTGCCCTCCTGACTGGACAACGGTGTGGACCTTCTGCCCGCCGAGGCTATTCGCAGTCCTCGGTGCGGTTCCACGACTCGCGCGGCGGGGGCCGGACCTGGCCGGACGTCGAGACGCCCGCCCGGCGGCCGGCGAAAGATCCTGCAAAAGCAGCACTTGCCGGAGTTCGGCGCGCCGTACCTCGAACCGCAGACGGGGTTCCGTTGGAACCTTTGCGGTTCCGCGGGAACCCCGTCGGAGATGCGGCCCCGCCCGCCCGGCTCAGGCCGGAGCGGACGGGTGTGCAGGGTGCTATCGGGCGGAACCGACCCGGCAGATCGCCTTGAACTTCTTGATGTGGGTCTTCTGGGCGGTCTGGAGACGCTTGATCTTCTTGGCCTGGGCGGCGCGCTTGGCCTTGGTGGTGGCCTTGGCGCGGGCCTTCTTGGCCGCCTTGATCTGCTTGTTCAGGGTGGAGTTGATCTTCGGGAACTTCGCGCAGTAGGCCGGCTTCACGGGCGGAGGCGGCGGGTTGGTGGTGTTGGTGTTGGTCGGCGTGGTGGTGGTCCCGCCGACGCCCTTGACCTGGAAGGTCGAGGTGCCGCCGTTGAGGAGCGGGTTGCCCGTCGTGTCGGTGACCGAGGTCGCGACGTTGACGGTGTAGCTGCCGCCCGCCGCGAGGTTCGCGGCCGGGTCGAAGGTGGCGACCTTGCCGTCGGCGCTCAGGGTGACCGTGCCGGCCACCGGGCCGCCGGGGCCCGTCAGGGAGATGCCGCCGGAGGCCGACCCGGGGTCGACCGCCTGGTCGAAGCTGACGGTGATGTTCCCGTCCGCCGCGACGTCCTTCAGGCCCGTGGTGGGCGAGATGCTGATGAGCTTGGACGGGACGTCGACGATGAAGTTGTCGAAGGTGCCCGTCACGGCCGTCGCCTCGGGCGGGTTGTGGCTGATGAGGCCCGCCGTGACGTTGGTCGCGTTCGGGTCGGCGAGCGACGGGATCTGCACCGGGGTGTCGGCGTTGTGGATCGGGGTCAGGATGCCGTCGTTGGTGGAGACGTAGCCCCGGACGTCACCGGTGGCCGGGTTGACCACCAGCTGCAGCTTCACGCGCTGCGCGGTGGGCAGGGAGAGCAGGCCGCCCTTGGTCGCCCAGGTGGCGCCGGACGGCGCGTTCTCGTAGAACATCCGAGGACGCGGCTCGTTGATCGGCACCGGCAGCGCGGCCGGGTTGGACACGAACTGCATCACGGCCTTGACGTACTGCTGCTGGCTCGTGCCGATGTAGATGCCGAAGCTCTGGTCCTTCTGAGTCAGGGCACCCCACGGGGCGAGCAGCGTGGTCTCGATCTTGTACGGCCCGGCGGACGGGTCGACGTGGACCGAGATGGCGTTCTCCTGGTTCGAGCTGCCCTGGGCGGCCGGACGAGCGGCGTCGCCGGTGCCGGAGGTGAGGGAGAGCGCCGAGAGGGCCGGGTTCAGGGTGAACGAGGCCGGGTTGATCACGCTGGTGGTGTCGCCGTCACCACCCATCTTGGTGGTGAAGCCGGTCCCCTGGCCGAGCGAGTCGACCTGCGTGCCCGGGATGGCGGCGGAGAAGTCGAGCCGGACGTCCTCGCCGGCAAGAGCGGTCTGGCCGCCCACGATGAACAGCGCGGCCGCGGCGGCGGTACCGACGCCGAGCGCACGCAGAGATCGACGCTCAATGCGTCGGGGCATGGAGTGGTCCTCCTTGACGGAAAGAACAGTGTGGACCTACGGGAGTGAAGGTACTTCGGCGGTGATCGGTCTGCACACCCCCGGCGTTGAGTGTTGTGCCTCCCCGGAGGTCGAGCCGGGGGGGCGGCGGGCGGCGGATTCCCCTGGACAGCCGGCGGTTCGGCCGGTCCGGTGCGCGGGAGCCGCGCCGCCCGGCGCCGGCCGGGGCAGATACCATCCGCGCCGGCTCGGCGCCGCCCACCCCCGTGGTTGCGGCCGGTTGGCCGCGGAAGATGCGGAAGGGGAGCGGTGGATCTCTACGAGTACCAGGGGAAAGAGCTCTTCGCGCGACACGGCATCCCGGTGCCGTCGGGCGAGGTGGCCGAGACGCCGGAGGAGGCCCGCGCGGCCGCCGAGCGGATCGGCGGCCGGGTCGTGGTCAAGGCCCAGGTCCAGATCGGCGGGCGCGGGAAGGCCGGCGGCATCAAGCTCGCCGAGTCGCCCGACGAGGCGGAGGCCCGCGCGCGCGACATCCTCGGCATGGACATCCGGGGGCACACCGTGCACCGGGTCTGGATCGAGGCGGCGTCGGAGATCCAGCGCGAGTACTACGCGTCGGTGACCTTCGACCGGGGTGCCAAGCGCCCGCTGGTGATGCTGTCCGCCGTCGGCGGCATGGACATCGAGGAGGTCGCGAAGACGCAGCCCGAGGCGCTCGCCCGGCTGCACGTCGACCCGCTGGTGGGCTTCCAGCCCTTCCACGCGCGCTGGCTGGCCTACCACGCCGGCATCGACGCGGGCGCCATCAAGGGCGTGGTCGACATCCTCGGCAAGCTCTACGACGGCTTCATCGCGACCGACGCGATGCTGATGGAGATCAACCCGCTCATCTGGACCGCCGACGGCCGCGTGATCGCCCTCGACGCCAAGGTGACCATCGACGGCAACGCCCTCTACCGCCACCCGGACGTCGCGGCGCTGCGCGACACGACCACCCAGGACCCGCAGGAGAAGATGGCGCAGGAGCGCGGCGTCACCTACGTGAAGCTCGACGGCGACGTGGGGATCCTCGGCAACGGCGCCGGCCTGGTCATGAGCACGCTCGACGTGGTCGCCCTCGCCGGCGGCCGGCCGGCCAACTTCCTCGACGCCGGCGGCGGGTCCAAGGCCGACGAGGTGGTCACCGCGCTCGAGGTCCTGCTCTCCGACGAGAAGGTGAAGGCGCTGCTGGTGAACATCTTCGGCGGGATCACCCGCTGCGACGAGGTGGCCGAGGGCCTGCTCACCGCGCTCGAGCGGCTGGGCGCGACCCTGCCGATCGTGGTGCGGCTGGACGGCACCAACGAGGACGAGGGCCGGCGGATCCTCGCCGAGCGCGCGCCGAGCAACGTGGTCGTCGAGGCCACCATGCTGTCGGCGGCCAAGCGCGCGGTGGAGCTCGCCAGTACCGCCTCCGCGAGCGCGGGGGCGTCGGCATGAGCATCCTCGTCGACGAGAGCACCCGCCTGGTGGTCCAGGGCATCACGGGCCGCGAGGGCGCCTTCCACGCCACCCGCAACCTCGCCTACGGCACCAACGTGGTCGCCGGCGTCACGCCGGGCAAGGCCGGCCAGGACGTCGGGGGCATCCCGGTCTTCAACACGGTGGACGACGCCGTGCGCGAGACCGGCGCCAACACGGCCATGGTCTTCGTGCCGCCGCGGTTCGCCACCGACGCGATCTACGAGGCCGCCGACAGCGGCGTCGAGCTGATCGTCTGCATCACCGAGGGCATCCCGGCGCACGACATGCTCCGCGTCTACACCCACCTGAAGCGCGGCGGGCAGACGCTGATCGGCCCGAACTGCCCCGGGGCGATCTCGCCCGGCGTGGCCTCGGTGGGGATCATGCCCACCCAGGTCTTCCAGCCCGGCCGGGTCGGCCTGGTCAGCCGCAGCGGCACGCTGACCTACCAGATCTCCAAGGAGCTGGCGCTGCTCGGCATCGGCCAGAGCACCGTCGTCGGCATCGGCGGCGACCCGGTGGTCGGCAGCTCGTTCATCGACATCCTCTCGCGGTTCGAGGCCGACCCCGAGACCGACCTGGCCGTGATGGTCGGCGAGATCGGCGGCGCCGAGGAGGAGCGCGCGGCCGAGTACATCGCCGAGCACATGAGCACCCCGGTGGTGGCGTACATCGCCGGCTTCCAGGCGCCCCCGGGAAAGCAGATGGGCCACGCCGGCGCCATCATCACCGGCTCGTCGGGCACCGCCCAGGCCAAGAAGGACGCCCTCGAGGCGTGCGGGGTCCGCGTCGGCACCAACCCCACCGAGGTGGCGGAGCTGGTGCGCGAGGCGCTCGGCTCCTAGTTCCGCGGCGCCCGGCGGCCCTTCCGCGCGAGCGGAGGGCCGCCGGCGCCGGCCTCAGGCCGACAGCGAGGCGACGAACTCGGCGAAGCCGGAGAGCCCGTTCACCTCGATGCGCGGCAGCATCAGCGGATCGTCGCGCAGCCCGGAGCGCCCGGGGCGGCAGGTGACGCCCACCCGATACCCGGACGCCCCGGTCAGGCGCGACACCGCCTCGTCGACGTCCCCGTAGGGGTAGGCGAACGCGCTCACGGGCCGGCCCAGCCGCTCCCCCAGCTCGGCCCGTGACCGGGCCGCCTCGTCGGCCACGGCGGCCGGGTCAAGGCCGGTCAGGTGCGGGTGGGTGTGGGTGTGGGAGCCGATCTCGACCCCCTCGGCCGCGAGCTCGCGGACCTGGTCCCAGTCGAGCAGCGGCACCTCGTCGCCCAGCCTGCGGTTCCAGTGGTCGGTGCCCCCGACCGCCCCGGACACGATGAAGGCGCTGGCCGTGAACCCGAAGCGGCGCAGCAGCGGCCAGGCGGTCTCGGCGAAATCGGCGAAGCCGTCGTCGAAGGTCAGGCAGACGGCCCGCCCGGAGGGCGGACGCCGGTCCCGCAGCGCCTCCTCCCAGTCCGCCAGGCTGACGCCGCGGTAGCCGGCGTCGCGCAGGTAGGCGAGCTGCTCCTCGAACGCGCCCGGGTCGATCCGCCAGCGCGCGGTCAGGGGGGGCCCGCTCGCGGCCACGCGGTGGTACATCAGGATCGGGAGCCGCTCGGTGGAGGCCGGCTGCAGGGCGGCGGTGCGCTCGGCCGTGCCGCCGGACCAGCGGATGGCCTCCGCGGCCTCGGGCCGGGGGAGCTCGGGCTGGTGGTCGATCTCCACGACGACCGGCGGCGGCGCCGGTCGCAGGCGCGCGTCCTCCGTGTCGCGGCGCAGGAGCTGCACCCGGTAGAGCGGCGTGCGCAGCTCGCGCTCCAGGCGCAACCCGCCGGCCGACGCCATGGTCTCGCCAATCACCTTCGCGCCGAACGGCGCGGGCCAGGCGAAGCCGGGCTTGTCCGGCTCGTCGACGATCAGGTTGGCGTGCGCCATGAGCAGGGCTCCGCCGGGCTCGAGGGCGTCGCCGATGCGCCCGGCCAGCGCCCGCAGGCTGTCCAGACCCTCGAGGTAGTAGAGCACCTCGCTGCAGGTGATCAGATCGAAGCGGCCGGGGATCGGGTCCGCCTCGAGGTCCATGCGCACGAACGCCACGTTGTCCCGCCCCGCGCAGCGCTCCCGCGCGCGCCGAAGCGCGATCTCGGAGATGTCCGCGGCG
>JAWVEV010000082.1:0-23132 GCA_033856535.1 Miltoncostaeaceae bacterium | reverse complement strand
GCGGCCGCGGCGGCCGCCGGCTCCATCCCCCCGAGCGTCGGGTGCGTCGCGCCGATCGGCGGGTCGGCCGAGGGCACCGCCGGCAGCCCGCCGCAGGTCCCGGAGGGCGCGAAGGCGGGGACCTCGGCGCCGCCGCCGCCGGGGATGATCCGGCGCGCCCCCCGGTAGGCCTTCGTGTAGTACGGGTCCGTCAGCGAGGACGTCTTCACGACGTCGCCGGGCTGGGGCGCGTGGACGAAATCGCCGCCTCCGACGTAGATCCCGATGTGCTCGACGTGGCCGTCGCCCTCGTCGAAGTAGACGAGGTCGCCCGGCGCGAGCAGGGTCGGGGAGGTCACGGGCAGCCCGGCCAGGGCCTGGTCGGCCGCGACCCGCGGAAGGTCCACGCCGAGCCGCGCGTAGACGTACTTCACGAGGCCGGAGCAGTCGAAGCCGGCCGGGGTGGTCCCGCCCCAGACGTACGGCGTCCCGAGGAACCCCGCGGCCTCGGCGGCCGCGGCGGCGCCGGCGCCCGAGGCGCCCGGGCCGACCGCGGCGGCTTCGGCCACGGCGTAGATCCCGGCTTCCGGAACGGCGTCGATCGACCCGAGCGTCGGCGCGTCGGACGAGACCGACGCCAGCGCCCGGCCGCCGCCCCCGAGCGTGGCGGCTTCGGAGGGCAGCACGGCGCTCGGCACCGGGGCGTCGAGTGGCGCCCTCGGCACCGGCGCGGGCTCCGGCGCCTTGCCGACGAAGCGGGTCGGGTCGCCGACCACCTGGTCGTCGCGCACGACGGGGAACTCCCCGCGGCGGTAGAGGCCGGCGGGGTCGGGGGGGCTCGGGACCGGAGCCGCGCCCGCCGCGCCGGCCGGAGCGCTCGTCATGGCGTCGACGCCGTGCTCGGCCGCCGTCAACCCCTCGGCCAGCGCCGCGGCCGCCGCGCCGGCCAGCACCGAGCGCGACTCGCGCACCTCGAGCGACTGCATCCCGGACGACAACCCCGCCAGCGCGCGCGCCAGCTCGGGCAGCCCGGCGTCGCGCGCCACCCCCGGCGGGTCGCGCCGGAAGGCGGCGCGGTAGGCCGGGTCCTCCAGCAACCGCGCGATGAGGCGGGCGGGGCCGGCCCGCCCGGCCGCGTCAGGCGCGGGCATCGCCGGTCCTCGCGGCCCGCCGGCGCTGGGCCAGCGGCGCCGCCGCCGTCGCCACCAGCGGGATCAGCGCCAGGCCGACCAGGACGGCGAGGCCCGCGCCGAGCGCCGCGCCGGGGTGGTCGAGATGGCGCTCCGCGAGCGCCCGCAGCTCGGGGCCCCACAGCAGGACCACGACCGCGGGCATCGCCAGCGTCCCGGCCAGCACGCAGAGCGCGTAGGCGACCGGCGCCCCGGCGTCGCCGGCCGCGACCGGGCGCCCGGCAAGCGCGTCGCGCAGCCGCGCCCGCGAGCGCGTCCGCAGCCCGGGCTGGCGCAGCGCGTCGGCCAGCAGGTGGTAGCCGTCGCGGTCGAGCAGCGGGTTCAGGTTGAGCAGCGCGCCGGCGTAGCCGGCGAAGGCGAGCTGCAGCGCCACCTGGCGCGGCGTCCCGCCGGGCAGGGCCAGGGCCGCCAGCGCCGCCGCCCCGGCCAGCACCAGGTCGGCCGCGGGTCCCGCGGCGGCCACCGCCATCCGCCGGCGGCGCGGCTCGAACCACGCCGCCGAGGTGTCGACGAACGCGAACGGGATCCCGAGAACGGCCTTCAGCCCCGCCCGGCGTGGCGCGCGGCCGAGCTCCACGAGCACGAGGGCGTGGGCGGCCTCGTGGGCGGCGACCAGCGCGACGCGCCCCAGCAGGAAGGCCAGGGCGCCGAAGCCCACCGACCCCGCGACCCGGAGCGGCGCGCCGCCGCCGGCGAGCACGGCGGCCATGGCGAGGGCGCCCACGACCGCGACGAGCGCCGCGAGCGACAGCGCCGGCGCGGTCAGGAGCACCCAGCCGCCGGCCCGGTGCAGCCGCTCGGCGGCCGGGCCGGCGCCGGGCAGCTCCACCTCGCGCGGGCGGGCGAGGTCGGCCAGCCGGCGGCGCCATCCCGCCGGGGACGCCGTGAGCTCGGCGCCGGCCACCCCCTCCAGCAGGCCGTGGTCGGCCAGCCCGGCCACCAGGACGGCCAGCGCCGGCGCCCCGTCGCGCCCCAGCCGGCGCTCGGCCTCGGCGACCATTGCGTCGGGGCCGTGGCGGCCGTCGAGCAGGTCGAGCAGGGATGCCTCGCGCGCGCCCATCCGCAGCCCCGGCCCGCCGTCCGGGTCGGCCAGCACGAACCGGAGCGCGCCCTCGCGGGCCTCCAGCCGCTTCAGCGCCCAGCCCGGCCGCAGGCGCGGCTGCGGGCCGAGCCCGCCCGCCGGCTCCGCGGGGGGCGCGGCACCGACGGCGGGCATCCCGACGATCGTCCGCGCGGGGCCGGCCGCGTCGTCCGGGCGCTCGAGGCGCAGCTCCAGGCCGCCCACGCCCAGGCGGTCGCCCTCGCGCAGCCGGCGCGGCCGGTCCAGGCGGCGCCCGCCGAGGCGGGTCCCGCCGGGCGACCCGGCGTCCACCAGCCAGACCGCGCCGCGGCGCGCGACCAGCCGGGCGTGGCGGCGCGCGACGGTCGGGTCGGCCAGCCGCACCGCGCTGCGCTTCCCCCGCCCGATCGTGACCCGGCGGCCAACCCGCCGCCGCGTCCCGTCGGCGCCGACCAGCTCGGCCTCGCTGCCCCGCCGGCCGGCGAGCAGCAGCCCGCAGGCGCCGCACGCCGCCGCCCCGCGCGGCGCCCGGCGGCGACACTCGGGGCAGCGCATGGCTCGGCTACGGGGTCGCCGCGGCGGGCGACCAGACGGGGTTGCCGGCGCCGATCCGCGAGAGCACGGTCGGCTGCGCCGGCTCGAGTGGGTCGACGCGCAGGATCTGGCCCGGGCCCTCGCAGGTGACCGGGTCGCGCTGCGAGATCACGACCTGCCCCAGCTCAGCGCGGCTCCACGAGACCTCGCAGGCGCCGATCCGGCCCACCGGGACCGGGTTGCCGATCCGGTAGCCGTCGCCGACCGAGGCGATGAAGAGCCGGAAGACGCCGCCGCCCCAGTTGGCGGAGAACGCGATCAGCTTCCCGTCGGGCGACCATGCCACGGTCCGCACCTGGTCGCCCGGGCGCGAGGCGTGCACCTTCGGCGCGATCGCGGCCCGCAGCGACCAGTCGGCCGGCCGGTCCGATCCGGCGCGGCGCGAGACGTACATCGCCAGCTCGCTCCGGTCGGAGCCGACCCGCTCGCTGTCGACCAGGATCGCCCTGCCGTCCGGCGACCACGCGGGCCGGCTCACGCTCAGGTCCGGGCTGCGGACGCACGCCGGCGTCAGGCTCGCGGCGTCCAGGCGCTGGAAGCAGAGGTCGAAGTCGCGCCCGCCGTCGGGGCGGTTGGAGACGAAGGCCACCACGTCGCCGGCGGGCGCGAAGGCCGGCCGGCGGTCGTCGAAGCCCTCGTCGGTGATCGGGTCGGCCAGCGCGTCCGCCGGGCTCACGACCCAGATGCGGGCGGGGGAGGAGGGCAGGAGGGGGTTGGCCGTGCCGGCGGTCGTGCGCCGGTAGGCGATCAGCGAGCCGTCCGGGCTCCAGGAGGGCTGGGTCTCGACGTCGCCGCTCGCGGCGGCGCGGTCGAGCGGGGTCCCCCCGGCGGCGCCGATGGTGAGGACGTCCTTGCCGTCGTCGAAGGCGATCTTCGGGTTGCCGGCCGAGACCACCAGGGTCACGGGCTGGCCCTCCGGCACCTCGGCGCCGGCGGCCGGGATCTGCTCGATCAGCTCGCCCGGCGCCACGTCCTCGCTCAGGCGGAACGTGGTGACCGACGGGACGCCCTTGTCGGCGAGCTCGGCCGCCGCGGCGGCGGCCGCCATGCCGGCGACCGCGGGCGCCGAGCCCGAGGCGTTGGGCCTGAAGTCGATGTCGACCGGGTCGCCCTCGCGCGCCTTCTCGCCCGCCTCGGGGGCCTGGAAGGCGATCTTGGCGGTCGGCGCCGCCGGCTCGCTCAACAGGCGTCCCACCTGGAGGCCGCGCTCCTTCAGCAGGGCCACCGCGCCGCGCTGGGTCATGCCGACGACCTTCGGCACCTCGATGTCCGGCAGGCCCGTGCCCTCGGCGACGTTGATCGCCACCGGGGTGCCCTCGTCCACCCGCTCGCCGGGCGACGGCGTCTGGCCGACGATCGAGCCCGGCTCCTGATCGGGCGAGGGCCGGGGGAAGCGCTCGCCGAGCGTCAGGCCGGCCTGCTCGAGCATGTTCTGGGCGGAGAGCAGGTCGTGCGCCTCGGTCACGTCGGGCACGGTCACGGTCTTGGCCCCGGCCGGCCACAGCGTCCACAGCAGGAGCGCGGCCCCGACGAGCACCGGGATCAGGATGAGGAGCCAGTACGGGATCCAGGGCTTCTGGCGCAGGAAGCCGCTGACCGGCACCTCGGGCGCGGGCGCGGTCTCCGCGTGCGCGATCACCTCGAAGCGGTGCTCGATCGGCCGGCCGAACCACTTCTGGTTGCGCGGACGGACCGTGAAGGGGGTGCCGCCCCGGCGGCCCGGCGCGGCGAGGACCTGCTCCTCGTCGAAGTGGAACCGGAGCGCGTCCTCGTCGTCCTGGGCGCGCAGCGCGACCTCGGCCGGCGCGTTGGCCTGGTTGCGCACGGCGATCGCGAAGCGGGCCTTGCGCCGGGCCGCCGCCCGCTGGGGCCGCATCTCGGTCTGCAACTCGAGATAGGGCTGGATCGTGAGGGTCGCGGCCGCGCGGGCCACCTCGACGTCGCCGGCACGCGAGCGCGCGACCAGGTGCACCGGCCAGTCGCGCGCGAGCGCGACCGGGCTGCGGGGCGGCGAGAGCACCACCCCGACGTCCTCCTCGTACGCGCCGCCCTTCGAGCCGAAGGGCACCAGATAGACCGTCGCGGGCTCGACCCTCGCCCAGCCGGCCGGGAGGCCCTCGACGCTCAGGTCGTAGTTGTCGACGATGCCGCTCTGGTTGCGCACCAGCGCGCGCAGCATCGCCTGGCCGCCGGCCTCCACCGGCGTGCGCACCTCGCCCGGGGTGGCGGTCTCGACGCTCGGGAGCCGCAGCTGGAGCAGCACGGCCTCCTGCTCGAGCGTGGCGTTGGGCTGCTCCCCGCCGTCATCGGTCCCCGCCGGCCTGGCCCCCGCCGGGTGCTCCGCGGTCGCGACCGCGCTCCCGGGCGGCGCGCCGTCCCCGTCGACCTCGGCCGCGACCGGCTCGGACGCGGTGTCGATGAACTGGGTCGGGTCCCAGCGCAGGTACTCGCCGCAGGAGTCGCAGAAGTCCCGGTCGTCGGCGTTGGCGTTGCCGCAGTTGGCGCAGGACCTCACGGGCCGGTCTGCCCCTTGGTCCTGATGCGCAGGCGCCAGCTCACGTGGACCGGCCGGAGCTGCTCCACCGCCTGCGCGAGGACGGCCGGCTCCTCGATCGGCACGTCGCAATAGACGTCGAAGTCGTGCTCGGCGGCCGGGGCGGCGCCGGCGCCGTCCGGGGTGCGGCTCCAGGTGACGCCGCCATGGTCCTCGATGCGGATCGGCGTGTCCGGGAAGGCGATCGAGAGCGCCAGCTCGAGGCCGGCGCGGGTGCCGCGCAGCCGGTGCAGCTCGGCGGCGTGGCGGACCAGCTCGCGCATGCGCTCCTCGGGCCACGACTCGTCGACCTCCACGCCGAGCCAGGAAGCGAGCAGGCCGAGCAGGTCCGGCGGCGCGAGGTCGGCCTCGACGTAGTGCTCGAGCGAGTCGAGGATGGCCACCACCGGGTCGAGCAGGGTCTCGAGGCCGCCCACGAAGCGCATCGCCAGCCCGCCGTCGTGGTAGATCGCGGGGAGCCCGGTGCGCAGGTACGCGCGCCCGGAGGCCGCCGCGGGCGCCCGCCCCCCGTCCCCCGAGGGGTCCGGCAGCGCGCGCAGGCCGGGGTCGCCGAGAGTCGCCATCACATCGCCTGGTGCTCGGCCCGCACGACATGGCGCCCGGAGGCGAGCAGCTCGTCCGGCTCCAGCACGATCTGACTGTCCGCCGGCTGATCGGCCTGCTTGCCGGTCGCGAGGTCGGTCTCGTAGACCCTCAGCATCTTCACGAAGTCCACGCCGGGGGTGGCGTGGACCACCCCGTAGAGCTCGCCGACGTTCAGCGGGCGGCCGAAGCCCCAGCCGGTGCCGGCGCCCTCGAGCGAGCCGCCGACGAGCGGGTTCAGGTAGCGCTGGAGCGAGTGGGCCACCTCGAACTCCACCCGGCGCGGGTCGGCCCTCAGCGACGCCTGCAGGCTCACCACGACGCTGATCCCGCGGAAGCGCGCGGGCAGGAGCTCGATGCGGGTGCCGATCAGGCGGCGCTCGTCCAGGTGGCGCGCGACCCGTTTCATCAGCTCCGCGTCCGGGACCAGCTCGTCGAGCGGCAGCCTGCGGTCGGCGGGCTCGATGCGCGGGACGATGTGCACGCGCACGGCCGTCGAGCCCTCGCGCGGCTCCAGGCAGCGGGCGCGGGCCACGCGCGGCGAGGCCTCGTGGCAGAGGTACTCGAAGTCCTCGGCGGTCACGGCGCGGCTGCGCGTGCGCAGCTCCATGCCGGCGCGCCGGCGGGCGCTGTCGAGCGTCTCGGCGTCGACGCCGCCGACCGCCGGCCGCGGGTTGGTGACCGACGCGACCCCGGGGATCGCGGCGCGGAGCACGGTCAGCGCGCCGGCGGCGACGTTGCCCTCCAGGCCGCCGCCGTGCCGGTATGCGGTCATCCGCAGCGCGGCGCCCTTCGGGGGCACCGCGCCGTAGCGGCGCCAGCGGCCGCCGCCCGACCGCACGGCAGGGCCCAGCTCGAGCTGCCCGCTGGCCAGGTCGAGCACGAAGTGGCGGTCCTCGGGGCCGCTTCCGGCGAAGGTGTCGCGGGCGATCCAGGGCTCCCACTCCCCGGTCTCGGGGTCGAGCACCTCGAGGGTCTCGCCCTCCTCGAGCTGCAGCACCGGCGCGTTGCGCACCTGGAAGCACTGGCCGGGCGTCCCGTCGCTCTCGCCGAGCGGCTCCCCGACCTCGTGGACCGCGTGCGAGGCGGGGATGCTGGCGCCGATCGGCGCCGCGGTGAGGCCGTAGATCTCGGGCGGGTGGGTGAAGGTCCCGCCCTCGCGGCCGGAGCGGGTCCGGTCGCTGACCCGGCAGCGGAGCCAGAAGCAGCGCTGGCCGCCGATCGTGCGCTCGGCGTGCGCGGTGGGCATGGCGAGCTCCAGCCGGCCGCTGCCGTAGTTGAAGCCGCCGGTGGTGTCCGACAGCACCGCCACGTCGGCCCAGCCGGCCGCGAGCGGGCTCGAGATCTCCCACGCCAACGGCGGATCCTCGGGGTCGACGCCGGGGCCGCGCGCCTGCGCGCAGTCGACGTCCACGCGCACCAGCAGCCGCGCCAGCGAGGCGTCGAATCCGACGTAGAGCGCGTCGCCGGGCGCCGGCGGCATGCCGAACGGGACCTGGTCCGGCCCCTTCGGCCGCGCGTGGCCGTTGGCCGTCCCGACGTCCTTGACCGCGCGGGAGCGCTCGACCAGGTAGGCCACCGGCCGGGCGGCGGGGATCGGGAAGTCGTTGTCGGTCTGGAAGACGATGGCCGGCTCGCCGTCCAGGCGCGGCACGGCGACCTCGGTCTCGCGGCCCGGGATCAGCAACGGCTCCAGGGCCGGCGACGCCAGCCGGAAGGTGACGTCGGCGCGGGCCGGGGTGGGCGGGTCGAGCACCAGCCCCACCAGCTCCAGCAGGCGCACGTGCAGCTTGTCCGGGATCCGGTTGACCCGGTAGACGAGCATCTCGGTCATCCAGGCGAAGAGCTCGATCAGGGTGATGCCGGGGTCCGAGACGTTGTGCTCGGTCCACTCGGGGCAGGTCGTGGCGATGCGCCGACGGGCCTCGCTCACCAGGTCCTGGAAGCCCCGGTCGTCGAGGGCGATGTCGGGGAGCCTCATGTCTCCTCCAGGGGAACGAGGTAGAACGGATAGACCAGGTTGCGCACGTCGCTGGTCGCGCGAAGGACGTAGCTGAGCTCGATCAGCAGCTCGCCCCGGCCGGCGCCGGCGACGTCGAATTCGATCTCGCGCACCTCGATGCGCGGCTCCCAGCGGTCGAGCGCGAGCCGGATCTCGCGCTCCAGGCGGCCCAGCGTGTAGGCGTCCACGGACTCGAAGACGTGGTCGTGGATGCCGCAGCCGAAGTCGGGGCGCATCGGCCGCTCGCCGGGGGCGGTCCCGAGGATGATGCAGATCGCCTCGCGGACGTCGTCCTCGCCGCGGGAGAGCGCGAGGTTGCCGCGCGCGTCGCCCCGGAGGGGGAAGGCGAGGCCCGAGCCGAGGATCTCCGACATGCCGCCTCTACCCGAGCTGGATCTGGGGGGCGGAGACGCGGACCATCGCGGTCCCCTGGACGGTGATGCTGGCGCCCTTGAGCGTGAGGGATCCGCCCGACTCGACGATCACGCTCCCGCTGCCCTTCACGGTCACCGTGGCCCCCTCGGCCTGGAGGGTCGAGGTCGCCTTGATCTGGGCCTGCATGGCCTCGGCCGTGAGCGCCTGCTGCGCCTTCACCTTGACCGCCTGGCCCTCGATCGAGAACTCGCCGGAGGCCGACTGGGCGACCTTGCCCGCCTCGGCCTTCACGGTCAGGTCGCCCTTCTTATCGGTGATGATCATGGGGCCGTCGGTCGCGGTGAGCGTCATGGCCTTCGGGCTGACCAGGCTGTGGGACCCGTCGGGCATGGAGAGCGGACCCGGCTTCTTCGCCCCGTTCCACACCGAGCCGAGCACGTAGGGCCGGCGCGGGTCGCCGCCCTCGAAGCCCACCACGACCTCGTCGTCGGGCTGGGGCAGCATCATCAGCCCCTGCTCGGCGTGGGCCTGCGGCACGGCCACCCGGGCCCATGCGCTCTCGATGGTCGCGCCGAGGCCCGGGAAGCTCACGCGCACCCGGCCGCGTGTCTCGGGGTCGGTGTTATTGGTGACGATCCCGATCGCGAGGCTCGCGCCGAACCGCGGCGGGGCCTCGGGGGCCATCAGGTCGAGCAGGCCGCGCGACGCCGAGCCCGAGATCGAGAACTGGGTCTCGAAGCCGGTGTCCCGGAAGACGTGGGTGACTCCCGTGAGCCGGTAGTCGCCGCCGAACCGCGTGCCGACGCCCGTCACGGCGATGACCGAGCCGGCGCGCAGCGCGGGGTTCCCCACGCAGGTGCCCTCCGCCTCGACGCCGGCCTCGCCCAGCCGGGCGGCGGCCGCGTCGGCGAGGGCCTTGGCCTCCGCCGAGGTCGAGGGCGTGCCGGGCATCTCCGACCTCGGGCCCTTCGCGGCGGCGGCGCCCTTGGGCGTGGAGGTGCGCTGGGGCGTCCCCGTCCCGCTCAACGCCTTGCCGGACTTCGGGTCCCAGCCCATCACCATCGTCGAGCCCGCCTGCTGCATCCCGGTCAGGCGGGGACGGAAGGAGATCAGCTCGTGGCCCCACTCGAGGGTCGTCGCGGGCCCCGTCGCGGCGGGCCTGCGCAGGTGGATCGTCCCGCTCTCGGGGACCACCTCGAGCCCGACCGCGCGGGCGAGCCGCCAGATCAGCTGCCAGTCGGTCTCGGCGCTCTGCTGGACGAACTCGAGGGTGCCGCCGGCGGCCTCGATCGTGCCCGCCCGCAGGCCGTTCGATTGGATCACCTTCCTCGCGATGTCCGCGACCGTCATCTGCTGGAAGGTCTGGCTGCGGCGGACCAGGTGCAGCTTGTGGCTCGCGTCGTAGCCGCGCACGATCAGCGTCGCGCCGAGGCGGCCGTACTCGGACTCGATCGCGACGACCTCGCCGGACAGGACGCTGGTCAGGCCGCGCGCGTCCGGGGCCGCGAGGAGGATCTCGACCTTGCTCCCGATCGCGAAGGCCGTGTCGTCGACGTTCTCGAGCGCGGGATCGCGGAAGGCGAGCGTGAACGAGGACGGCAGCATCAGCGTGTGCTGCACCCGGACCTCGAGCACCAGCGCGGCCAGCGCGGGCTTGAGGGGCGCGCCGGCGAGCTTGACCTCGGCCCCGGCGACCATCTCTGCGCCGATCGGGCTCATGACTCCAATCTCGGCACCACCAGGGTCCGTCCCCGGCGCAGGCGGACCGGGTCGTCGATGTCGTTGGCCTCGGCGATGAGCCGCCAGCGGGTGGGGTCGCCGTACTCGCGGTGGGCGATCGACTGCAGGCTGTCGCCGTCGCGCACGGTGTGCGAGCGCAGCCCCCCGACGCCGCTCGTGGTGGGGTTCTGGCGCGGCTTCCAGCGGGCGCCGGTGCCGGGGTCGTCCTCGGCCTGCATCAGCCCGAGCTTGGCCGTGGCGCGGATCGGCGTGCCGTTGGGCCGGAAGAGCGTGTAGGTCGCGTTGAGCGAGGTGACCACGGCCTTGAACGTGGTGGCCGTGCCCCAGCCGAACTCGACGGTCGGCGGCCGGCCGCTGTTCTTGTTCGCCGCCGCGTTCTGCGCGGGCACCTCGAGCAGGGTGAACAGCTTGGCGATCACGCCGCTGACGTCGCCGGCGGCCGCCTCCGAGTCGTCGAACATCAGGTCGACGGTGAGCGAGCGCGGCTGGCCGCCGGTGTACTGGGGCGGGGGCATCGGCTGCCCCGGGGTCGACTTGGTCTCCCAGGTGCTGGTCTTGGAGATGCTGTAGTTCTCCGGGTTGAACCAGCACTCCAGCTTGGTGCCGTCCTCCACCTTGAGGTAGGCGCGGGCGAAGCTGTCGGGGACGGCCATCTACTCGCCCGGCGGGACGGGGTCGGGCAGGAAGCCGTGGTGGGCGATCTCCAGCGTCTCGGTGGCGATGCCCGAGGAGGCCGCGTTCAGGGTCGGGCCCTGCCATTTGACGGGGAAGGCGTCGCTGAACTTCCACCGCCGCACCGAGGTGCCGTCGGGGCCCTGGACCGCGACGTGGCCGTCCGTGCGCACGGCCTGGGTCTGGCACTCCAGGAGCCACTTCAGCAGCGCGTCCTCGTGCGTGATCCCGCGCTTCAGGACCAGGTTGGGGTACTCCAGCCGGCCGCGCAGCTTGTGGACGAAGCCGTTCTGGCCGCCCTCCCGGTACTCCTGGACGTCGATCGTGATCTGAAGGCCGTTGCACTCGGCGAAGTGGCCGATCTCGACCCCCTCGATGACCACGACGAAGCGCATCTCGCCGACCGGGTCGGGGCGCTTGCTGCCCTTCTTCGTGGCTCGGTCGGCGGGCTTGATCGCCGCGGCGGCCGCGCGGGCCGAATTGGCCGGGGGGGCGGGGTTGGGCATCAGACGTTCCTCCTCACGGCAGGCCGCCGATCAGCGCGCCCATGCGCTCGCGCTCGACCAGCAGGTCGCGGCGCAGGCGATCGACCACGTGCTCGTAGACCTCGTCCAGGGACGGGGCCGGCGCGGCCGCCGGCACGGCGGTGTCCGCGGCGCTCGCGGCGGCCGGACCGCCCGGGCCGGCCAACGCGCTCCCCGGCCCGGTCCCGGATGCCGGCGGGACGCCGGTGGAGTCCGCGGCCGCCGTTCCGGTCCAGCCCGAGTGCGCGTCGGTGTCGTCCGTGCCGGTGCCGAGGGCCGGCGTCCCGCCCGCCCCGTTCGTCCGGCTCACGGCGAGCGCCGGCGCGGACGGGGGCGCGAAGGTGACCGTGGCGGTGCCGTCCGGCCCGGCGGCGGCCGTGCCGCCGGCCAGCGCGAGCCGGTCCGCGCGGGTCGTCGTCGGGGCGGTCGCGGCCGGCCGGGGGGCGGTCGGCGCCGCGGCGTCAGGCTCGCGCCGGGCGATGCGGAGCCGCGGCCGGCCGGGGGGCTCGGGCGCGCGCGCGAGGGCGCGCGGTTCGCTCGTCACCGGGGCCGTGGCGGCCGGAGTCGCCGCCGCGGGGGGCGGCTCGAGGGCGATGGGGGATGGGGCCGGCGCGGGCTCCGGGGCAGGGGCGGGAGCCGTCGAGGTCCGTCGCCACCGCGCCAGCGGGCGCGGACGATCGCCCGCCGGCGCGCCCGCCGCGGGACCGGAATGCGACGGGGGCGCGCCGCCGCCCTCGCGCTCGGCCCGAGGGGCCCGAGCGATCGCCGGAGCCGCGGCCCCGGACGCCGCGAGCGCGGGCTGGGCCGGTCCGGCGGGCGGCGGGCCGTCCGCCGGCCGCGCGATGGCCGGCGGCCCGAGGGCGGGCGCCGGCTGCGGCGCGTCACCTGGCGGTGGGGACGGAGTGATCCCCCCGTCACGCTCCGTCCCCTCCGCCTCGATCCCGGGCCGCCCCTCGGGCGCGGTTGCGCTCCGCCGCGCGATCCGCCGTCCTTCGCGTGGGCCCGCGGCCGGGGCGGACGCCGGGTGCGCGGAGGGCGCGGCCGCGCGGGCCACCGTCCGGAGGGCCGGCCGCGCGGGCGCGTCGGCGCCCGGCTGGGCGTCGACCGTCGTGGCGGGCCCGGCCGGCGCCCCGGTGAGCGGAGCCGGCCCTGGCGTCGTCGGGAGCTGCTGCTCGGGGCCGGCGGCCGCCGCCGCCGCGGCCGCGCGCGCCAATTGGCGCCCGGCGCCGGCATCCGGCGCCGCGGTCTGCGCGAGGGGGGCTTCGACAGGGGCCTCCTCGGCCGCGCCCTGCTCCGGTGCGCCGGCGGCGGGATCCGACGGCGCCCTGGCGATGGCCGGGTCGGCCGGAGAGATCTGGGGCGCGGCGGCGGTCGACAGGCTCGGCGCCGGCGAGCCTGCCGCAGGGGCTTCCCCGGGCGGTGTCTCGGCCGCCCCGCTCGGCTCCGGTGCCGCGGCGGCTCCCTTCGAGGGCGCCCTTGCGACGACCGGGCGGGGCGCCGCCGGTGCCACCTCGGGCGCGGCGACCGCGCGCGCCGATCGGCGTGGCGCGGTGGCGGGTGCGGTCAGGCGTTCGGCGACGGGCGCCGGCGCCTCGGCGGCCTCGTCGGCGGGCGGCCCCGAGGGCGCCCCGTCGATGACCGGCCCCGCCGCCGCGGGCGCCGCCTCGGGCGCGGCCGCCCGCGCGAGGATCCGCGCCGAGCCGTCCGCCGGCGCGTCCGTCGTGCTTGCGCGGTCCGGGGAGGCGATACCGGCGCGGGGACCGGGGGACGCGCCGTCGGCCGGTGTGGACACTGCGGCGGCCGGAGCCTCGGTGGCCGTGGCCGTGGCCGTGGCCGTGGCCGTGGCCGTGGCCGTGGCCGGCGACGGCGCGGCATCGGGAGCCTCGCCCTCGGCCGGCGCGTCACCGGGGTGGCCGAGGGCGGCCGCGATGCGGGCGATCAGCCGGGGCCGAGGCCGGGCGGACGCCGTTCCGGCCGGCTCGGCGATCGACGGCGTGGGAGCCGACGCGGGGTCGGGGACGGCGGCCGCCGCCGGCGTGCTCGCCGTCGCCGCGCGCGCCAATTGGCGCCGGGAATGCCAATTGGCACCGGCGTCGGGCGGGACGGGACCCCCGGGCTGCGGGGCGGCCCCGATCGGACGGCTGGGCTCCGACGCCGGTTCGGGCGCCGGCCCGGTGGACGCCGGCGCGCTCGCATCTGCTGCGCGCGCCAATTGGCGCCGGGGCTGCCAATCGGCATCACCGCCGGGCGGGACGGTGCCCCCCTGCGGGGTGGTCCCGATCGGAGCGTCGGGCGCCGACTCGGGTTCGGCGACCGGTTCGACGACCGGCTCGGCGATCGACGGCGTGGGAGCCGACGCGGGGTCGGGGTCGGGGAAGGCGGCCGCCGCCGGCGTGCTCGCCGTCGCCGCGCGCGCCAATTGGCGCCGGGAATGCCAATTGGCACCGGCCCGGGGCTCCACGTCGATCCGGGGTGCGCCGTCGGCGCCCTCGGGTGGTCCCCCGCCTTCGATCGGGTGATCGGCGTCGGGCTCCGCGACCGGCCCGGGGGGCGGCGACGAGGAGCTCGGTTCCGCCGCGCGTGCCAATTGGCGCCGCGGGCGCCAATTGACACCGGCCTCGGGGAGCGCCGCGCCGGCCGCGGGCGGCGCCTCGGCCGCCCGCGGCGCGCCCGCCTCGGACGGCGGGCCCGCCTCGGCCCCCGGTTCGGCCTCCGGCCGCACCGCGGCCCGGGCCAGGTCGGCGATCCGGCGCAGCAGCCCCCGGGCCGGTGCGGCGGGAACGGCCGCGGCCGCGCCGGCGGGCTCGGCCGGCTCCGGCGTCGGCCGGGGCGCCCGCGGCGGGGAGGCCGCGCGGCGCATCACGGGGCGGGTCGGCGCGGCTGCCGCGGCCTTGCGCTGCAGGCGGACCGGTGGGCGGACCGGTGGGCGGGCCGTCGCCGCGGGGCGCTCCGCCGCGGGCGCCGCCGGCCGATCCGCGGCGGGCGCGGGCGGCGGATCCGGCAGCGCAGTCCGTGCGATCGCGCGGGCGGGCTTGGCGGGAACCGGGCCCGCCGGCGCGTCCGCGCGGAACGGCGCGTCCCCGAGAGCGGGCGCGGCCGGTGGCGGCGGGGCCGCCGGGGGCTCGGCCGGCGCGTCCGGCGCCGGCGGCCCGGCCGGGTGGCCCTCCGGCTCGGCGGGCATCGACGGCTCGAGCCGCGGCGCCGGCGGAGCCGGCTCGGGCGCGGCGGGCTCGGGCGCGGCGGGCTCGGGCGCGGCGGGCTCCGGCGCCGGCCGCCCCGCCGTCGGCGACGGCTCCCACGGCGTGCCCGGCTGCAGGCGGAACCCGGAGACCTCCTCGACCCGGGCGCGCGCGATGGACGGGCCCCTGCGCGCCGCCGCCGCCGCCAGGCCCGGCTCGGGGCGCTCGGCGGGGCCGCCGCCGAGGAACGAGGGGCGGTCGCCGCCGGCCAGGGCGCGCGCGATCACCGAGGCGTCCAGCGCGCGCGTCGGGGGCCGCTCGTCACCGAACAGCCATGCGGCGGTGAAGTCGGTCACCCCCGGGGCGCGGGTCTCCGGCTCCGCGGCCGTGCCGGGCTCCGGAGCCGGCGAGGCGGACGGCCAGATCTCGGCCGGGGCCGGGACCTCGGTCCACGGGGCGGTTCCGGGCGCCGCCGGGGCCGGCCCGGGGGCGGTCACCGGCGTCGTGGCCGGGCGCGTCCCGGTCCGGGCGCGCGCCAGCCGGGTGGCCGAGGCCAGCCGCTTCGGCGCGCGGCGGGCCACCACCGCGCCGCCCAGCCGCGCGCCGCCGGCGGATCCCGCCGGCGGGCGCGCGAGCAGGCGCCGGCCGAGCTCGCCGGTCGCCGGCGCGCGGCCGTCGGGTGTGGGCGCGCCGCCCACCTACCCCTCGCCGGCCATGGCGGCGGCCTCGCCCATGAACAGGCGGCGGTCGCGATGCTCGAGGTCGAGGATCGCGTCGAGCGGCCAGTGGAGGTGATACGCGAGGCGCGCCGTCTCCGCGAGCAGCTGATGCGGAGCCGGCGCGCTCATTCCCCCAGGCGCCCGTCCTCGATGTCGCCGAGGTCGACCTCGAAGGCCGACCCGCACGACGGGCAGGTGACCGACCCGACCGCCTCGCCGTCGGTGTTCAGCCGCTCGTAGAGCCGCTGGAGGTGGTCGAAGTCGGCCGCGAAGAGCGACTCGACCACCTCCGGGGTGACCCCGTCGAGGTCGCCGAGCCGGGTGACGACCCGGGCGAGCAGCAGCACCGACAGGTAGGCGTCGTTGCGCCGCACGTCCGGGTCGCGGAGCGGCTCGATCTCGTCGCGGGCGGTCGCGAGGCGCATGGTGCCCTCGCGGTGCACCCCGCCGGCGGCGTCGACATAGCCGCGCGGCAGGGTGAACGCGAACTCCGTGCGAAGCGCGGCCGTGGGGGGTGCGGTCGCCATCGTCGCTCCTTACTCGCGGGTGAGACCCTCGTGGCAGATCTGGATCTCCTCCACGGCGACCTCGTTGCCCGAGGCGTTGAGGGTCGCGCCGGAGTACTTGATCGGCCACGCCTGGATGAACGCCCACCGCGCGATCGGGGTGCCGACGTAGTCGACGAGCTCGATGAACCCGTCCACGCGGGCCTCGGCGGGGCCCTTCTGGACCACGATCTCGCGCCACTTCCAGAGGTCGAGGTTCGAGTCGACGCCGCGCTTCAGCGTGATGTTCGACCACTTCACGGCCCCGGGGACCTTGCGGATCGTCGGCAGGCCCTTCGCGTCGACCGACTTCTGCTCGACGACGTCGGTCTCGGAGTCCAGCCCGGACACCTCCCGGAACATCCCGGAGGCCTCCTTGCCGCCCAGGTTCAGCGTGAAGAATGAGCCGGGGCTCGGCTCTTTGGTAACGGCCATGTCTCCTCCTCGGAGCGGTCAAGGGCTGGCGGGTCAGGAGACCTCGGCGGCGCCCGCGGTGTACTGGCTGATGCGGAACACGACGAACTCGGCCGGCTTGACCGGCGCGATGCCGATCTCGACCACGACCTGCCCGGCCTCGATGACGTCGGGCGGGTTGTTCTCGCCGTCGCACTTCACGAAGAACGCCTCGTCGGGGGTGGCCCCGAACAGGGCCCCGTCGCGCCAGACGCGCATGAGGAAGTTCGCGCTCGAGATGCGCAGGCGGGTCCAGAGCCGGTGGTCGTTCGGCTCGAAGACCGCCCACTGGGTGCCCTCGATGATCGACTCGGAGATGTAGTTGAAGAGCCGGCGCACGTTCAGGTAGCGCCACTCGGGGTCGCTCGAGAGGGTGCGGGCGCCCCAGATGCGGATGCCGCGGCCGGGGAAGGCCCGGATGCAGTTGATGCCGGCCCGGTTCAAGCCGCCCTGCTCGTCGTGGGTCACCTGGAAGCCCAGGCCGTTGGCCCCGAGGACCACCTCGTTGGCCGGCGCCTTGTGCACGCCGCGGGTGCCGTCGGTGCGGGCCCAGACGCCGGCCATGTGGCCCGACGGCGGAACCAGCATGGGCTGGCTCGTCAGCGGGTCCATGACCTCGATCCAGGGGTAGTAGAGGGTGGCGAACTTCGAGTCGTAGCCCGCCGTGTTCATCCGCCACTCCAGGATGTCCTGGGGGATGAGGTTCGGCGGGGCGTCCAGGATCGCCATCCGGTCGCCGGCGCCCTCGCAGTGGGCGATCATCTTTCCCTGCAGGTCGCGCAGCTGGGCGTCGTCGCCGTTGCTCGCGAGGGTCATCAGGTCCGGCATGCAGACCATCGTCACCTCGTCCACCGCGGCCAGACCGCCCATGCCCTGGCGCCGGGCGACGTCGCCCTCGAAGTCGCCGGGGCCGACGTCGGCGGCGGCGCCGTTCGCGGACGGGGCCACCAGCTGGTAGGCGCCGGCCGCCGGCACGCGCTGGGCCTCCGGCAGCGAGGCGCCGGTCTCCTCGAGCGTGATCAGCTTCGAGGCCGCGTTGACCTTGGTCATGATGTGGCTGCGGCCCTTCTTGAGCGTGAGGCCCTCGTGGATCTCCTCGGTGCCGCCGCCGCGCACCACCATCCGATAGGTGGCGGCGCCGTCGCCGGCCGGCTTGGCCTCGCCCTCGCCCTCGCCCTCCGGCTTGGCCTCGCCGGACGGCTTGGGGGCCTCCTCGGTCAGCTCGACCGAGAGGTCGCCCTCGACGCCCGTGCGGGCGATCGCGCGGAAGGCCTCGACGCCGGAGTTGGTCGCCGCCGGCAGGGCCGCCTGGCGCGGGCCGGGATCCGAGCCCTCGGCGCCGACGCGGACGACCCAGCACAGGCCGCCGCCGTTCTGGAAGAAGCCGTAGATGGAGTGGGCCAGGTACGCGCCGGGCATGAACGGCCCGTTCTCGGGCTCGGCCTGGTCGCCGTAGATGCGGGCGAACTGGGTCCAGTTCGAGATGCGCATGGGGGTGTTGAGCGGTCCGCCGGGTGCAAGGCCGACGAACGCGGCGATCGAGGTCCCCACGCCCTCGATCGGCTTGGACTGGGCCGGGATCTCCTCGACGTAGACACCCGGGGTGAGGTAGGTCGGCATTGCGCGCCTTTCGTGCGGTTCTAGGGGCGGGCTGGGAGCTCGGCGAGCTCATGGATCAGGACGTCCGGCACCGCGTCGAGCACGCGCTGGGGGCGGGTTCCCGCCGGGTCCAGCACGTGCATCCGGGTCTCGTCGCGCGACCAGAGGATCACCTTGGCCCCCGGTGCGACGGCCCGGACGCGGCGTCCGAGCTCGTCCGCGCCCTCGCCCTCGAGGGCGAGCACCACGGCGTCGGGGGACAGCCGGCCGGCCAGGGCCACGATCTCCGCGGGCCCGTCCTCGACCGGCAGCACCTCGACGCCGGCCTCGGCGAGCAGTCGGCTCATCCCGAGCCGCGCGATGGGCTCGAGGTCGCCGAGGAGCACGCGCGTGGGCCTGGTGCGGCGGACGGACATCGCGGCGATCCTCGTGCGGCGGAAGGTCGCGAGGCGAGGGACGGCCGGGCAGCCCTTCGGGCAGCGCGCGCTGCCCCTGGGGGACGTCCCGGCCGCGCCGGACCCTCCCGGCGGGAGGCGGAATGCGCTGGGGATGGGGACCCCGCCGCCCCGAACCTGCCGCCCGGCGGGCTGCCCCATGGGGCAGTCGGGACCGCCGCCGGGCCGCTCGGCGCGCCTGGCGCCACGCCGCGGACCCCCTGCAAGATGGCTCCGCCGACCGGGAGGAGCGATGGGCGCATCAGATGGCAGGCGGCGGTCCGACGAGGCGACGCGGGGGTCCGCCGAGCGCGCCCCGGCCGGCATCGCGCCCGAGGCGCCGGTCGTCGACCCGCTGGAGCGGCTCGCCTCCGACGTGGGCAACCGCGCGTTCTCGGCCCTCGCCCGCGAGGGCTCCGGCATCCTGGCCGACGGCCGCGCCCACCCCGAGGTGGAGTCGGCCATCGCGGCCGGCCGCGGCACCGGGTCGCCCGTGGACGCCCGCGGGTTGAACGCCGACGTGCGCGACCACTTCTCCGACGTGCGCGTGCACACGGACGCGCACGCCGACCAGCTCGCGCGCTCGGTCCAGGCCCGGGCCTTCACCACGGGCAGCGACGTCTGGTTCGCCTCCGGCGAGTACCGGCCGGGCACCGGCGAGGGCGACCGCCTGCTGGCCCACGAGCTCGCCCACGTCGTGCAGCAGCGCGGCGCCCCCACGAGCGGCCCGCTGATGGTGTCCCAGCCGGGCGACGCGCTCGAGACCCAGGCCGACTCGGCCGCCGGTGACCTCCTCGGCTGAGGGCCGGCGCGCGCCGGCCATCCGCTTCGCGGCGCTCGAGGGGCGCGTGCGCGCGGCGGTCGAGGCGATGGCCGCCGTCGACCCGAACCCGGCCGACCCCTTCCGCGGCCTCTACGTCTCGGACGAGAAGGCTGTGGCGTTGGCGCGCGAGGGCGGTGCCGTCGACGTCGACGAACGGCTGGCCGCGGTCGCCGCCCGCCTCGGCCTGGACGCGCTCGACGCCGCCGCGCTCGGACTGGCCGCGGCGCCCGAGCTCGACCCGCGCTACGGGCGTCTCTTCGCCTACCTCCACGACGACATCAGCCGCAAGCTCGCCACGCCGCGGCTCGTGGCCCGCCTGCTGTCCGGCGAGGGGGTCGGGACGGCGGACGTCCTGAACGCGTTCGCTCGCGAGGGCGCGCTGCGCCGGCTGGGCGTGGTGACGCTGTCCGAGGCCGACCCGCTGGCCCCGCTCGCCGACCGGCCGGTCCGGGTCGCGCCGGCGGTCGTGGCGGCCGTGATCGGCGCCGATCTGGCGGCCGCGTCCGAGTATGCGGGGCGCCTGCGCCGGGCCGAGCCGCCCGCGCGCCCGGAGGGCCGGGAGCGCCCCGCCGCCGAACTGGCCCGGGTGCTGGCGGCGCCGGGGCGCCTGCCGGTGGTGGTGGCCGGGCCCGACGCCCCCGCCCTGGGCGCGCTCGCGCTCGGCCGCCCGCTCATCATGGTCGAGCTCGCCGACCTCGGGGACCCCGACCTGCTGGCCCACGCGACGCTGGTGGCGGCCCTCGAGGGTCGCGCGCTCTGCCTGGACCGCCCCGAGGGCGTCGAGCCCCCCGACCGCCGCGCCGTCGAGCGCGGGCTCGCCGACTGGCCCGGCCGCCCGCTGGTGCTGGCCGCCACCGCCCGCGCGGCGGCGTCGCTTGAGGAGGCCACCACGCTGATCGTCGAGGCCGAGCCCTCGGGGCTCGCCGAGCGGCGCGACGCCTGGGCGCAGCTGGCGGGGGTGGACGACCCCGACGACCTCGAGGACGTCGCGGCGGCATTCCGCCTGACCGCCGGCCAGGTCGCCGACGCGGCCGAGGTGGCCGGCCTGCTGGCCGCCTCCCGCGGCGACGCGCGGCCCTCCCGGGCCGACCTGCGCGCCGGCGCCCGGCGGGCCTCGGGCGGGCGCCTGGGCGAGCTCGCCAGCCGGCTCGAGCCGGCCTGGGCCTGGGACGACCTGGTGTTGCCCCAGCGCCAGACCGAGCAGCTGCGCTCGGTCTCCTCCTACCTGCGCCACCGCGACCGGGTGTTGGGGGAGTGGGGCTACGGGGGCGCGCACCGGGGCCTCGGCCTGAAGGTCCTCTTCGCCGGCGAGTCCGGCACCGGGAAGACCATGGCCGCCCAGGTGCTGGCGCGCGAGATCGGGCTCGAGCTCTACCGGATCGACCTCGCCACGATGGTGAGCAAGTACATCGGCGAGACCGAGAAGAACCTCGACCGGGTCTTCGCCGCCGCCGAGGGCTCGAACGCGATCCTCTTCTTCGACGAGGCGGACGCCCTGTTCGGCAAGCGGTCCGAGGTGCGCGACGCGCACGACCGCTACGCCAACATCGAGGTGGCCTACCTGCTGCAGCGCATGGAGACCTACTCCGGCGCGGTGATCCTGGCCACCAACCTGCGCCACAACCTGGACGACGCGTTCCTGCGCCGGCTGGACGTCGCGGTCGACTTCCCGTTCCCGGAGCCCGAGGACCGCCTGCGGATCTGGGCCCGGGCGCTGCCCGAGCGCGCGCCGGTGGCCGCGGACGTCGACCTGGGCTTCCTGGCCGAGCGCTTCAAGCTCTCCGGCGGCGGGATCCGCAACGCCTCGCTGGCGGCCGCGTTCCTGGCGGCCGAGGACGAGGGGGAGATCGGCATGGCCCACCTGGTGCGGGCGGTCGCGCAGGAGTACGCCAAGCTCGGGCGGCTCACGCTGGAGACCGACTTCGACCGCTTCCACGGGCTCCTCGGCACCCGGAACGGCGACGCGCGTTGACCGTCGCGATCCAGGTCCCGCTGACCACGGCGCTCGCCGACCTGGACGAGGCGCTGCGCCGGCTGCTGGTGCGCGAGCTCGGCCGCCACGGCTTCGACGGCGTGAAGGTGGCCTTCGACGCGCCCACCAAGGAGTGGGCCGCGGCGCTCTCGGGTCCGGCCGTGAACCTGTTCCTGTTCGACCTGCGCGAGTCGCGGGAGCACCGCACCGTCGAATGGCGCAACGAGGTGGTCGATGGCCGCGCCCGCGACGTGCGCCCGCCGCTGCCGCTCGAGGCGACCTACGCCGTGACCGCCTGGACCCGCGCCGTCGAGGACGAGCACCGCCTGCTCTCGCAGGTGGTCGCGGTGCTCTACGCGCACCCCCACCTGCCCGAGGACGTGCTCAACGGCGCGCTCTCGAACGGCGGCCGGCCGCTCATGACGCGCGTCGGCCAGCCCCGCGACGGCGGCGGCGCGGACTTCTGGCTGGCCGTCGGCGGGCAGTACAAGGCCTCGGTGGACTACGCCGTGACCGTGCCGGTGGAGGCCGGCACCGCCAGCCTGCGCGGCCCGGAGACCCGCGGGCGCACCGTTCGGACGTCCTCGCTCGACGGGCCGCGCGGGCGCGTGGAGGAGTCTCACCGCGCCGGCGGCACCGTCCGCGACCAGGAGGGCGGCCCGGTGCCCGACGCCTGGGTCACGGTCGAGGGCCACGGCGGCTTCGCGGTGACCGACGCCGAGGGCCGGTTCGCGGTGGAGCGCGTCTCCGGCGGGACCTATCGCTGCACGGTTCGGGCCCCGGACGGCCGCGAGGCCGAGGGCGAGCTGGTCGTCCCCGGCCGAGGGGCCGACCTGGTGCTGGGCGCCGGCGGCGGGAAGCGCCCGCGCAGGCGCTGAGCCGCTCCGCCCTCCGATCGCCCGCGCTCGCGCGCGGCCTGTCCAATTGGCCGCGGTGCGCCCGATCGGCCCGTCGCCTGGCTCGGCAGTTGGCCCCGCCGCCGCCAACTCCCGCCCGAGCGGGAGCCGGGGCTCGGCTCCAGAGCGGCGTCCTTCGAGGCCGGCCGGCGCGCCACGACAAGCGGTGGACGGACGGCCTCGACGCGCGCGGGGCCCGTGGGGTGGAGGATTCGGCCGATTCGCCGCGCCGCGGCCAATTGGACTCCTCCACCGGGGGGCCCGGCCTCAGTGGGCCAGCAGCGCGGCCCCCACGATGATGGCCGCGATCACGACCGCCATCGAAAGCCCGAACAACAGCAGCGTCCGCAGTCGCGGCTCCGGTCCCTCGTGCTCCATGCCGTCTCCCCTCTCGCGGTGCCGGCGACGCGCGCCGGCCGGTCAGGGGACATGGTGAGCCTCGTGAGGCGAGATATCATCCCGGGCGGACACTCCGGGGACGGTCGTCCGGCGGATCGGCGACGAGCGGCCGGCATGCGGCCGCTCGTCGTGGACCGGTGGACCGGTGGCGCTACGCCCCGAGCTGGGGCTCGCGGCAGAACTCGATGGTGACCGAGGTCCCGTCGCCGCCGGTGCGGACCGTCACGCCGTCGGTGATCTGGCGTGCGATCCAGAGCCCCCGCCCACGCAGCCCGAGGGGCGCGGGGGGGTGATTCGCCCAGACGCGGGTACGGTCGAAGCCCCGGCCATGGTCGCGGACCTCGATCATGAATCGGCCGTCGTACCAGGCCGACACCGCGATCGGGACGCGCCCGTGCTCCTGGGCGTTCGCCAGCACCTCGCTGAGGGCGAGCTCGACGTCGTCGGCGCGGCTGACGAAGCCGACCATCGACGCCACCCGACTCACGGCACGCCGCACCGGGGCGACCTCAGCCGGGTTGTTGCCGAGCGCCGCGCGGTAACGGAGGTCCACGATCCGCTCCTGCCGCGCTCGGCCAGGAATCGCATGTGGTGCGGCCATGACGCTCATGAAGGCGAGGGTACGGCCGATGGCCATCCCCCGCCCACTCCGCGAAGGGGGGGTCTGAATCCTGGCCGGATGTCCCGTTCCGCCTATGTCATGGGCTTTTCGCCCGAACCCATGGCTACACTCAGCAGTCGTTGGACTCGACGGCAGAGGCCCGCCGGCGGTCCCCGTGCTCGCTGCGACAGGAGGTTGGCGATGGGTCCCGGTCGGCTGGCGGCGTTTCTCTTGGCCGTC
>JAWVEV010000081.1:0-21403 GCA_033856535.1 Miltoncostaeaceae bacterium | reverse complement strand
GGCGCTCGAGCAGCCGCGCCAGGTCGCGCCGGTCCGGGGTCGGCCAGCCGTCCAGCAGCGAGTCGACCCGGGCAGAGCGGCGCCGGCGCACGGACCCCAGCAGGTCCCGGCCGTGCTCGGACGCGCTGATGATGCTGCAGCGGCGGTCCTGGGGATCGACCGCGCGCTCGATGAGCCCGTCGGACTCCATCGTCGCGATCTGGCGCGTCACGGTCGACGCGTCGAGGCCGAGGGTGGCGGCCAGGGCGCCGATGGTCGCCGACCCGGCCTCCTCGAGGGTCATGAGGAGGAGGTAGCCCGCGCGGCCGGCGCCGCCCATGCCCGCGTAGAGGTCGCTGTGGCGGCCGAGGCGCTCGAGATGGCGCACCAGCACCGCGAGCTCGCGCTCGACGCCGGCCGTCTCGGGGGTCGCCCCCTCGATGCTTGTGCTGCTCATTACTGCGTGTACCATACAGGCTTCCTCCGACGGCGCCAACGAACTCGGGCGGTCTTCATTGAGCAAGGTTTCCATCGCCCGGCCGGCGGGCGCGGGCGGGCTCCGGCAATCGCCGAGGCTCACGCTCTGGCTGATGGCGCTGGCCTCGCTGGCCTACGCGCTGCAGCAGACGCTGGTGGTCCCCGCGCTCCCGTTGCTCGGTCGGGACCTGCACACCTCGACGACCTGGGTGACCTGGGTCTTCACCGGCTTCCTGCTCAGCTCGGCCGTGCTCACGCCGCTGGTCGGCAAGCTCGGCGACACCTACGGCAAGAAGCGGCTGATGGTGATCTCGCTGGCCGGGTTCGCCGTCGGGACGGTGGTGTGCGCGCTGGCGCCGTCGATCTCGGTGCTCATCGCCGGCCGCATCGTGCAGGGCGTGGGCGGGGCGATCCTCCCGCTCGCCTTCGGGATCGTGCGCGACGAGCTCCCGCCCGAGCGCGTCGGCGTGGGCCTCGGCCTGATCTCGGCGATGCTCGGCGTGGGCGCCGGCTTCGGCCTGGTCGCCTCGGGGCTGATCCTCGAGGTCACCTCGTGGCCGTCGCTCTTCTGGATCGGGACGATCCCGATCGTGGTGGCGCTGGCGCTGGTGTGGCGGCTGGTGCCCGAGTCGCCGGTGCGCACGCCGTCGAGGCTGGACTGGCGCGGCGGGCTGTCGCTCTCCGCCGGCCTGGTCGCGCTCCTGCTCGCGCTGAGCGAGGGGCAGACCTGGGGCTGGCTCTCCCCGCTGACGCTGGGCGTCTTCGCCGCGTCGCTGGCGATCCTCCTCCTCTGGGTCGGGATCGAGCTGCGCGTGCCCCAGCCGATGGTGGAGATCGGGATGATGCGCGAGAGGACGGTCTTCTGGACCAACATCGCCGCGGTCCTGGCCGGCTTCGCGCTCTACGGAACCTACCTGCTGGTGCCCACGTTCGTGCAGATGCCGCGCGGCCTGCCCGAGGCGCTCGCCGCCCGGGTCGACTACGGGTTCGACGCGAGCGTGATCGCGGCCGGGCTCTTCCTGCTGCCCGCCTCGATCGTGATGCTCGTCGTGGGCCCCGCCGGCGGGCTTGTGGAGCGGCGCCTCGGCGCCCGCGCGGTCAACCTCGCCGGCCTGGTGGTGCTGGCGTTCGGCGCCGGCGTGATCGCCCTGCTGCACGCGGAGCGCTGGGAGATCATCCTCGCCATGGCGCTGGTCGGCTGCGGCGTCGGGACCGTCTACGCGATGCTCGCCAAGCTGATCGTGGACGCGGTCGAGCCGGCCGTGACCGGGGTCGCCATCGGGATGAACACCGTCATGCGGACGATCGGCGGCGTCATCGGCGGCCAGATCGGCGCGGCGCTGCTCAGCTCGCTCACCATCGAGGGCACCGGCGGCGCGGTCCCCAGCGAGGGCGCCTTCACGGCCACCTTCTGGATCGCGGCCGGCGCCGGCCTGCTCGGCGCGGCCGGGATGCTGATGGTCCCCCGGCGCACCCGCCCCCAGGAGGCCGAGGCACCGGAGGGGGTCGAGTCCGCGGTCGGCCGACCGGACCCAGCGGCCGCGTAGGCCAATGGTCACTGATATACGGAATAAGTAGCACTTATACTCCGACGGATGAGGGCGACGGCCACGACCCCGGAGCCGGCGCGATCAGGGGATCCGGGTCGTCGGCTCGCTCGCGGAGCGCTGCTCGGGCAGGTTGATCTCGACCCCGGAGGGCGGGTCGACGTGGCCGGCGAGAAGCGGGTCGCCGGTGTTCCGCATCCAGGCCTCGAGACGATCCCGCAGCTCGGCGTGCACCGTCGCGTGCGCGGGGTCGCCGACCAGGTTGCGGGCCTCGTTGGGGTCCAGCACCAGGTCGAAGAGCTGCTCGTGCGGGATCTCGACGTCCGCCCAGCCGTTGCGGAGCAGCAGCTCCTTGCTCGGCCCGTCGTCGGCGTTCGGCAGCACCGGCGTGAGCTTGTCGCCCCAGCGGCGGATGTACTTGAAGCGGGTCGTGCGGATCGCGCGCTGCGGCTCGTAGGCGGCGTGCCAGGTCGACCCGGCGAAGATCTCGTCTCGGGCCCGGTCGGCCTCGCCGCGGAGCAGCGGCATGAGCGACACACCCTGGAGGAACGCCGGCCGCTCGATTCCCAGGTGGTCGCAGAGCGTCGGGTAGACGTCGACGTGCGAGACCAGCGGGTCGATCACCCGGCCGCCGCGGAATGGCTCGGGGCCGCGCAGGATCAGCATCACGCCGAGGCCGCGGTCGTACAGCGTGGCCTTGGCGCCCGGGAACGGCATCCCGTGGTCGGTCGTGAAGATGATCAGCGTGTCGTCGGCGAGCCCGGCCGAGTCGAGCGCGTTCAGCACCATCCCGACGCCGTGGTCCAGCGTCCGGGCGCTGGCCTTGAAGGCCGCGACGTCGGCGCGGACCTCGGGCGTGTCCGGCAGGTTGGCGGGCGGCTGGGAGCAGTGCACGTCGCGCAGCGACCCGGGGCCGAGGAACTCCCGGTGGGTCTCGAAGAACCCCACCGAGAGGAACAGCGGCCGGTCGTGCCGGCGCTGGAGCACCTCGATGGCCAGCGGCGCGACGGCCTCGACGCGCGTGGTCGGGATCCTCATGACCTCGTCGAAGCCGATGGTGGCCGGCTCCTTGGCGATGTGTTGCTCGCCGATCAGCACCGAGCGGTAGCCGACCCCGCGGAGCGTGTGGACGAGGTGGTGGCGGTAGTCCTTCAGCGACCAGCCCCGGTGCGCGAGGCCGAGCATGCCGTTGACGTGGCCGTACTGGCCCGTGAGCAGGCACGCGCGGCTCGCCGAGCAGGTCGGGGCGGCGCAGAAGGCCTGGCGGAAGAGGACGCCCTGGTCGGCCAGCGCCTGGATGTTCGGCGTGTTGACCTGGTGCCCGTAGGGCTGCACGTACCGGCCGGTGTCGTGCGAGTGCAGATAGATGATGTGGGGAGGCCGCACTGACCGATGACCTCTCGCGCTCGAAGGGCTCGACCGGAGGCCCCGAGCCGGCGCTGAGCTACTTCGTCTGCGCCACGCCGCGGAGCGGCAGCACCCTACTGTGCCACCTGCTCGACGCGACCGGCGTCGCCGGGCACCCGGAGGAGTACTTCGAGGCGCTCCAGCACTCGGGCGTCCCGCGCCGCCCGCACGAGTACTTCGATCCCTCCCGGCACGCGAACATCGTCGAGCGGCTGGCGTTCCGCGAGATGCCCGAGGGACCCGCGTCGCCGAATCCGCTCTGGACGCCCGAGACCTACGACCGCTACCTGGCCTGGGCGCTGGCGGAGGGCAGCACGCCGAACGGGGTCTTCGGCGCCAAGCTGATGTGGGGCTACCTCGGCGACTTCGCCCGCCTCCTGCGCGGGATCGACGGGATGGCGGGGCTGGCGGTGCCCGAGCTGCTCGCCCGGGTCTTCCCCGACGTGCGGTACGTCCGGATCACCCGCCAGGACAAGGTGCGCCAGGCCGTCTCGCTCTGGCGCGCGGTCCAGACCCAGGCGTGGCGGCGCGATCACGGCGAGGACGAGCGGGCGGCGCCGCCCTCGGCCTTCTCGTTCCGGGCGATCAACTACCTGGTCCGCCAGCTCACCGCGCACGACGCGTCCTGGGACGCGTACTTCCTCGGCCTCGGCATCGAGCCGCTGATGATCACCTACGAGGAGCTCGCCCAGGCGCACGAGCCCGTCGTCCGCCGCGTGCTCGACCACCTCGGGATCCCCGTTCCGGCCGACCTCCGGGTGGAGCCGCCGCGGCTGCGGATCCAGGCCGACGAGGTGTCCGAGCGCTGGGTGGCACGGGTTCACGAGCATCTTGCAGCGCACGAGGGCCCGGAGTCGTAAGGTCCGCTCGACGGACCCTTTTCGTCCGTGGACCCGGTCGCCGCCGCTGGGGTATGCCCTCTTAACTGGTATGAGTCCAGTTCACCGACGGCTGGTCGGGACGCCATCGAGATCGGAGGGACTCACGTGTCCAGCAACGGCAGCGAGAGCGAGAACCCGGCCCTGCCGCTTCCGCTCCCCGCGAGAACCAACCGCGACTGGTGGCCCAACCAGCTGAACCTGCAGGTGCTCCACCAGCACTCCACCCTCTCCAACCCCATGGACGAGGACTTCGACTACGCGGCGGAGTTCGCGACCCTCGACCTGGCGGCGGTCAAGCAGGACCTGGTCGAGGTGATGACGACCTCGCAGGACTGGTGGCCCGCCGACTACGGCCACTACGGCCCGCTGATGATCCGGATGGCCTGGCACGCGGCCGGCACCTACCGGATCGCCGACGGCCGCGGCGGCGGCGGCACCGGCGCGCAGCGCTTCGCCCCCCTCAACAGCTGGCCGGACAACGGCAACCTCGACCAGGCCCGGCGGCTGCTCTGGCCGGTCAAGCAGAAGTACGGCCGCAAGATCTCCTGGGCCGACCTCCTGATCTACGCCGGCAACGTCGCGCTGGAGTCGATGGGCTTCGAGACCTTCGGCTTCGGCGGCGGACGCGAGGACATCTGGGCTCCCGAGGAGGACATCTACTGGGGCCCCGAGGACACCTGGCTCGGCGACGAGCGCTACAGCGGCGAGCGCGAGCTGGCGGGCCCCTACGGCGCGGTGCAGATGGGCCTGATCTACGTGAACCCGGAGGGCCCGAATGGCAACCCGGACCCGCTCGCGGCCGCGCGCGACATCCGCGAGACCTTCAGCCGCATGGCGATGAACGACGAGGAGACCGTCGCCCTGATCGCCGGCGGCCACACCTTCGGCAAGGCCCACGGCGCGGTCGACCCGGCCAACGTCGGCCCGGAGCCCGAGGCCGCCGCCCTCGAGGAGCAGGGGTTCGGCTGGACCAACGCCCACGGGCACGGCCACGGCGTCGAGACGATCACCAGCGGCCTCGAGGGCGCGTGGACCACCGAGCCGGCCAAGTGGGACAACAACTTCATGGAGAACCTGCACAACTACGACTACGCGCTCACCAAGAGCCCGGCCGGCGCGCACCAGTGGGCCCCGACCGACCCGGCGGCGCAGGGCATCGTGCCGGACGCGCACGACCCCGCGGTGCGGCACGCGCCGATGATGCTCACGACCGACCTCGCGCTGCGCGACGACCCGATCTACGCGCCGATCTCCAAGCGCTTCCTTGAGAACCCGGACGACCTCTCCCTCGCCTTCGCGAAGGCCTGGTTCAAGCTCACCCACCGCGACATGGGCCCCATCTCGCGCTACCTGGGCCCGCTGGTGCCCTCCGAGCCCCAGATCTGGCAGGACCCGGTGCCGGCCGTCGACCACGAGCTGGTGGACGACGCGGACGTCGCCGCACTGAAGGAGCGGGTGCTCGCGTCGGGCCGCTCGATCCCGCAGCTGGTCGCCGCCGCGTGGGCGTCGGCCGCCACCTACCGCGGCACCGACATGCGCGGCGGGGCCAACGGGGCGCGGGTGCGGCTCGAGCCGCAGCGCGGCTGGGCGGTCAACGACCCGGCCGAGCTCGCCGACACGCTGGCGGCCCTGGAGGGGATCCAGGAGGAGTTCAACGCCTCGCGGTCCGACGGCGTGCGGATCTCGCTGGCCGACCTGATCGTTCTGGCGGGCGGCGCGGCCGTCGAGCGCGCGGCCGCCGCCGCCGGCCACGACGTCGAGGTCCCGTTCACCCCGGGCCGCACGGACGCGAGCCAGGAGTGGACCGACGTCGAGTCCTTCGCGGTGCTCGAGCCGAAGACCGACGGGTTCCGGAACCACATCCGGCCCGGCGACAGGATGCCCGCCGAGCACGGGCTGGTCGAGCGGGCCAACCTGCTCACGCTGACCGCCCCGCAGATGACCGTGCTGGTGGGCGGCATGCGGGCGTTGAACGCGAACAGCGGCGGCTCGTCGCACGGCGTCTTCACCGATCGGCCCGAGGTCCTCACGACCGACTTCTTCCGCAACCTGCTCGACATGGGCACGCTGTGGCGGCGCTCGGAGGGCGAGGAGGGCCTCTACGAGGGCCTCGACCGCGCGACCGGCGAGGTCCGCTGGACCGCCACCGGCGTCGACCTGGTCTTCGGGTCGAACTCGCAGCTGCGGGCGCTGGCCGAGGTCTACGCGGCCGACGACGCCGGCGAGAAGTTCGTCCGCGACTTCGTCGACGCGTGGGACACGGTCATGAACCTGGACCGCTTCGACCTGAGCTGACGGCTCGCCCGCGCCCCCGGCGCCGTCCGGCGCCGGGAGCGCGGTTATACGCTGGCCCGGGATGCGATCCCTCGTCGTCCTCGCCGCGGCACTGCTGGCCGCCGGCGCCGCCCCGGCCGAGGCGGCGTGGCAGCGGCTGCCCGGCGCGCCCGAGGCGCGGTCCGAGGTCGCGGCCGCCGTGAGCGGGGGCCGGATCGTGGTGATCGGCGGCCTTCCCGCCGAGGGGCCGTCGTCGGCGCGGGTCGACGCCTACGACGTTCGCCGCCGCGTCTGGTCGCGCCTCGCCGACCTGCCGGTGGGGGTCGACCACGCGATGGCGGCCGCCAAGGGCGATCGGGTCTTCCTTCTCGGCGGCTACGTCGACGGCCACGATGCCCATCGGGCGAGCGGGGCGGCCTACGTCCTCGAGGACGGGCGCTGGCGGGCGCTGCCGCGGATGCCGGGTCCGCGCGCGGCCGGCGGCGCGGCCGTGGTGCGCGACACGCTCTACGTGATGGCGGGCGTGTCCGCGCCCGGGATGCTCGCCCGGCGCGCCTACGCGCTCGACCTGCGCACCCTCCGCTGGCGCATCGTCCCCGGCCCGACGCCGCGCGAGCACCTCGGCGTGGCCGCGCTCGGCGGCCTGATCTACGCGCTTGGCGGGCGCACCGCCGGCTTCGACACCAACCGGGCCACGGCCGAGCGCTACGACCCGCGCCGGCGGGCCTGGTCGGCGCTGCCGGACATGCCGACCGCGCGCGGGGGCACGGCCGCGGCGAGCGCGGGCGGGCTTGTGGTGAGCGTGGGCGGCGAGGGTGACGAAGGCCGGACCTTCCCCCAGGCCGAGGCCTTCGACCCGGCGATCCGGCGCTGGCGCTCGTTGGCCGCGAGCCCGGCGCCGCGGCACGGGCTGGGCGTGGTGGGCCTGCGCGGGCGCATCTATGCGGCGCTCGGCGGCCCGGTGCCGGGGCGCTCGGCGAGCACCGATCTTCTCGTGCTGGGGGTGCCATGAACGACGACGGCGACCGCTGGGCGCTTCAGTCGGCGCGCTACGCCGACGACGCCATGGAGCGGCTCGGGCTCAGCGACGCCGCCCGGGCGCTGCTCTCCCACAGCTACCGCGAGCTGCAGGTCGAGATCCCGGTCCGCACCTCGGACGGACGGCTGCGGGTCTTCACCGGCTACCGCGTGCAGCACAAGAACGTGCGCGGGCCCTTCAAGGGCGGCGTGCGCTTCCACGAGGACGTCGACCTCGACGAGTCGCGCGCGCTGGCCGCGCTGATGACCTGGAAGACCGCGCTCGCCGGCGTGCCCTTCGGCGGCGCCAAGGGCGGCGTGACCTGCCCGGTCCACGAGCTCACCACCGACGACCTCGAGCGGGTCACGCGCGGCTACATCGACAAGGTCGAGATCGTGCTCGGCCCCGAGCGCGACATCCCGGCCCCCGATATCAACACCGGTCCGCAGACGATGGGCTGGATGGTCGACCAGTGGGCCAAGCTCCACGGTCATTCGCCGGCGATCGTCACGGGCAAGCCGGTCGAGATCGGCGGGTCGGCGGCCCGCGAGCAGGCCACCGCCCGCGGGGTCGCGCTGGTCCTCCACGACGCCGCCCGGCGCTGCGGCATCGACCCGCAGGGCGCCCGGGTGGTCGTGCAAGGCTTCGGCAACGTGGGCTCCTGGACCGCCCGTCTCACCGCCGGCGCCTTCGGCTGCAAGGTGGTCGCGGTCTCCGACGTGCACGGGGCGATCTACCGCGAGGACGGGCTCGATCCGGAGCAGCTGGCCGCGGTGCTGCGCGAGGGCGGCCGGCTGGGGGAGACCCGCGGCGTCGAGATGATCCCGTCCGACGCGCTGATGGAGGTTGACTGCGACATCCTGGTGCCGGCGGCCATCGGCGGGGTGATCCACCGCGGCAACGCCGAGCGCCTGCGCACCAAGCTGATCGTCGAGGGCGCGAACGGGCCGACCACCCCCGAGGCGGACGCGATCCTCCACGAGCGCGGCGTGACCGTGGTGCCGGACATCGTCGCCAACGCCGGCGGCGTGATCGCCTCCTACTACGAGTGGGTGCAGAACCTGCAGCACCTGCAGTGGGAGGAGCAGCGCGTCAACGAGCGCCTGGCGATGCACATCGGCGACGCGTTCCACGCCACCGCGGAGCGCGCCGACCGCGACGGGACGACCCTCCGGGCCGCGGCCTACGAGCTCGCGCTGGCGGAGGTGGTGTCGGCGGCGGTCGCCCGAGGGCAGCTGCACCCGGACGAGGGCGCGGGCTGAGCGGAGGGCCCGGCCGGCGGCCGGGCCCTCGCGCGGTTCGGGGTCAGCGGACCAGGACGGCCAGCCTGATGGCGCTGGCCGGGCGGGTGCTCAGCGAGGCGCCCGGCTTGGAGATCGTGATGAACAGCGCCGCCGCGTTGCGGATCTTGGCGCGGTTGCGGATCTTGACCACGGCCTTGAACGTGCAGTTCGGCTTCACCGCCACCTTCTGCTTGACGATCAGGCGGCCCCCGGCGCGGGTGGCCACGGTCACCTTGTTCTTGCAGACCTCCGTCCTCGCCACGCCGGCCGGCGGCTTGACGCGGCCCGTGACCACGAACTTGAAGGGCGCGCGGGCGTCGCGCCGCGGGCGGGCCGTGGCCGTGAGCACCGAGCGCTCCTTGGGGCGCACGTTGATGGTCTTCTCGGCCACGCCGGGGTTGCCGGCCAGGTCGCGGAAGGTGACCTTCAGCGTGAACGTGCCCTGCCCGGGGAAGGCGATCGTCGGGGCGGCGCCGGTCGCGCCGGGGATCCCCGGGGCGGACCAGGCGAAGCCGTTCGGATCGATGCCCGAGCCGCCGGGGTTGTCCACGACGCTGGCGGTGAAGGTCGCCGGCACGCCGGTCACCACCGTCTCCGGCCCGGTGATCGTGCCGGTCGGGGCGACGATGTCCGGGATCGTGTTGCCCGCCGTCGTGGCGGCCAGCGCGCCGTTGGCGCCGCCGACGGCCCCGTGCGAGGCGTCGGCGAGGTCCACGGCCTTCCAGTCGGCCGTCGCCAGCGGGCTGTCGGCCTTCTGGTAGAAGAAGTTCAGGCCGTCGATCGACGTCAGGATCTGCCCGCCGCCGCCCGCGGTCAGCACCGTGCCGCCGGCGAACGCGACGTCCTGCGGCGTGGCGTACGGCTCGTTCGGGCCGTTGAGGATGTCGATCTGGCCGGCGGGGAGGCCCTGGTAGGTGATCGCGCCGTCGACCGAGTCGTAGAGGCAGCTGCGGCAGCGGTCGACCGCCCAGGAGCGGTTCGGGTTGCCCCGGTCGAGCGCCAGGCGGGGCACCTGGTCGAAGTTGTTCACGGCCTCGTCGCGCGGGGCGGCGTTGGTGGTCAGCCCGCTGTCGGTGAATGAGACCTGGCCGAAGGACTGGGAGATGAAGTAGCCCAGCGTCGCGCTCAGGAAGACGCTGTCGGTGGTGACGGTCTCGTTCACGCGGCAGGCCGAGCCGTCGTCGTCGGTCGGCTTCTTGTTGACCTCGGCGAACGTGGCGCCGGCGTCGACCGACTTCATGATGTTGCCGCGATCGCCCGTCACGTAGACCGTCGTGGGGTCGCCCCAGCTCACGCTGTAGCCGTTGTCCCAGGTCGAGTTCCCGACGTCGGCGTCGCCCTGGCAGTCGTCGTTGTTGATCGTCGGGGGCATGACCAGCTTGGTCCAGGTGGCCCCGCCGTCGGCCGTGCGCCAGACGTTGTCCGAGTTGCCGACGGCGATGCCGACGAGGCCCGGGGCGGGCTGGAAGGCGATGTCGTTGAAGATCACGCCGGCGCCGGGGCCGGTGCCCGGCAGGAACACCCCGCCCTGGCGGTACGCCAGGCGTCCGTTGGTGGTCGCGTACCAGAAGCGGTCGTCGGCCTGGTAGTCGATGGCGCTGATGGTGTCGTTGGTGCCGCTCGAGAGCGGCGTCCAGATCCCGGCCATGGCCACCTGGGGAAGGGCCATGGCGAGGACGGACACGAGGCCTCCCAGCAGCGCCCGGGCGCGCCATGCGCGCCGTGCGCCGGTCCGGGTGGCGTCGCGATGCGCAGCTGCCACGTCGTCACTCCTCGTCCTTGAGAGCAGGGTGCGCCGGCGCGGTCCGCCGTCGCTCATGCAATCGGTACTCGACGGCCGAGCGGGCGGTCAAGCGGCCGGGGCCGCGCGGAGCGCGGGTAGGATCCCCGCCCGTGAGCGCCGCAGAGGCCAGCGACGGGCCCTACGCCCCGCCGCGCGAGGTGGCGGGGCTCGAGGGCTGCCGCTGGTACCACACGATGGACGTCCCCGGGCACGGGACCGTCGAGGGCGAGTGGGACCTGCGCGGGCGCGTCGACCAGTACCTGGGCGGCGTGCCGCTGGCCGGGAAGCGGGTCCTGGAGATCGGCACCGCCAGCGGGTTCCTGTGCTTCGAGATGGAGCGGCGCGGGGCCGAGGTGGTGGCCTTCGACCTCTCCGCGGACCACCCGCTGGACATCGTCCCGTTCGCCGGCGACGACCAGACCGGCTTCCGCAGGGAGATGTCGGAGCTCGTCGGAGGCCTGAACGACGCCTGGTGGCTCTGCCACCGCGCCTTCGACTCGAGCGCCCGGGTGGTCTACGGGAACGCCGCGAACGTGCCGGCCGAGATCGGCCCGGTCGACGTCTGCACCTTCGGATCGGTGCTGCTGCACGTGCAGGACCCGTTCGCGGTGATGGCCAGCGCTCTCCGCCTGACCCGCGAGACCGCGGTGGTCACCGAGTTCCTGGGGCCGCGCATGCGCCCGACGCCCCGCCTGGTGCGCGACCGCAACCCTTTCCTGATGATCCAGGCGCTGGCGCGGCTGGGGGTGCAGTCGTCGGTGTTCCTGCCCGACCCCCGGGCGATGCAGCCGAAGACGGGCTGGTGGCTGATGACGCCGGCGCTGGTGCGCCGCTTCCTTGGCACCCTCGGCTTCGAGGCGACGACGACGACCCGGCACACCCACCTCTACGGGGGCGTGCCGCACAAGCTTTTCACGGTGGTCGCCCGGCGGACCCGGGGGAGCGTGGTCTAGGGGCGGACCACCCCGGTCGCCAGGTTGCGCGCCGTCATCGATCCGTCGGCGAAGGCGTCTCCGGTGAGTCCGGCCTCCAGGCGGGCGACCAGCGCGTTCGCTCGCCGCACGGCCGCCTGGGCGATCCGCTGATTGATGCGCAGCTGGGCCGCGGACATCTCCACCTCGTCGGGCGCCCCGCCCCGGGGGCCCGCGATCCGCGTGCGGCTTCGGGCCGGCTCAAAGTCCGCCGGCGTCGCCGACACGATCCGGAGCCGGGGGTGCAGCTTGTCTTGCGTCAGCGCGCCGGTCGCCAGGTCGCCGCCGGTGAGCTTGCCGGCCAGCCGCTTCTCGAGGGCTTCGGCCCGGCGGATGGCGGTCTGGTAGATCCGCTGGTTGATCCGCAGCTGCGCCGCGGAGAGGCGGACGGCGCTGCCCTTCTCGCCGGCCTTCGCCATGACCACCGGTCGGGGGTCGGGCAGGCTCGGCTCGGCCAGGTCGGTCAAGCCGCCGGCGCTCGCGACGCCCCCGCTCAGCTTGCCCGCGCCGAATGCGCCACCGCAGAGGTCGCGCCCCTGGATGCCGGCGTTCAGCCAGGCCTCGACGGCGTTCAGCCGTCGGATCGCGGCCTGGCCGATGCGCTGGTTCACGCGAAGCTGCGCCGCGCTGAGCGCGACGGTCCCACCGTCATCGCCCGACGGCTCGGGTCTCGCCGACACGACTTTGCACCGCGGCGCGCCGACGGCCGGCGCGGCGGGGCGGCCGACCCCGGTGATGGCGAAGCGCCGCGGCTCGGGTCCGCCGGTGAAGGTCACCTCGGCGGTGCGAGCGCCGGCGTCGCCCGGGCGGAAGCGCAGCGTGACGTTGCACGTCTGGCCGGCCGTCAGCACCTTGTCCGCGCAGCCGTTCTCGAGCACGGCGTAGTCGCCGCCGGCCGCGCCGCCGAGCGTGCCGGCGCCGAGGGAAAGCGGGGCCGCGCCGTCGTTCTTGACCACGAGCGCCTTCTCCGCCGGCGCGCCGATCGGCACCTCGCCGAAGTCGAGGGAGCCGGTGGCGATCGGGAGGCCGTAGCGCACGGTGATGCCGCCGCCCGCCTGGTCGACCAAGTCGACCGCGCCGTCGCCGTCGACGTCCACAAAGCCGCGCGCCTCGGGCGCTTGAACCATGGGAATCGGGGAACCGAAGGTCCCGTTGCCGAGGCTCGGGATATAGAACGTCGCACCGGGCGACGGCCCGAAGAGGTCGCGGATGACGATCTCCGACGGGCCCACGCCGTCGAGCTGGGCCACGGTGACGAAGCCCGTGGTGACGTCGCCGAGCTTCGGGCCGTCGGTGTAATGGCCGGTCCCGTCGCCGATCTGCACCCTGGCCGCGTAGGGGTCGGACGAGGGCTTGCCAAAGGAGCCGGGGATGGTCTTGAGGCCAGGGAGGACGTTGTCGGGGACTCCGTCCCCGGTGACATCGAACCCCGCTCCTTGGACGACTCCGCCGCCCTGGCCCGGCCCCGGAGGTCCGAACGCTCCGGTGCCGTCGTTGAGGAGTACTGCCCCACGGGTCAGCGGGTACGTCGACGGCAGAATGGCGCCGACGGCGATCAGATCGAGGTCGCCGTCGCCGTCGGCCAGCAGACGCACGTACCTGCTGAGAGAGTCCGTCCCCCTCGCGAGAACCACGAGGTCGCGGTGGCCGTCGCCGTCGAGGTCCCCGACGGCCACCCCTTCCGACTCCGTTCCGACCGCGATGTCCGGTTCCGGCTGCAGGGCGTCGCCGACGCGACGGAAGACGTTGATCGTCGCCTCCCCGACGCGAAAGACCAGCACCTCCTCGGAGCCGTTCCCGTCCAGGTCGACGAACTGCACCCTCGCCACCTGACCTTCGGGAAGGGCAGCCCGCTGGCTCGAGACGACGGTGCGGTCGGCGCCCAGATGCAGCAGGACCACCTCCGCCGGCGTCGCGTCCGCCACCGACGCGGCCGGGGTGAGCAGGAAGGTGGTGCGCTCGGTGCCCATCGCCGAGGTGGTGGTCCTCCAGAGGCTCGGGGTCGTTCCGACGGCGTACTCGACCGGGTCGGAGAACGCCACGCCGGCCAGCACCGGCGCGGCGAGGACGCCCTGAGCGAGCAGCGCCCCGGCGATCCAGGGAAGACGGCGACGAGTGCGGCTCATGGCTTCACGACTCCGTCGCCGTTGATTGACGGCATGCCGAGGAGTATCGGCCTCCCATCGCAGAACGACGTGAAGAGGTTGTGAGGATTTCGTCCGGGTTTCGTCGGCCGGCCGGCGACGTCAGTCCGGGCGCACCCCCGGGGCGAGGTCGAGGACCGTCAGGCTGCCGTCGCGGAAGTCCGCGCCGGTCAGGCCGCGGGCGAGGCGGTCGGCCAGCTCGTCCACGCGGCGGAGCGCCTCGACCGCGATGCGCCGGTTCACGAAGGCCTGCTCTGCGCTCAGCGTGACCCGGCCCTGCCGCGCGCGGGACCGTCGCGGCGTCGTGACCGTCGGCGGGACCGGCGCCGCCTGGGTGGCCGAGAACGCCCTCAGGCCGTTCCAGAGCTGGCTCGATTCGACGGTTGCGTCGGCCAGATCCCCGCCGGTCAGGCCGCCGTCGAGGCGGTCGGTGAGGGCGTCGACGAGCCGCAGCGCCGCCCGGGCGATGCGCTGGTTCACGCGCATCTGCCGGACGGTGAGGGTCACCCGCCCTCCGGTCCCCGCAGCCACGGGGATCGCCAGGGCGCGCGGCGCCGCGGTCGCCGGCGTGGACCGGCCGGCGCCGGAGAAGGTCAGCCCCGCGAACTCGGCCGGCCCGATGCCGTTGCCGCACAGGTCGCGGGCCTGGATGCCCGCGTCCAGCCAGGCCTCGATCGCGGCCGCCCGGCGCAGCGCCGCCTGGGCGATGCGCTGATCGGTCCGCAGCCGGGCGGCCGTGAGCGCGACCTTCTGCGGCGCCTCCGGCGTGCGCCGCTCGGGGACCTCCGCGCACGCCGGCGGGCCCGTGGTGGTCGGCGGCGGGGAGCAGATCGGATGACCCGGGCTGAGGGCGCAGAGCGGATCCGCGTGGCCCAGATCCTCCGTCATGAAGCTCCAGCTCACCGGCTGCGAGAGGACGTTCCCGACCGTGTCGGCGACGCCGGCGTTCACGGTCAGCGTGTAGCGGCTACCCTGAACCAGGCCCATGAGGGGGACGAGCTCGAAGGAGCGGTTCTCCGCGTCGGGCACGAGCGTCACCGGCGGTGGGCTCGGGCCGGTCAGCGTCACCGCGCCGGGCAGGAGCACCGTGCCGGGATCCATCGGCTCGCTGAAGGTGATGCGCGGGTGGATGCTCGTTCTGACGCGCGTCTGGTCCGCGATCGGGACGACGTCGACCAGGGCCGGCGGCACGCGCTCGGCCTGCGGATCCAGCTGGATCACGAGGGGGTCGGACACCGGCCCGGTCCGGTCGCCGTCGGTCAGGTAGGCCGTCAGGTAGTCGATCCCGCTCTCGAGCGGCAGCAGCGGCTGCTGGCCGGGCGTGTCGGAGAGCGTCACGGCGACCGTCGCCGTCCCGTCCGCGCCGATCGTGAACGGCACCTCCGAGATCGCCGCGGCCGTGTTGGCCTCGAAGGGGTCCAGGTCGGTTCCGCCGCCGGGCGCGTCGACCACGTTCAGGTGGCCCTCCGCCACCACCATCACGCCGCTCGCCCCGGCCGGGCCGCTCACGACGACCTGCTGGGCGGGGTCGAACGTGACCGCGGGCGCGGCGCGGCCGCCGGCGCGGGCGAGGGCCGGCCGGGCGAGCGGCTCCCCAGGCGCGAGGGTCAGGTGCGAGGAGTTGTCGGTCCCGGGGGTGAGGACCAGGTCGCCCGCCAGGACCGACCCGTCGGAGAAGGTCACCGCCACCGTGGCGCCGTGCAGCTCGGCGCCCGACACCGGCGCCGCGGCGGGGACCGGCTCGGGCGCGGTGCCCTGGATCGAGGTGGGATCCACGTCGAACGAGAAGCGCGCGGCCGAGCCGGGCGCGAAGTCGCCGAGCGCGTCGAGGCCGTCCTCGTCGACCGGGAAGGTGATCGTCGCCCGGGAGTAGCCGCCGCCGAGCGGCTTCCCGTACGCCGGCGGCGCGGCCAGCACGACGGCGCCGCTGACCGAGTCGAGCGTGACGTCCTTGCCCTGGGTGTCTCCGGCCCCGCCGACGGGGTCGAAGACCAGATCCGGGAACATCGCCGGCCCGTCCGCGAGGTCGATCTCGACCGCCGCGATCATCTCGCCGGCGGTCGAGGTGTTGGTCACCACCAGCGAGTCCGAGGTGAACGTCGAGGCCAGGTGGATCGGCCGGCCGCCCACGTCGGCCAGGTCGATCGTGGCGCCCGGGACGGCGCCGGCGACGGCCGGCGCGCCCAGGGCGACGCCGGCCGCGAGCAGCCCCAGGGCCACCCGGCGGAGAGCCGGGCGGGACGGGTGCCTGCGGGTGCTCACGGTCGCGCCATCGGACGGCGCGAACCTGCCGCTTTTCGGGGTTTCGATCAAGCGAGCCGGGCATCGTGCCGGCCCGCTCGCGGCCGCTCAGCCGGTCGGAGAGGCCCAGTTCGGTCGCAGGTACCGCGGCTCGAACCCTGCGGCCACGATGTTGCGGTAGCTCGCCTCGGCCCGGCCCGGCTCGCGGGCGCCGGTCTCGACCGCCAGGGCGATACAGCCCAGCTCGGCGGCCCGGGCGATCCGCGCCGCCAGGATCGCGGTCTGCCCGCCGCGCCCGCGGTGCGCCGGAAGCGTCGCGCCGAACGCCAGCCAGCCCACCCCGCCGGCGACGTACAGCCCGCCGGCCGACACCGGGGTCGCCCCGTCAAGCGCCACCAGGCAGGTCCAGCCCGGCCGGCCCGGCATGGCGGCGACCCAGTCCCCGGCCCAGGCCGGCAGGTGGAACGCCTCGGCGATCACGGCGCCGAAGGCCGCCTCGTGGCGCCCGTCGGCGGGGACGACGCGCAGGTCCGTCGCCGGCGCCGGCAGCGGCTCCACCCCACGCCGGAACTTCACCCACCCGTAGCCCGGCGCGTAGCCGCGGGCCGCCAGCAAGCCGCCGAGCTCCGCCGGCCGCGCCGCCGGGCTCAGCGCGACGTGGTGGGCCCGTCCGTCGTAGGCCGCGGCGGCCCACGCCAGGTCGTCAGCGCGGGCGGGCCGGTCCAGGCCGAGCCCGAAGACGTGGTTGAACATTCGCGAGCCGGGGAGGGCGTCGCAGCGGATGCAGAGGGCGCCGTCACGCTCGACCGCCGAGAGCCCGCCGGCGGCCCGCACCGCCGCCGGCGCCGCCTCGACCATGTCGCGCATCGCGCGGGTCTCGACCTCCTCGAGCAGCAGGGCCTCGCCCAGCGAGGGCGCGGCCGCCGGCGGGTCGAGCGCGACGGCGCTCACGACGCGCCCGCCGCGGCCATGTTCCGCTCGACCACCGCGAGCGTCTCGGCCATCGCGTCGGCCGGGCTGAACTCGATCAGCGTGCAGGACTGGTCCCGCGTGCCGGGCAGGTGCCCCGGCGGGATGTAGTAGGCCTGGCCGGCGCTGATGGTGATCTCGCCATCCGCCGTCCGGTAGACGAACTCGCCCTCCAGCACGTAGCCGTAGTGGGGGCACTGGCAGCGGTCGTCCGGCAGGCCGTGGAAGAGCTCGTCGATCTTCATGCCCGGCCCGAAGTGCGACAGCTCGATGGTGATGCCGCCCTCGGTCGCCTGCCGCACCCAGCCCAGACCCTCCGCCTCGAAGACCATCGGGATGTCCTCCGGCGAGTACGCGCCCATGTCCGCTCCTCTCGTGTCGCGGGCGCCGATGCGGCCCGCGGTGATGGGGGCCACGCTATGAGCGGCCTCGGGGCCGGGGCATGCGTGCGCGCACGTAACCCGCGCGGCCGCCGCACGCAGATCGGCTAGGTGAGGCCCTGCCGCGTCGCGTGGGTCGCCGCCAGCGCCCGCGCCGACGGCCCCGACGCGCCGATCTTGAGGTAGATGTTCGACGCGTGCCGCTCCACGGTGCGGACGCTGAGCACCAGGCGCTCCGCGATCTCGCGGTTGTCCAGGCCGCGGCCGATGAGGGCCAGGATCTCCCGCTCGCGCCGGGTGAGCGACGGGTCGCCGGCCGCCGCCGCCGGCTCGGTCCCCAGCCGGCGCAGCAGCGCCGCCGCCCGCCCGGCCTCGCCGCCGGCGCCCAGGAGCAGGAAGAGGTCGCGCGCCGCGGCGGCCTCCTCGGCGGCCGAGCGCGGGCGGTCGGCGGCCGAGAGCGCCTCGGCAAGGGCCAGCCGCGCCCGCGCCGCGTCCATCCGTCCGCCGGACCGCTCGAACCCGGCGGCGGCGTCCTCGAGCGCCGCGGCGGCCTCGGCCGGCCGTCCCTCGGCGGCGAGCACCAGCCCCTCGGCCAGGCGGGCCGACGCCCGCACCGCACCCGTGCCGACGGCGGCGGCGGCGGTGAGCAGCTCGTCCAGCGCGGCGCGCGCGGCGGCCGGCGACCCGGCGCGCAGGTGCGCCCGCACGACCAGCTCCAGCCCGGGCACCCGCTCGCTGCGCCCGTCGGCGCCCACCCGGCGCAGGTAGCGCTCGGCGCCCTCCAGCGCGCCGGCGGCGTCGCCGCGGTCCAGCGCCAGCTCGGCCCGCGCGAGCAGCGCGACCTGGTGGGCGCCCGCCTGCGCCAGGGTCGCCTCGGCCTCGTCCAGGCGCCCCTGGCGCCGGCGCAGCTCGCCGAGTCGGGCCAGCGCGTCCGGCGCCCGGCCGGGGTTGAAGGCCGCGATGTCGCCCAGGTTGGCGTCGATCTCGCGTTCGGCGTCGGCCCAGTCGCCGCGCCAGATCAGCACGTCGCAGTAGTGGGTGCGGCAGGCGGAGAAGGTCATCCGGTCGGACCAGCGCTCGCAGAAGGCGCGCACGTGGTCGCACCACTGCAGGGCGCGCTCGAAGTCCCGCACCCGCTTGCAGGCGTCGATCATGTAGCAGCAGGTGGTGCTGATGGCGTCGAGGTTCGTCATCTCGTCGCCGAGCGCCGTCGCCGTGGCCGCGTCCAACAGGCGCATCCCCTCGGCGGTGTGCCCCTCGGCCACCAGCGTCAGCCCCTCCTGGGCCAGGGCCAGGATCTCGATGTCGAGCAGGCCGAGCGCGCGCGCGATGCCGGCCGCGGCCGCCGTGTGCAGGCGGGCCGATCGCGTGTCGCGCGTCGCCAGGTCGACGTGGGCGCGCCAGGCCGCCAGCCAGGCGTGCTCGGGCGCGGGCGGCAGCCCGGCCAGCAGCCGGTCGGCCCGCTCCAGCCACCCGCCGGCGACGGCGTGCTCGGAGCGGAAGAGATAGGTCTCCATGCCGAGCCACATCGCGCAGCGCGCCGCGCCGAGCGCGTCGTCGCGGGCCCGGAAGGCGCGGTAGGCGGCCTCGTGCGCGGCCAGCGCCGTGTCGCCGTCGTTGCGCCAGCGGGCCGCGATCCCGAGGCCCTCCAGGGCCTCGCCGCTCTCGCCGGCGGCCGCGAAGGCGGCCTGCGCGCCGGCCCAGTCGCCCCGCTCCAACGCCAGGCGCCCCGCGGCCAGCGGGTCCGCGACCGGCGGTTCCGGGTCGAGCGTCGTCATCGGCGGGTCCGGGGGCTGAAGCGACGCCCGCGCCGGCCCGCTTCCGCCATGAGCCGCCCCCGGGAGGGCGGCTCCGGCGGATCGAATCCGGCTAGCCGAGCAGCCCGGCGCCGGCGAGGAGGGTGGCGGTGTCCCAGTAGACCCGCTCCTCCTTGATGAGGTCGCCGTCCATGTCGCACACGCTCACGCCCACGAGGTTCACGGCCTCGTTCTTGGCGGGCCAGCCCGGCGCGTCGCCCGTGTGCGTGCCCTTGAAGACCCACTCCACGGTGACCGTGCCGTTGCTGCCCTCGCTCACCTTGCGGATCTCCACCACTTCGTCCGGCACCACGTCGATCAGGCCCTGAGCCGCGCCCGCGATCGCGTCGTGACCCTCGAGGCGCACCTCGGGGAGGGCGATCTGGTGACGCACGCCGTTCGCCGCGTACATGCCGGCGACGTTGGCCCCGCTACGAGAGCTCCAGGTCCCGCCGATGTCCGGAACCGCCATGTCAGCCTCCCTCGTCGGAAAAGAAAGTAACACCCCTTACAAAGAGGCTGTTTCAGCCTACGCGCCAGCGCAGCGCGTTTGAAGTGTGGACCGCGCGGAAATTTCCCTCGCATTTTCCGTAAATCAGCCGAGCCAGCGGGCCAGCCGGCCGGGGCTGAGACCCGCGAGGCGGCGGGTCTCGCGCGACAGGTGAGACTGGTCGGCGTACCCGGCCCCGGCCGCCGCTCCCGCCAGATCGTCGCCTCCCGCGCCGCTCCCGAGGGCGGTCACGGCGCGCTGGAAGCGCAGGATCCGGCCGAGCGTCTTCGGCCCGTAGCCGACCGCGGCGACGAAGCGCCGCTCGAGCTGGCGCTCGCTCAGGTGGACGCGCCGCGCGACGTCGGCGACGGCCGCGCGCGGGCGCGCCAGCAGGTCCACCGCCGCGCGGACCGCCGGGTCGGGCTCGGGCGCGTCCGCCAGGCGCCGCAGGAGCTCCGCCGAGAGGGCGGCCATGGCGGCGCGGTCGTCCGCGACCTCGTCCAGCAGGGCCTCGATCCGGGCCGCCAGCGGCGCGTCGGCGGCCGCCAGCGGAACGTGGGCGTCGAGCAGCTCGACGGCCGGGCCGAGCAGGGCGGGGGCCGCGCCGGGGTGGAAGCGCGCGCCGACCGCCAGGAACGGCCCGCCCTGGGGGCGCGTCGTCGCGCGCGACTGCGGCCCGGCCACCAGGGCCCCCATGCCCCGCACCCACACCAGATCCATCCGCCCGTCGGGGAGGATCCGCCCGTCGTCCTCGGCCGGCGCCGGGTCGTCGACGGCGTGCACCCAGAGGCACTCCACGAACGGCCGCAGCGCCGGCGGCGGCGGGACCGTGCGGTAGCGCCGGCCTGCGCTCATCCTCGGAGCATAGGACCCCTGCGTGCTCGACACGTCCACCGCCGCGGTCGCGTTCGCCGAGGGCGGCCGGCGCTGCCCTGGTGGGAGTTACTCGCGGCGGCGGAAGGCGGCGGAGTAGGGTCGCCGCCATGCGGCCGATCGCGGTGGGGGTGGACGTCGCGCGCCCGGCGAACGACGTGTTCGCCTTCGTCGCCGACGTCGAGAACAACCCTCGCTGGCAGCGCGGCATGCGCTCCTGCCGCTGGACCTCGCCGCCGCCGGTCGGCGTCGGGTCCACCTACGACCAGACCGCCCGGTTCCTCGGGAAGGACGTGGTCTCGAGCTTCCGCGTGGTGGAGCACCTGCCCGGCCGGCGGATCCGGCTGGTCAGCACCGCCGGCCCGTTCCCGATCGTGGAGACGCGCTCGGTCCAGCCGCTGGGCGACGGCCTCGCCCACGTGAGCGCGATCGTCGAGGGCGACGCCGGCGGGTTCTTCCGGATCGCCGGCCCGGTCCTGCGCGCATTGGTGGCGCGCTCGGTGCGCGGCGACTACGCGCGGTTGAAGCGACTGCTCGAGTCGGGGGGCTGATCCGGCGGGAAGCGGTCGATCGGCCACGGGCTGCTGCTGCCGTACCGCTCGAGCGATGGTCCCGCCGGCGCCGGCGCGGCGCGCAGCAGTCCCGCCGGCACGCGGAGCCGGCGCGCCGGGAGGAACCGCGCGAACGGATCCGCGGGCAGCCCCGCCTCGGGTCCGCCGAAGAGGGCGCCGGCGAGCAGGCTGTTCCCCTCGACGAGCGTCGACACCACCGGGGGCGCCGGCCCGCGCAGGATCGCCCGCCGGGCCTCGACGACGGCCGGGTCGTCGAACGGCAGCCGCATGCCGGCGGGCGTCCGGGTGAGCGAGAGCAGCAGCGCCGGCCCGGGGCCG
>JAWVEV010000080.1:0-10973 GCA_033856535.1 Miltoncostaeaceae bacterium | reverse complement strand
GGGCGCGCGACGAGCTCCCCGCGCTCGCCAGCCTGCACGAGGGCGATCCTCGCGGCTACGGCGACGCGCGGGACGCCGAGCTCGCCGAGACCATGGCGGGCAGCGGGATCGTCTACGTCCAGACCACCCGCGCCGCCCGGGAGACCGCCGCGTGGCTGGCGGGTCGCGGGATCGCGGCCGACTACTACCACGGCGGGCGCCGCGCGGCCGACCGGGAGCGCGTGCAGGAAGCCTTCATGGAGGGCCGCCTGCGGGTGGTCGCCGCCACCAACGCCTTCGGCCTCGGCATCGACAAGCCCGACGTGCGATTCGTGATCCACCGCCAGCCGCCGGCGAGCGTCGAGGAGTACCACCAGGAGGCGGGCCGGGCCGGACGCGACGGCCTCCTGGCGCGCTGCGTCCTGATCCACCGTCCCGGGGCGCTGGGGCGCGCCGCCTTCCTCGCCGGCGGGGGACGGCTGGAGCGCGAGGAGGTCCGCCGCGCGCGCGAGGGCCTGCTCCGGCGGCGCGAGGGCACGCTGGCCGAGCTCGGCGAGGCGGCCGGGCTGGGACGGGCCGACCTGATCCGCCTTGTCGACCTGCTGGTGCAGGAGAGCGTCGCCGAGCGGAGCGGCTCCCGGGTGCGGCTCACCGTCGCCGACTTCGACCCGGACGCGATCCCGCTGGAGGGCGAGGAGCGCCGGCGGGCCTACGGGCGCAGCCGGCTGCAGCTGCTGCGCGCCCTCGCCGAGACCGGCGCCTGCCGGCGGCGCTTCATCCTCAACTACCTCGGCGAGGATCCGCCCTGGGACCGCTGCGGCACCTGCGACAACGACGCGTTGGGGGTCGAGCCGACGCCGATCCCCGACCTCGGCGGGACGCTGGAGGGCGACGGCGGCGCCGGCCTGGAGGTCGGCGACGCGGTCGAGCACGAGCGTTTCGGTCCGGGCGTGGTGCAGTCGGCGGGCGACGGCCGGGTGACGGTCGCCTTCGAGGACGGCTCCATCCGCACGCTCGCCGCGGCCCTGGCCGCCCGCGAAGGGGTGCTGCGCCGCATCTGAGGGCCGGAATCGGGTTTGGCGCCCGCGCCGGGCGAGCACAACCTGCGACACCTGAGGCGGGACGCGCTTGCGCCGGCCGGGGGCGGTTCGGGCCCTGGCCGGCGTTTCCGCGCCCGCGTCTCCGGGCTAGACGGCGCTCCGGCGGGGCCGGAGGACCCGCGGCACGACCGCCGCCCCGACCAGCGTCCCGTAGAGCATCAGCATGCCCGGGATCTGGGCGACGTGGTACAGCGAGGTGGGGTCGAGGCCCACATGGGCTGTGACGTCGGCCGGCAGCGCGCGGGTCGCCCCGGCGGCCGAGCTGGCCGCCAGCGCGGCGAGCATCGGCAGCGCGCGCGGATGCCCGAACCGGGCGCCGTGGACCCAGAGGGCGATCACCGCGACCATCGTCACGCCCTCGCACGCGAGGATCGCGCCGATCCCGGCGTGGCCCGTGATCGCCAGGCCGGCGTAGGCGACCAGGCTGAGGCTCCGCAGCACCCAGAAGACCCGCCCGCGCCCCGGCCCGAGCACCTCCTCGACCGTCGCCGCCAGCAGGTACGAGATCCCGATCACGACCATGCAGCTGATGAGCGCCCAGCTGAGCTCGGCCCAGCGCTCCGAGCGGGTCACGAGCCCGTGGTGCACCGCGCCGGCGAGGGCCGCGGCGCCCACCCACCAGAAGGTCGTGCGCCAGTGGCGGTGGACCGCCGGGGCGCGGCGCAGGCCCAGCGCCAGGGTCACGATCACGAGCCCCAGCGCGAGGTCGGTCAGCGAGGAGGCGGGCTCGGTGAGCATCCCGTCGACGGTAGCGCCGGAGGCCCTCAGAGGTGGTGCTCGAGCGCGCGCGCCAGGGAGTGGACGTGGGCCCACACCGCGGCCGCCTCTCCCGCGCGCCCGTCCCCGGCGGGGACGCCGGCCGGCTCCGCCCACGCCTCGCGCACGGCCTCCTCCTCGCCGCGCCGCTCGCCGGCGTGCTGGGCGAGCCAGGCCCCCACCCGGCGCCCCATGCCGGGAGCGTCGCCGTCGACCGCCCGCCCGACCGTCTCGGCGAACATGCGGCACCGCGCCGTCAGCTCCGCGTCGCGCAGGTCGGCGGCCGGATCGCCCGAGCGCCCGTGCCGCTCGGCGGCGGCGCGCTCCTCCAGGATGAGCGCCTCGAGCCGCTCCGGGTCGCCGGCGGCCGCCGCCTCCAGGGCCCCGGCGAGCTCGCGCGGGGCCGCGTGCCACTCCACGGACAGCCCGCGCCCCAGGTGGCGCAGCCACGCGCGGGCGCTCGCCGACCGCGCCGCCCCGAGGCGCTCGGCCCGGTCGGGCAGGCCGCCCTGCTCGGCCCTGATGAACTCGAGGTGCCGGGCGCGCGAGGCCTCCTCGGCCATCAGCGCGTCGAGCCCCGCCCGGTTGGCCGTCATCCAGGCGACCAGGCGCTCGGCCAGGCCGCCGGCCCCCGCGGTCGCGTCGGTCATGACCCCACGGTACCCGGATATCGTGGCCCGCCATGGGGGTGGTCCGACAGGGAGCGGTGGCCGGCGCGGCCGCCGCGGCCGCATGGGCCGCGCTCGAGCCGCTGGCCGCGCGCGCGCTCGGCACCGACTACAGCGACGCGCGCCTGCTGGGCCGGCTCATCAGGCCGCACGGGACGGGCTGGCGCGCCGCGGGGCTCGCCGCCCACGTCGCCAACGGCGCGGTGGCCGGGGCGCTCTTCGCGCGCGCCGGGCTCCGCGGCCCGCTCGCCGGCGTCGCGGCCGCCTCGATCGAGGGGCTCGCGGTCTGGCCGGGCATGGCGATGGTGGACCGGGTCCATCCGGACGTGCGCTCGGGCCGGTGGCCGCGCCTGCTCACCGACCGCCGCGTGTTCGCGCAGGAGGCGGTCATGCACGGCCTCTTCGGCGCGCTGCTCGGCCTGGGCGTCCGCCGCTCGCCCTAGCCGGCGCCGCCCGAGGCGGCCGCTAGATTCCCGCCGACGACGTGACGCCGCCGACCCGCGAGGACCCGCCCACGGAGGCCCTCCCGCCGCCGTCCGGTCCGGCCGGCCGGATCGCGGGGTTCTGGCGCGCCCACCCCGTCGACGGCGGCCCCACCACGCGAGCCGTCCTGCGGATCATCGTGATCCTGCTCTCGGTGAGCCTGCTGCTCTGGCTGATCTGGCTCAGCCGCAGCATCCTGGTCTGGGTCGGCATCGCGGCGCTGCTCGCCTGCGCGATCAACCCGCTGGTCGGCCTCATCCAGACCCGCGGGCGGCTGCCGCGCTGGGCCAGCATCCTGATCGTCTACGTGCTGGGGCTCGGCGTCGCCACTGGGGTCGCGTTCACCTTCGTGCCGCCGCTGATCACGGCCGCCCAGAACCTGGCCGAGGACGTCCCGGGCTACGTCGACGAGGTCAGCCACGCGCGCTTCGTCGAGCGGCTGGACGAGGAGTACGACATCCTCCAGAAGATCGAGGACGGCCTCACCGGGGCCCTCGGCGACATCGCCGGCCCGGGCACGGCGGTCGACCTCGCCCAGCACGTCCTCAACGGCCTGATCGCGCTGATCAGCATCGCGGTCATCTGCTTCCTGCTCAGCCTGAACGGCCCCCGGCTGCGCCAGTGGTGGATCGACCAGGCGGCGACCGGCGAGCAGCGCGACCGCATCCTGCGGCTCACCGACCGCATGTACCGGGTGGTCGCCGGGTACGTCGTCGGCGTCGTCCTGGTCGGCGTCTGCGGCGCGGTCGCGGTCTACATCTTCCTGAACATCGCGGGCGTGCCGTACGCCGTCCTCCTCAGCGCCTGGGTGGCGCTGGCGGCGCTGGTCCCGATGGTCGGCGCGACCATCGGCGGCGTGCCCTACATCACGGTCGCCTTCTTCCAGGGCTGGCCGACCGGCGTCGCCGCGATCATCTTCCTGCTCGTGTACCAGCAGATCGAGAACAACCTGATCCAGCCCGCGATCCACCGGCGGACGGTCCAGCTCAACGCCCTCTGGATCATCCTGGCCGTGCTCGTTGGCGCCCAGGTGCTCGGCATCCTCGGGGCGCTGGTCGCGATCCCGGTGGCCGGGATCATCCAGGTGCTGGTGCAGGAGTGGTGGGCCGTGCGCAAGGGCCTGCCGCCGCCGGAGGGCGGCGAGGACACGATCGCGGAGGCGGCGGAGGCGCCCCCGGCGTGACCGGGGAGGTCGACCGCCACAGCGCGGACCTCCTCGAGCTGCCGGCGATCCGCGCCCGGCTGGCCGAGGCCGCCGCCTTCGCCGGCGGGCGCGAGGCGGCCGAGTCGCTCGAGCCCTCGCCCGACCCGGCCGTCGTGGCGGACCGCCGCGAGGAGACCGAGGAGGCCCTGCGCCTTCAGGAGGCCGGCGTGTCCGGTCCGTTCGGCGCCTTCGACGTGCGGCCCGCGGCGGCGCTCGCGGGACGCGGCGGCTCGCTCGACATCGCCGCGCTCTCCGAGGTGCTGGCCACCGCCGAGGTCGCGCTGAGCCTGCGCGGCGAGGTGGTCGGCCGGGAGGAGGCCGCGCCCGGGCTGGCGGCGGTCATGGCGCTGGTCGACCACGGCGCGCTGGAGCTGGTGCGCGCCGCGCTCGAGCGCGCCCTCGACCGGCGCGGCGGCCTCCGCGACGAAGCCTCGCCCGAGCTCCGCTCGCTCCGCCGGCGCCTGGCCGCCGCGCGCCGCCAGGCCGCCGACACGCTGCGGTCGCTGGTGTCCGGCCTGCGCGACCACCTGCAGGAGGGCTTCACCACCGAGCGCGGCGGCCGCCCGGTGCTCGCGGTCAAGGCGTCCTCGCGCTCGGCGGTGCCGGGCCTCGTCCACGGCTCCTCGGCGTCGGGCCAGACGCTCTTCATCGAGCCGATGGCGCTGGTCGAGGAGAACAACCGCGTGCGCGAGCTCGCCGGCGCCGAGCACGAGGAGATCGAGCGGATCATCCGCGAGCTCTCGCGGCTGGTGGGGGAGTGCGCCGAGGGCCTGCGCGGCGCGGTGGACGCCATGGCGCACGTCGACCTCGCGCTCGCCCGGGCGACGGTCTCGCGCGGCTGGCGCGGCTGCGTCGTCGAGGAGTCGGACGAGGTCGAGCTGACCGCGGCGCGCCACCCGCTGCTCGACCCCCGCACCGCCGTGCCGATCGACCTGCACCTGGCCGGCCTGCGCGTGCTGGTGGTCTCGGGCCCCAACACCGGCGGCAAGACCGTGGCCCTGAAGACGCTCGGCCTGGTCGCGCTCTGCCACCAGTGCGGCCTGCGCGCGCCGGCCTCCCGCGCCCGGCTCCCGGTGTTCGACCGCGTGCTGAGCGACATCGGCGACGAGCAGTCGATCGCGCAGAGCCTCTCCACCTTCTCCGGCCACGTCCGCGCGCTGCGGGCGATCCTCGACGCCGCCGGCCCGCGCTCGCTCGCGCTGCTCGACGAGGTCGCGAGCGGCACCGATCCCGAGGAGGGCTCGCGGCTCGCCCGCGCGGTGCTCGAGGCCCTCGCCGGCCGGGGCGCGCTCGTGGTGGCGACCACCCACCACGCGGCCCTCAAGGAGTGGGCGAGCGACGCCCCCGGCGCGGCGAACGCGGCGGTCGACGTCGACCCGGCGACCTTCGCCCCGCGCTACACGCTGCGCGTCGGCGCACCGGGCGCCTCGCACGCGCTGGAGATCGCCGAGCGTCTCGGCCTGGACCGCGACGTCGTGGACGCCGCCCGGCGCGCGGCCACCCCGGAGCGCCAGGCGCTCGAGGCGTTGCTCTCCGACGCCGCCGCCGAGCGGACCGCGGCGGCGGCCGCGCGGGTCCGCGCCGAGGAGGAGCGCGAGGAGGCGGCGCGGCTGCGCGAGGAGGCGGCCGAGCGCGCCGACGAGCTGCGCCGGCTGGAGGAGCGCCGGATCGCCGAGGCCGCGGCGGTCAAGGACGCCGCGCGCCAGAAGGCCGAGGCCGAGCTGGCGGGCCTCACCCGCGAGCTGGCCGCCCTTCGGGCCGAGATCGCCGCCGCCCGCCGGGCCGAGTCCGCCCGCTCGCGTGAGCGCGAACCCGGCACCGCCGGTCGCGATCGCGACCGGCGCCTGGGCGCCGCCGCCGAGGCCGCCGGCCGCGCCCGCGGCGCCCTGTCAGGCAGCTACGCGTCGCCCCCCCGGCCCGTGGCGGTGGGCGACCACGTGGTGGACCGGCAGATGGGATTCCGGGGGGTCGTGATCGCGCTCGAGCGGGGCGAGGCCGAGGTGCAGGGCCCGGGCGTCGGCGGCAGCGGCGCGCGGATGCGGCTCCCGGCGTCGCGGCTGGTTCCCGTGGAGGGCGCGTCCGCGCCGGCGCCGTCCGCGCCGGCGCCCCCGGCGGTCACCCTGCCGCCGCTCCGCGCCGCCGACGCCGAGATCGACGTGCGCGGCCAGCGCGCCGAGGAGGCCCGGGCGCACGTCCGCGAGCGGATCGACGCCGCGTCGATGGCCGGGCTCGACCGCGGGCGGGTCATCCACGGCAAGGGCACGGGCGCGCTCCGGGCCGCGATCCGCGTGGAGCTGGCCCGTCCCCCGCGGTTGTAACGCGTCGAGCCCTCTCCCCCCGAGGTGGGGGGTGTGGGATCGACGATCGCCGATCTCGGCGGCGGCGCGGGCGGCTGAGCGTCCGGCCCGGGGCTCCCTACGGCTGGGGGAGCTCCTTGATGTTGCGGAGGACGCCGACCGTCGGCGCCATCGTCCTGAAGGCGTCGTCCTTCTGGAGGACGCCGACGGTGTAGATGGACGCGTCGGTGAGGCGGGCCAGCGTGGAGGCCGCGTCACGCGAGCGCGGGACGGCCTTGTAGCAGGAGACGAGCACGGCGTCGGGCGAGGAGGCCTTGACGGCGTCGAGCGGCTTGGGCCACAACGGGTCGCAGACCTCGACATCCCAGCCGGCGTTCGTGAGCTCCTCGACGGCGGCGTCGGTGCCGGGGAACCGGACCTTGCCGTCCTTGCTGAGGACCTCATCGGTGGGGACGGTGACGAACAGGAGCTTTGGCATGGGGCGGCACATTACCGGCTGCGGGCGCCGTGTTGGGGCCCCTCCCGGCCTCGGGCCGGGTCTTCTCGGGTCATGCCGTCCGCGACCTCGCAACCGTCGCCACAAACCGGGGGTCGGCGGTGTAGATTGCGGCCGCCGCGGCGAGGCAGTTCCGCGCGACCACCCACGCCCGGACGAGACTCCAATCAGGGGGATTCATGTCGATCACAGCAGCTGATATTCCTGACAAGACCGTCTTGCAGTCGGTCGGGGATCGTCGGAGCATCCGTTACTTCGATCCGGACAAGAAGGTCGAGGACTGGCAGCTTCAGGTCGTCCTTCAGGCCGCCCGGCTCGCGTCGTGCCAGGGCAACATCAACGCCACCGAGGCGATCGTCGTCACGAAGGACTCCGAGCTCTGGGACGAGATCGAGGAGTGCGTCTCTGGATTCAACGTCCAGATCATCAACCAGGCCTCGCACCTGATCTTCTTCCTGACGAACCTGAACGCCTGGTACGGCCGGGCGAACGACGGTCTGTCGACGCTCTCGCTCTCGGGCGCGCTCACGAAGTACCACGGCTGGAACTACGAGTTCACGATGACCCAGACCGTGCCGCGGCTCATGAGCTTCCCGACCGAGCGGACCGAGAACCTGCTGCGGTTCGAGACCGGCCTCGCCGTCAGCCAGGCGATGATGGCCGCCACCTCCCTCGGCCTCGGCAGCATCCTGATCGCCTTCGGCCGTAAGCCGGGCGGCGTGGAGAAGGCCTTCGGCCTCGCCCCGAACCTCAAGTTCACCTGGGGCTACGCGATCGGCCACCCGCTCGAGGACGCGAAGGCCGGCGGTCAGCGCCCGCGCCTCAAGTTCGAGAAGCTCTTCCACAAGGGCGCCTACGGCACGCCGTTCACGCCGGACCCGGCCGTCGACGACGCGCTGCGCGAGAAGGGCATGCTCCAGGAGCAGGCCCCGCTCCCCGGCCGCATCGAGGAGCTGGACGAGCTCGCGAGCCGCTTCGGCCGTGAGCCCGGCGTGGTCTCCTGGCCCGAGAAGGAAGTCAAGCGCCTCATGAACGACGAGGACTGGGACTTCGGGCCGAACATCAAGAAGCGGGCCGAGGATGTCCTCGCCCAGGGCGGCCTCCCGGACTACCCGGAGGAGATGAAGGAGACCTTCAAGAAGCTGATGGAGGAGCACGGGCTCGACACGAACAAGTACCTGAGCTAGCTCTTCCGCTTCCGCGGTCGGTTTCGCCGGCCCCGTCCCGCCTCGCGCGGGGCGGGGCCGGCCCCGTTTCGGGGACCGGGTGCGCTAGCGTCCGACCCCGGGCGCCCGTAGCTCAGCAGGACAGAGCGGCGGCCTTCTAAGCCGCGGGTCGGAGGTTCGAGTCCTCCCGGGCGCGTCGTTACGAAAGCGCGCGGTCGGCTCAGGCCCGCCAGGGCGACGGTCGATAGCGCGAGCGATGGAGCCGTCCGCCTCTCACCGCATCCCGCCGCCAGCATGGGCCGGCCGTCCGCCGCTCGTGCGCGTGCTCGGCGAGCGATGCGTCGAGGCGGCGACGCTGTGCGCCGCCGGTCTGGTGGCGAGCGCGGCGGGCGTGGTGCTCTCCGAGAACCGGCTCGGCGCGCTGATCGCGACCGCGGTCGTGGCCATCGTCGTCGGCGGGATGGCGGCCGAGGATCAGATGCCGAAGCTGCGCGCGGCGGCGGCCGAGGCCCCGGTGGCCGACGAGCGGTCGTCGCGAATGGCGGATCGTGGCGAGTACCTCGTCGCGCCCTGGCGCCGGTTCGGCGCCGTGGTGGTGCTCGTGGGGCTTGATCACAAGATCGGCGAGGTCGACTACATCGGCCGTCCGGTGGTCGTCGGGGCGGCCGGGCTGCTGGTCGGCTTCGGGGTCGCCGCCGGGATGGCCGCGCGGTGGGTGCGTCGCTGGGAGCACGACGAGCGCCTCGCGCTGTATCTGCGCGACGTCCACATCCGCCGGGAGGCCCCGGCCGCGGGTTCCTCCGCGGCGTCCGGCAGGGCGCCCACGCCGGAGGAGGCCGCGCGGGTGCGGCGCAGGATGATGAGCGGGCAGGGGCTCGATGAGGATGACCGCGACGTCCTCGAGCGCATCGCCGCCGCCAAGGCCGAGGCGAAGGCCCGCGAGGGCTCGCCGGGGCACGCCACGGAGCGGCGCTACGTGGTCGTGCCGCAGCCCGGCCGCGCCGTCACCGACCGCTCGACCGAACCGCCGCCCGAGCGGATCGCCGGCGCGCCGGCGCCTGCCGAGGACCGCCTGAGCTAGCGGTCCGGCACCTCGACCCGGTCGCGGTCGTCGATCTCCGTTGGCGCCGTAGTCGCAGCCGAGGGGCGGGCGGGCCACCGCCCGTTCGCCGACCTCGTCCAACAGCTGGCGCAGCAGGCGGTCGCGCACCGCGGACTCGGCGTGGGCGCTGCGGCTGTCCCGCTCGAGCGGTCCTGGGCCCGCGCCAGGTCGGCGAGCAGCTCGGGGTCGTCGGCGAGGGAGAGCTCGCCCGCGAGCATGCGCGCCCATCCGGCTCATCCCGGAGGGCGCGGCCCCCGGATGCGAGCGGTCAGGCGGCGCGCGGCGTCGGGATCGGATGGGCGAGGGCGAAGTCGACGCAGGCGGTGCAGACGCCCACCCAGCCGAGCTCCCCGCACTCGTCGCACCAGCTCTCGATGTCCAGGTCGTCGTCCATGGCCGAGTATCCATCGGTTTCGCGATCCACGTCGCTCCCCCGAGGCCCAGGTCTGGGCTCCCCGTGCGGCTAATCCCTGGAACTTCTGCCTCGGGCCCCGGCCTCCTCCGCCAAGGACGGCGCCGGCGAGAGCGACTCGATCGCGTCCCCGGGTCGGCCCGCCGCACTCGGGGCAGCTGAAGACCGTCTCCGGATCGGGACCGGCGCCGTTTGGGTCGTCCTCAGGGCGATGCCCGCCGGGCCGTGCCGGCGCATCGGCGCGCACGAGCTGCGCAAGCGGGCCGCGATCGCGTCGGCCTGCAGGGCCTCGGCCGTCGGCACGTACACCAAGGCGTTCGCGGGCATGTCGGAGAAGAGCGCGTCGGCCGGGTCCTGGACGAGGGCCGCCCCGCCGTGGAAATGGATCGCCAGGAGGCCGGCGGGGCCGGGCGCGTGCACGACCACGAGCACGGCCGCGGGCAGGTCCGGCGCGAGGCCGGCCACCAGCGGCCCTGCCCGGGCGCGCCGCCGGGCAGACCGCGTGATCGCGTTGGCGCCGCCCGGGGTGTGCGAAGATCGACGCCGGGCGGCGGGCACGCCGGGCGCGCGGCGCAAAGGACGAAGGACGCGGCGACGACGTGAGGCTGCTGGAGACAGAGGTGGTGGCCGGCCTTCCGGAGGATTTCGGCGCCGCGGAGGTCCTGCTCCAGCACGCGGACCAGCGGTTCCGCAGCCACCTGCCCGAGATCCTCGAGCGGCGCAGCACGATTCCGGTGGAGCGCGGTCGACGGCGACGGCTTCGGCCGGGGCGGATCGCGGTTGCGCCGCCGGGCGCGCACCTCGTCCTGCGAGCGCACAACCGCCGCCGCCGCGAGATCGAGTGCCAGGTCTTCCTGACGCCGCTGGAGCGCAACGACCACGGGCGCGTGTGCTCCTGATGGAGGAGCTCGTGACCGGCCCCCCGCCCGCCGACCTGGTCGCCGCGAAGGCCCACCTCGCCGTGCGGCGGCTGGAGGACGTCTCCCGCACGGCCGTCGGCATGGACCCGGCCGCGCGGAGCCTGATGGGGCAGACCCTCGAGGAGCTCGCCGCGACCTTCGAGGAGCTCCGCGCCGCCGGCGAGGAGCTCACGCGCGCGAACACCGAGCTGCGACGCGTCCACTCCGAGCTGCGCGAGGGCCGGCGCGCGTTTCAGGAGCTGTTCGACTTCGCGCCCGACGGCTACCTGATCAGCGACCGCTTCGGCGCCATCAGGATGGCCAACGTGACGGCGACGGCCCGTCTGGGGGCAGGGCGGTGGGAGACGCTGATCGGCAAGCCGCTCACGGTGCTCGTCGCGCTGGCGCATC
>JAWVEV010000079.1:0-48056 GCA_033856535.1 Miltoncostaeaceae bacterium | reverse complement strand
CGGCATCTCGGGCACGCTCGAGGGGCCCTCCTCCTACTTCATGAAGAGCCCGCCGGTGCAGCACCCGGACGCCCTGGCCCACGAGCTGACCGAGGCCTTCATCCGGGGCGAGGGCGGCGCGGTGGAGATCACGCCGGCGCCGGGGATCGGGACGGAGGCCGGCCGAGTCGGCTGAGGCGCCCTGCCGGGCCCCCGCGGCCCGGCGGCGCAGAGGAGGCACCCTGACGGACCCGCTCTCCATCGCCCTCGTCTCGCCCCTCGCGTGGCCGCCGCGGGAGGACGTGGCGAGCCATGTGGCGGCCGAGGCGGCGGCGCTCGCCGCGCGCGGGCACCGGGTCGCGGTGCTGGCGCCGGCCAGCGGGCGGGACCTGGTCGAGGCCGGGCGGGCCCGCCTGCGCCGGGCCGCCGCCGGCGACGCGGAGGCGCTCCTGCCCCCGCCGGGCGAGGTGGCCGAGACCGCGCTCGCGCGCGCCCTGCCGGCCGGCGCCGGCCGGCGGATGGGCGGGCCCTTCGACCTGGCGGCCGCGCTCGAGGTCGCCCTGGCCAGCTCGGCCTTCGACGTCGTGCACGTGCACGAGCCGCTCGCGCCCAGCCCCACCCTGACCGCGCTGCGACACGCGCGGGGTGTCACCGCCGCCACCTTCCACCGGCCCGAGCAGCTCGCCGGGGTGGCCTTCCTGCGCCCGCTGGTCGACCGCGCCCTGGGCCGGGTGGACCTGCGCATCGCGACCTCCGAGGCCGGGCGGCGGGCGCTCGCGGAGGTGCTGCCCGGCGAGTACCGGCTCATCCGTCCCGGCGTCGACCTGATGGGCATCGCCGTCCCGGAGGACGACGCGGGGCCGCCGGGCGTCCTGCTGGTGGCGCGGGGCCGGGACCGGGTCGGCGCGCGCTTTGGCCTCAGCGCGCTGCGCGAGCTGGACCCGGCGACCGCCGGGCCGCTCATCCTGCTGGGCCCGCGCGACGCGCCCTGGCGCACGCGCGCCGCGGTGCCGAAGGCGCTGCGGGGTGCGGTCGAGGTGATCCCCGACGACGGGCCCGCCGCCCGGGCCGCGGCGTTCGCCCGCGCGCGGATCGCGGTCTTCACCACCGCGGCCGACGTGGCGGGGCCGCCGCTGGCCGAGGCGATGGCCGCCGGCATGACGGTGCTCGCCCCCCTCGCGCCGGGGATCGAGGCCGAGGGGGTGCTGCAGCACGGCCGCGACGCCCTGCTGCTGCCGGCCTTCTCGCGTCCGGCGTGGTCCGATGCCATCCGCGAGCTGATCGACGACGCGCCGCGCCGGCGCGCGCTGGGGCTCGCCGCCGCCGAGGCCGGCCGGGCGCGCGGATGGGACGCCGTGGCCGCCGAGCTGGAGGCCGCCTACCTGGCCGTGCCCGCGCGGGTCGCGTCCGCGGCGGCCGCCGGCGACGGCCGGGTGCTCGCCGACCTGCGCGTCGCGCCGGCGGCGGGCGAGTCCCCGGCGGCGATCGTGGCGGCCTGCGCGGCGCGCGGTATCAGCGTCGTCGCCGTCGCCGCGCCGGGCGGGATCGAGCCGGCCCTGGCGGTCGCGCGCGCCGCGCCCCCCGAGCTCGGGGTGATCGTCGGGCAGGAGATCCACGCCGCCGAGGGCGTCGTGGTCGGCCTCTTCCTCGAGCGGACCGTCCCCGACGGGCTGCCGCTGCGCCAGGCGCTGGAGCGCGTGCACGCCCAGGGCGGGGTGGTCCTGATCCCGCACCCCGAGGCGCTGCCGATCCCGCCGGCCGACGACCTGAGGCGGGTCGCCGACCTGGTCGACTGCCAGGAGGCGGTGGCCGGGACGACCGGCGCGGCGGGCCGGGGCGACGAGCACGGCGCCTGGCTCGCGCAGCGGGTGGGGATGCTCGTGACGGGCGGCAGCGGCGCGGCGAACGCGGCCGGCGTCGGGGCCGCCTACACCGAGCTCCGGCCCTTCCACGGGCCCGCCGACTTCCTCGCCGCCCTGGCCGAGGCGCGGGTCGCGCGCCGGCGCCGGGGTGGGCGCACCCGGGTCGCCCGCCGCCGCCGCCCGCCGCCGGACGGCTGAAACGGGTCCGGGCAGGAATGGTGAGCGACCCGCGTAATACCACGCTCGCATGACGCCCGACCCACCTGAGTCGCGCACGACCCGGCGCGCGCGATCCGCCCGTCCGCGCGGTGCCGCGGGCATCGGCGGCTCCCCCGACCAGATCCAGGACGCCTACCTCAAGCGGGCGATCGCGGAGATCGGCGCCCTGAACGACGAGATCCTTGGCTGCGAGCGCTGCGGCGGGGAGGGCACCCTCCCCGTCATGAGCTCGGGGTCGCCCCAGGCCCAGATCATGCTCGTGAAGTGGTCGGCCAGCCTGGCCGAGCGCCAGGAGGGCGTGGCGTTCTTCGGCCGGGCCGGCACCGCGATCCTGAAGAGCGTCCAGCGCCTCGGGATCGACCCGCTCGACCTCTACGGCACGCTCTGCGTGAAGTGCCGGCACGACGACCCCGAGGGCGCCGCCGACCCGATGCCCTCCTGGCTCTCGCGCGAGATCCAGATCGTGCTGCCGAAGCTCGTGGTCCCGATGGGCCCGCAGGCCCTCGACGCGCTGAACCGCCTCGACTTCCCGCTCTCGGAGCCGCTGCGCGCCGAGCCCGGCGCGGTCCAGCGCTTCACGCCGACGATCGAGGCGATCTACGTCCCCGACATCGACGAGTCGCTGGACGAGCAGGGCGCCAAGCGGGCCTTCTGGGCCGCCTTCCGCGCCATCGGCGACTGGCACGAGGCCCAACCGCCCTACTAGCAGGGCGGCCCGGGGCCGGCCGCTTGCGCTCCCTCACGCTCCGGCCGGCCCCGGGCGGTCTCGGTACCCCGGCGGAGGGCACGAGCCGTCGGGCCCGGGGGGCACACTGACCCCCCGGCCGGAGGCGGTCAACCTCGCCCGGTGCCGCCCGGTCGCAGGAGGCCGATGAGCCAGTCCAGGATGCGCGAGAGCAGCGCGGGGCGGGGCGGCAGGGCGGCCGGGTCGGCGGCCTCGGGGTCGGGCACCCGCTCGGCCGGCCGGTCGGTGAACGACGCGGTGCCGCGCGCCATCGTGACGTCCAGGTCGCTGTGCTCGGCGAGGTACCGCAGCGCCTTGGCGAGGTCCGTGACGCCGTTGCTCCCGAGCAGCGGACCGGGCCCGAAGGTGCGGATCACGCCGAAGGCGCGGCCCTCCGCGTCGAGGTAGCCCGAGCCCGAGTCGCCCGGCACGCCGGGGATGACCGTGACCACCGTGTGGAGCCAGCCCCCGCCGGCCGTCCCGAGCGCCACGCCGCGCTTGGCGTTGAGCAGGTCGAGACCGCCCAGCAGCGACGAGTTGCCGTAGCTGTAGATCGGCTCGCCGTCGCGCGGACCCTCCTCGCTCAGCCCGGTCGGCCCGCCGTAGAGCGGCACCGAGGGGTTCACCGAGGCCCGGTCGGCCCGGTCCAGCCGCACCAGCGCGAAGTCGTTGAACCGGCAGGCGTCCTCGTCGTCCTCCTTCGCGGCCCTCATCGCCAGCCACGAGCTGTAGGCGAGGCGGCCGGGGCGGGAGGCGCCCTCGACCCGCACCGCGGTGCCGAGCGGCCGCGAGCCGGCATCGCACCCGTCCACCTCCTGCGGGCCGCCGGTGCCGGCGCAGTGGGCCGCCTGCCCGATGTAGACGTCCCGCGCGTCGTAGAAGACGAAGTTCGACGTGCACTGCCCGCCGGCGGTGTGGGTGCGGACGCCGGGGGTGATCGTCGCCCGATCGTCCGGCGCCCACGTCGGCTCGTCGGCGGCGAGCGCGGCGGCCGGGGCGGCGAGCGCGAGCGCGAGCAGGGCGGGGACCAGCGAGCGGCGGCTCAGCGGCGTCCTTTCCGGGCGAGGCGGGCGGCGCCCCCGAGGGTACTCCGCCCCCCGCTCCGCGCCTCGCCGGCCGGGCGGGACGACCTCTGGGACCCGGGGACGATCAGGCCCGGGTGAAGCGGGCGACGGCCTCGATGTGCGGGGTCTGGGGGAACATGTCGACCGGCTGGACGGCCTCCAGCCGGTAGCCGCCCTCCACGAAGCGGGCGGCGTTGTCGGCGAAGGTCGCCGGCTGGCAGGAGACGTAGACCAGGGTCGGCGGCGCCAGCTCCAGGATCCGCCGGATGGCCCGCCCGGAGAGGCCACCGCGCGGCGGGTCCACCACGGCCACGTCGGGCGGCGGAAGCTCGCCCCGGCGCTCGCGCAGCACCACGCCGACGTCGCCGCAGAGCGCCGTGTGGTTGGCCACCCCGTTGGCGGCGGCGTTGCGCTCGGCGTCGGCGACCGCCTCGGGGACGATCTCGATCGCGACGACCTCGCGCGCGCCGGCCGACATCGCGATGCCGATGCTCCCGGCGCCGGCGAACAGGTCGTAGAGCACCTGGCCGCCGTCCAGGCCGGCGGCCTCGGCCACCCGGGCGTAGAGCCGCTCGGTCATCCGGGTGTTGGTCTGGAAGAAGGCGCCGGCCGAGAGGCGCAGCGTCATCCCCGCGACCCGCTCCTCGAACCAGTCGCGCCCCCAGACCGTCCGGGTCGGCAGCCCGGAGGTGACCTCGGCCAGGCCGGCGTTCACCGCGTGCAGCACCCCGACCACCTCCGGATGGCGCGTGGCCAGCGCCGGCGCGAGCCGGTCGACGCGCTCCTCGGCGCCCTCGGCCGTCACGACGGTCACCAGGATCTGGCCGGTCGCGACGCCCTCGCGCACCACGACGTGGCGCAGCGTGCCGCGCTGCTCGCGCTGGTCGTAGGGGTCGAGCGCCTCGGCCTCGGCCAGCGCCCGCACCGACTCGCGCACGGCGTCGCCGAGCCGGGTGGCGATCAGGCACTCACGCAGGTCCAGCACCTCGTCCCAGCGCCCGCGGGCGTGGAAGCCGAGCGCCAGCCCGCCGTCGGCGGCCGGCGCCGCGGAGTACTCCATCTTGTTGCGGTAGCCGAAGATCTCGACCGCCGGGTCGGTGGGGTGCACCGGGATCCCCTCGAGGTGGCCGATCCGGGCGAGGTGCTCGCGCACCTGCTCGCGCTTGGCGACGATCGTCGCCCCGTAATCGAGGTGCTGGAGCCGGCAGCCGCCGCAGCGCGGCACGTACCGGCAGGGCGGGACGATCCGATCCGGCCCGGGGCGCAGCACCTCCACCAGGTCGGCGTCGGCGTGCCGGCGGCGGGCCTTGCGGACCTTCGCGCGCACGACGTCCCCGGGCGCGGTGTCGTGGCAGAACACGACGAACCGGTCCTTGCGTGCCACACCGGCGCCGCCGAAGGCGAGGTCGCCCACCTCGAGCTCGAGGACCTCGTCACGGCGGGGCCGCTCCGCGACGCGGGCCTCCATGCCGGTCACGATAGCGGCCGAATCACTAACGTTTCCGGCCGTGCCCGCGATCATCGCCATCGTCGTCGCCGTGGTCGCGCTCGCCGTCGCGGGCCTCGCGGTCCGGCGCGCCGGCGCCCTCGAGCAGGAGCTCGAGCGCGAGCGGCGCCGCTCCGGCGACGGGGGCCTCGCCCCGCGTCTCGAGATGCGCGACGTCGCGCGCGAGGGCGACGAGCTGGTGCTGTCGCTGGTCAACTCCGGCGGCGCCGTCGCGTTCGACGTCGCATCGCTCCTCGCGGTACGCGACCGCGAGGTGAAGCACCCGGACCGCGTCGAGGTCCGCCCGCGCGCGTCGGGACACGGCCCCGTGCAGCTGCGCTTCCCCCTCCCGGACCCCGCCGCGGGCACGGGGGTCCCGGCCTTCTTCCTGCGCCTGCGATACGAGGGGCCGGCGGGGCAGGAGCGGGCGGCGATCGGCTACCAGCCGACCGAATGAGCCCACGCGGGGCGGCGCCGGGCTACCCGTAGACGTCCGGGCGGCGGTGCCGGAGCGCGGGCAGGGTCGCGCGCACCTCGGCCAGCCGGGCGAAGTCGAGGTCGGCGACCGCGACGCCCTCGCCGTCCGGCGCCTGGGCCAGCACCACGCCCCAGGGGTCCACCACCATGCTGCGCCCGTGCGAGGCGTTGCCGTTCGGGTGGACGCCCCACTGGCCGGCCGCGATCACGAAGGCCTGGTTCTCGATCGCCCGCGCGCGCAGCAGCGGCTCCCAGTGGTCCTTCCCGGTCGCCGCGGTGAAGGCCGCCGGCACGGTCAGGATCTCCGCGCCCCGCTCGGCCAGGCGCCGGTAGAGCTCGGGGAAGCGCAGGTCGTAACAGACCGACAGCCCGATCCGGCGCCCCAGCGCCTCGCCCACGACGATCGCGTCGCCGGGCCGCGCGCCGGCCGACTCGCGGTAGGAGACCCCGCCGACGTCGACGTCGAAGAGGTGCAGCTTGCGGTAGGTCGCCCCATCGCCGCCGTCGGGCAGCACCAGCACGCTGGTGTTGAAGGCTCGCCGGTCGCCCGGGATCTCCTCTACGATGCTGCCGGCCACGATCGCGATCCCCAGCTCGCGGGCCCACCCGCGGACCGCCGCCAGCGAGGGCCCGTCGAGCGGCTCGGCGCCGGCCGCCGGCCGGCTCGCGACGTCGATGCAATGCCACTTCTCGGGAAGCACGACCAGCCGCGCGCCGTCGGCGGCGGCCCGGCGTACCAGCCGCTCCGCGACCGCGACGTTGCGCCCGACATCCGGTCCCGAGGTGAGCTGGACGGCCGCGGCGCGCAGCGTCCGGTCGCCGCCCTCGGAGGCGGCGCTATCATCGGCGCTGGACACGTCCCCAGGAGGTCGCATGTCAGCAGAGATCCTGTCGCAGATCGAGGATGTTCTCGACCAGATCCGCCCCGCCCTTCACACGGACGGCGGCGATGTCGAGCTCGTCGAGTTCGACGCCGAGGGGTTCGTCCACCTGCACATGATGGGCTCGTGCGGCGGCTGCCCGATGTCGACGGCGACCCTGACCCTGGGCATCGAGCAGGAGCTCCGGCGCGCCGTGCCGGAGGTCGAAGGGGTCATCACCGTCTGAGCGCGCCGCTCCTCCCCGGCCTCCGGCCGGGGGTGCGCGAGGCGCTGCTCGACCTCGGCCCGACCCGCGTCGGGCTGTCGACCGGCGTCGCCCGCGACGGCGCGACCTGGCCGGACCTCGCGGAGCGGGCGCTGGTGGCGAGCGCCGAGGCGCTCGAGCTGGCCGGGGCCCGCGACCGGGACGACCTGGCCGCCCTGCTGGCCCACCTCGCGGCCGGCGGGCTCCCCGGAGCCGCCCGACTCAGCGTCCACGCGCCGGCCGGGATGGACGCGGCCGACGTGGCGGACCTGCTGCTCGCCCTGCCCGCCCGCGTCGAGCGGGTGGTGGCGCATCCCGACCGGCTGGGCGATCCGGTGACGCTGGCGCCGCTCGGTTCGCGCCTGGTGCTGGAGAACATGAACGCGCGCAAGGCCGACGGGCGCACCGCCGGCGAGCTTGCGGCGCATTTCGCGCGGTTCCCCGAGGCCGGCCTCTGTCTCGACCTGGCGCACGTTGCCACGGTCGATCCGTCGCTGGCGCTCGCCGATGACCTGCTCGCCGCGCACGGCGGCAGGCTGCGCCAGCTCCACCTCAGCGGGTCCGACGCGTCCGGCGGCCACCTGCCGCTCACGACGGAGGACGTCGCGCGCTACGCGCCCGTCCTGCGCCGCTGCCGCGGCGTCCCCTGGATCCTGGAGCGCGAGGCGCTCCCGATCCGGCTCTAGGAGACGGAGACCCTCCCGGTGCCGGCGCAGCCGTCGCAGACCACCGGGAGCAGACCGAGCGGGCCCGGCTCCCAGATCATGCGCTGACCCCAGCAGGTCGCGCAGTCGGCGGTGCGGTGCTGCGGCGGCGCCCAGAGCCGCGGCGGCACCAGCGGGCGAGCGGGGAGGGCGGGGACGTGGTCGACGCCGGCCAGGCCCGTCCGGCGGCGCTCGGCGCGCCAGCCGGCCCAGCGGGAGGTCGGAAGCGAATTCTCCATTCACGGATGATGAGACGCCGTTCCTCGTCGCGACATGGGCGGATGTCCAAAACGTCAAGGGACGACCTTCGCCCGCGGGGCCGCTTCGTGTCAGGTCGCACATCCCGGCCCCGCCGAATCATGTATTTCACGCACGAAGCTCGGGCGACGGGCTCGTCGTAGCGTCCATCCACCGCCCCTGCGACCCCGGAGGCCTCATGCCACCCGCCCCGCTGATCGGCATCTCCACCTCCGAGATGCGCGCGCCGGCCCGGGTGCTCCCGATGCCGCAGGGCGAGCCGGCGCAGCGTGAGCTGGCGCTCGGCATGAACTACGCGCGGGCGATCGAGGCCGGCGGCGGCCTCCCGGTCGTGCTCGCGCCGGTCGACCCCGGCGCGGTCGACGCGCTGCTCGGCCGCCTCTCCGGCCTCTGCCTGCCCGGCGGCCCCGACCTGCACCCGCAGTGGTACGGCGACGCGCCCCACCCCGAGCTCGGCCCCACCGAGCCGGAGCTCGACGCCTTCGAGCTGGCCCTGGCCCGGCGCGCCGACACGCTCGGCATGCCGATCCTCGCGATCTGCCGCGGCGCCCAGCTGCTGAACGTCGCCCGGGGCGGCACGCTCCACCAGCACCTGCCCGGCCGGCCGGTGCCGCTCGAGGTGGCCCACCGCCAAGTCGCCCCGCCGGAGCGGGCCAGCCACGCGGTGGAGGTGGAGGGTGGATCGCTGCTCGCCCTCTGGACCGGCGCGGGGCGGTTGGAAGTCAACTCCTTCCACCACCAGGCCGTGCGCCGGCTGGGGGCGGACCTGCGCGCGGTGGCCTGGGCCCCGGACGGGGTCGTCGAGGCGATCGAGGCCCCGGACCGGCCGTTCGTGCTCGGCGTCCAGTGGCACGCCGAGGGGCTGCTCGGCCGCCCCGAGCAGGAGGCCCTCTTCCGGGCCTTCGTCGAGGCGGCGGCGGCCTACGACGCGGCGGCCGCCTACGAGCCGGCGCCGATCCGGGTCGACGCGGCCGCACCCTGGCCGGTCCGGGCTGCCTGAGCCGTGACCGCCGGCCTGCCCGCCTGGGCCGAGTGGCGGCCCGCGCCGGCGCCCTACACGCTGGGCGTCGAGGAGGAGATCATGCTGCTCGTGCCCGGGCCCTGGTCGCTCTGGCAGGGCAGCGAGCACGTGATGGCCGACCTGCCGCCCGAGCTGGCGGCCCGGCTGAGCGTCGAGACCCACGCCTCCGCCCTCGAGATCGCCACGGGCGTGCACACGAGCGTCGCGGGCGCGGCGGCGGAGCTCGGCTCGCTGCGCGCGCAGCTGAGCGCCGAGCTGGCCGGAATGGGCCTGGCGGCCGCCAGCGCCGGCACGCACCCGCTCACGGTCTGGCAGGAGACGCTCACCTCGAGCGCGGAACGCTACCGCGCCCTCTACCGCTCGCTGCGCGAGCTGGCCCGACGCGAGCCGACCTTCTCCCTGCACGTGCACGTGGGCGTGGCGACCGCCGAGGATGCCGTGCGTGCGCTCGGGCGCCTCCGCGAGCACCTGCCCCTGCTGCTCGCCCTGTCGGCCAACTCCCCGTTCTGGCAGGGCCGCGACAGCGGCCTGGCGTCAGCCCGGGCGCCGCTCTTCGCGACCTTCCCGCGCGCCGGGATCCCCCGCGGATTCCCCTCGTACCGCGCCTACGTTCGGGCGATCCACGGCCTGATCGCCTGCGGCGCGATCCCCGAGCCGACCTTCATCTGGTGGGACGCGCGCCTGCAGCCGCGCTTCGGAACGCTCGAGCTCCGCATCATGGACGCCCAGATCGGGGTCGAGGCGTCCGCCGCCCTGGTCGCGCTGGCCCAGTGCCTGGTGAGGTGGGCCGTCGAGGAGGACGGCCCACCCTCCGCCGTCCTTGCCGCGCCGGAGATGCTCGCCGAGAACCGCTTCATCGCGGCCCGGGACGGGATGGAGGCGCTCCTGATCGACCCGGCCGGCCGCGCCCTGGTGCCGGCGCGGGAGTTGCTCGACCGGGTGCTGGAGCGCTGCGCGCCCCACGCCGAAGCGCTCGGCTGCGCCGACGAGCTGCGCGCGGCCGGCGAGCTGACCGCCCGGAACGGGGCCGCCCGCCAGCGCGAGCTGGCCGGGCGCTCGGCGCCCCTGTCGTGCCTGGTGGCCGCCCTGGCGGCCGAGTTCACGGCGGCGCCGGCCGCGCCCGCCGCGCTGCAGCCGGCGCTCGGCTGAGGCACGGGAAAGGAGGCCCGCGCCCGCGGGCCTCGCCTTCTCGATGCATCGGGGTGCCCGGATTTGAACCGGGGACCTCTCCGACCCGAACGGAGCGCGCTACCAAGCTGCGCCACACCCCGCGACGTACCGGCCAGGGATCCTAGCGACGGGCCGGTGGGGTCGCCAGGGAGCAGCCCGCTCCGCCGCTCGGAGGGCACGGCGCGTCCCGGACCCTCGGGTCAGGTGGTTGACATTGCGCCGCCGCGTGGCCATAACGATGGGTACATGGATTCGCGAGCGATCAGCGTCCCGCGCTGAGCTGACCCGATCGGCTCGCAGTGACCCGCCCGCAGCGCACCCACCGACCGGCAGCGCTGCCGTGTGAACGGGTCGAGCCACATACCAGGAGGTCCCCATGGCCGTTCACCTGACCCCGGACGAGCTCTCGGAGGCACTCGGCCTCGCCCGGAAGCAGGTTGTCCGCCTCTGCGTCGAGAACGACGTGCCGATCTACAACGGCAGGATCGACAAGACCCTCTTCGTCCATTCCATGACCGCCGCGGGCCATCGCCTGCCGGAGCGCGAGGCCGAAGAGCTGCTGCAGCCCAGCACGAGCTGAGGCACGGCGGCCGGGAGGCCGCCCGCAGCGCACGCCCGGCGCCGTGCCCGCCGGGGATCTCCCGGATCGCGGCCGCGATCGCCGCGTCGGTGGCCGCCCTCGCCCTCGTGGGCGCGGCGGCACCGCGCGATGCGCTCGCGTCCGGCGACGTGGAGCGCGCGCTGGCCGCCTGGACGCGCGGCCACCCGGCCACCTCCGCCCTGGTCGTCCGGATCACCCCGACGGGCCCGGTCACCGTGGCGTCGTACCTGCCGGACTCCGCCCGGATGCCGGCGTCGAACATGAAGCTCGTGACCAGCGCCGGCGCGCTGCTGGCGCTCGGCACCGAGTTCCGCTTCGAGACCCGACTGGCCACCGTGCCGGCCGCCGCGGGCCAGGGCGGCGGGCGGATCCTGCGCGGGCCGCTCTACCTGAAGGGCTTCGGCGACCCGGTGCTGGCGACGGGCCCCTTCGCGCGGCGCTATCTCGGCGGCCGGGCGGCGACCCTCACCGACCTGGCGCGCCAACTCCACGCGGACGGCGTCCGAGCCGTGCGCGGGCCGATCGTCGCCGACGACACCTTCTTCGACCGCCGGCGGACCGGAAACGGCTGGCTGTCCTACTACCCGCTCTACTCCCCGCCGCTCTCGGGCCTCTCGACCAACCTGAACTACGCCGGCGAGGGGCGCTGGAGCAACGTGACGAGCCCGGCCCTCGCCGCCGCCCAGCGCATGAGGGCCGCGCTGGCTGCGGTCGGCATCCGCCAGACCGGGCCGCTGCGGCCGGGGCGCACGCCGACGGCCGCCACCACGGTGGCCTCGGTCCAATCGCCGCCGCTGCGCGTGATCCTGCGCCACATGAACCCGGACAGCGACAACTTCATCGCCGAGACGCTGGCGAAAGACGTCGGCGCCTATGCGGCCGGATCGGGCTCGACCGCCGCCGGCACCGCGTACATCACCCGGCTGCTCCGCGAGCGCGGGATCTTCACCGGCCGGGAGCGGCTGGTCGACGGCTCGGGGCTCTCCCGGAACGACCGCCTCACCGCGACCGGCCTGGTGCGCCTGGTGCTGGCCGCCGACGCCGACCCGGGTTGGGGCGACGCCCTGCTGCGCTCGCTGCCCCAGGGCGGCGAGGGCACGCTGATCCGGCGGCTGAAGGGGTCGACCGTGCGGACGCGGGTCCGCGCGAAGACCGGCTACATCGACGGCGTCTCGGCGCTCAGCGGCAGGGTGATCAGCCGCCGGGGCGAGCGCTACGCCTTCTCGTTCCTCATGCGCACGTCGCAGACGACCGCGGCGCGGGCGGCCCAGGACCGGATGGTCACGCTGCTCGCGGCCGGTCGCGCCGATCCGGCGTAGCGGCGGGGCGGCGGCGGCCGGCACCGCCCATGTAGCCGGCGGTGAGCAGGACCGCGCCGGCGAGGCCCGCGATCAGCGCGGGCACCCACCAGCCGGCGAAGAGGCGCGGGGCCAGGCTCCCGGCGAGGTCGCCGAGCTCCGGGTCGCCCACGGTCACGTCCGAGAGACTGGGCGTGACGAGACGCACCAGGGGCGGGAGCGCCGCCAGCAGCAGCATGCGCCAGCCCGCGGCGCGGGCGGTCCGGGCCCGCTGCGGGCTGATCGCCACGGCGGCGCCGAGCAGCACCGCCGCGACGGCGGCGCAGAGGAGCGCCCAGGAATCGGCGTCGTCGAGCACGCTGGCCGCGCGGTCGAGGCCCGGCAGCGGGTCGCCGACCCGCAGCTCCACGCTCCCGAGGCGCGCGCCGGGCGGCAGGCCGGCGGCCAGGGCGGGGTCCACCCCCGCCAAGCGCTTGGCCAGCAGCGGGCGCAGCGGGGCCAGGTCGGCCTGGCCGACGCCACCGCTGCGCGAGAAGCCATCCTCGCGCGCATGGGACACGCTGACGCGCATCAGCCGCGGGAAGGCGCCGCTCGCGACCACGTCGTGGACCGCCGCCTCGATCGGCGCCCGCGCCGCCGGCAGGCTCGTGTGCTCCTCGATCGAGGCCTCGACCCGGTCGGCGATCGCCTCCTGCCCATCGGGGCTGCGCATCGCCTGGATCGCGGCGTCGGCGAGGCTCCCGGGCGCCAATGCCCGCCCCGCCAACCACACCCCCTCGCCGACCAGCGCCGCCAGGACGCCGACGATGATCAGGATCGCCGCGACCGTCCAGCGGGCGCGCATCAGCCCGAGCCGCCCCGCGGGAGCGGCTCTTCGCCCGCCAGCACCGCAAGAAAGGTCGCCTCGTCGATCACCGGAACCCCCAGGCTCTCAGCTTTGGTCAGCTTACCTCCAGGGTCCCTCCCGGCCACCACGAAATTGGTCGCGCGGCTGACCGACCCGGTCACCTTGCCGCCGGCCGCGACGATGGCCCGCTTGGCCTCGTCGCGCGAGAAGGCGTCCAGGCCGCCGGTGACCACCACAGTCTGGCCCTCGAGCGGACCGTCCACCACCCGCGCCGGCGCCTGGCCCTCGACGGTCACGCCGGCCGCGCGCAGGCGCTCGAGCGTCTCGCGGTTGGCCGCGCTGGCCAGGTACTCGACGATCGAGGCCGCGATCGTCGGCCCGACCCCCTCGCCGGCGGCGAGCTCCTCCTCGCCGGCCGCAAGCAGCGCGTCCAGCGACGGCGCGACCGCCGCGATCGCCTCGGCGGTGACCTCGCCGACGTGGCGGATCCCGAGGGCGAAGATCACCCGCGGCCAGGGCCGCTCCTTCGAGCGCTCGATCGCCGCCAGCAGGTTGCCGACCGAGGTCTCCTTGAAGCCCTCGAGGGCGATCAGGCGCTCCGCGTGGTCGCGCAGGTCGTAGATGTCGGCGACGTTCCCGACCAGCCCCTCGGCGTAGAAGCGGCGCACGGTCTTCTCGCCGAGGCCCTCGATGTCCATCCCCCCCCGGGAGGCGAAGTGCTCGAGGCTCTGCTGGATCTGGGCCGGGCACGAGCGGTTGGGGCAGCGCATCTGCACCTCGCCCGGCGGCTGCACGACCGGGGTCAGGCAGGCCGGGCAGCGCTCGGGCATGCGGAACTCGCGCTCCTCGCCGGTCCGCTCCTGGGGCAGCGGGGCGACCACCTGGGGGATCACGTCACCGGCGCGCTGCACGATGACCCGGTCGCCGATGCGCAGGTCCTTGCGGGCGATGTCCTCCTGGTTGTGGAGGGTCGCGAGCTTCACCGTGACGCCGGCCACCTGGACCGGCTCGAGCTCGGCGTACGGCACGAGCGCGCCGGTGCGGCCGACGTTCACGCCGATGCCGCGCAGGGTGGTGACCGCGGTGGTGGGCGCGAACTTGTAGGCGATCGCCCAGCGCGGCGCGCGGCCGACGGCGCCCAGGCGGTCCTGGACGTCGAGGTCGTCGATCTTCACCACCGCGCCGTCGATGTCGTAGTCGACCGAGCCGCGGCGCTCCTCCCACGCGGCGCAGGCGGCCTGGGCGCCCTCGAGCGAGTCCTGCACGCTCACGTCGGGGTTCACCCGGAACCCGTGCGCCCGCAGCCAGTCGAGCGTCCCGCTCTGGGTGGTCAGCTCGAGACCCTCGGAATACCCGATCGCGTAGCACCAGATGGTGAGCGGCCTCTGCGCGGTGAGGCGCGGATCGAGCTGGCGCAGGCTCCCGGCGGCCGAGTTGCGCGGGTTGGCGAAGGTCGGCAGCCCCTCGGCGGCCCGGCTCTCGTTGAAGCGCGCGAAGGCGGCGAGCGGCAGGTAGACCTCGCCGCGCACCTCGACCACCGGCGGCGGCGCCTCGCCCTCCTCCAGCCGCAGGCGCGGCGGGATGGATCGCAGCGTGCGCAGGTTGGCGGTCACGTCCTCCCCGGCGACGCCGTCGCCCCGGGTGGCGCCCTGCACCAGGACCCCGTTCTCGTACATCAGTGAGATCGCCAGGCCGTCGATCTTCGGCTCGACCACCAGCGAGACCTCGCGCGAGCCCATGCCCTCCTCGGCCATCACGGCGCGGGCGCGGCGCCACCAGTCGGCGAGCTCGTCGGGGTTCCGGGCGTTGGCCAGGCTGAGCATGGGGCGGCGGTGGATCACCGAGGAGAAGCGCTCCGCGGGCGCGGCGCCCACGGTCTGGGTGGGCGAGTCGGCCGTCACCAGCTCGGGATGCTCGGCCTCGAGCGCCTGCAGCTCGCGCATCCAGTCGTCGTAGACCGCGTCCTCGACCGTCGGGGCGTCGAGGACGTAGTAGTCGTGATTCGCCTGGGCGATCTGCTCGCGCAGCCGGCGGGCGCGCTCCTCGGGCGGCCCGGCCGGCGCGGCGGGGTCGCTCACCGGCCCCGGCAGGCCCGCAACAGCTCGGCGGGCGTGTCCACGATCAGGTCCGGATCCTCGGCCTCGAGGGCCTCGCGCGTGAAGAAGCCCCAGGTGACGCCGATGGTCGCGACGCCGGCGGCGCGGCCGGCGCGCAGGTCGAACGGGGCGTCGCCCACGTAGCAGGCGCCCTCGGGCGCCCGGCCGAGCTGCTCCAGCGCGGCCAGCACCGGCGCCGGGTCGGGCTTGTGGCGCTCGGTGTCCTCGGAGGTGATCACCACGTCGAAACGGTCACGCAGCGGGACGACCTTCCAGGCGAGGTCGACCGTCGGGCCGCTCTTGGACGTGACGATGCCGAGGCGGCGCCCGTCGGCCACGAGCGCGTCCAGCAGCGCGTCGAGGCCGGGGTACGGGCGGAGCAGCGCATCGGTGTTCGCATGGTTCCACTCCCGGTAGACCCGCAGCAGCTCCTCGGCCCGCTCGGGCGAGAAAGCGCGCATCTGGTCGATCAGCGGCCGCCCCACGTTGGCCACCAGCCGCTCGTCGGAGAGGTTCTCACCCAGCACGGACGTCACGGCGTGCCGATGGGACTCCCGGATGAGGCCGACCGAGTCGATGACGGTCCCGTCCAGGTCGAGCAGGACGGGATCGAAGCCGCTCGCCTCGTCGGGCCGGCTCCGGCGACCCGCTCGCGTCCGCGAGAGCCGCACAGGGCGGCTCATCGCTCGTCGGGCCGGCTGCGCCGACCCGCTCGCGTCCGCGAGAGCCGCACAGGGCGGCTCACGCGGCCGGGGTGTCCACCGCCGCGTGCTCCTCCAGCAGGTCGGCGAGGGACAGCCGCTCGAGGGCGCCGATGCCGTCGATGTCGGTCAGGTCGAAGTGCAGCGGCGTGATCGAGATCTCGCCGCGCTCGACCGCGGCGAAGTCGGTCCCCTCCTCGCGCTGGAAGGAGGGGTTGCCCCCGTAGATGGTGTAGCGCCGGCGCGGGCCGTCGGTCGCCTCGAGCATCAGCTGGTCGTCGTAGATGCGCCGGCCGAGGCGCGTCACGCGGGCGCCGGTCACGCGCTCGGGCGGCAGGCCCGGGCCGTTGACGTTCAGCAGCATCCGCTTCGGGAAGCCGTCCCTCTGCACCACGGGGACCAGGCGCGCCGCGAAGCCGGCCACCGCGCGGAAGTCGTAGGCCATGCCGTCCCACTGGTCCATCCGCTCGTCGACCGCGTGGCAGCTCACGGCGATCGCCGGCAGGCCGAGCATGATCCCCTCGAAGGCCGCGGCCACGGTGCCCGAGTAGGTGACGTCGTCGCCCAGGTTCAGGCCCAGGTTGATGCCGCTCACGATCAGGTCCGGCTGGTCGCCGAGCAGGCCGAGCGCCGCGAAGCGGACGCAGTCGACCGGCGTGCCGTCGGTCGCCAGCGCCTCGGAGCCGTCGGCGAGCCGCACCTCCTCCACGTGGAGGGGGTTGTGGATCGTGATGCCCCGCCCGATCGCGCTGCGGTTGCGGTTGGGGGCGATGACGCTGACCTTCCCGTGGGGCTCGAGCGCCTGCTTGAGCGCGAGCAATCCGGGGGAGTCGACGCCGTCGTCGTTGGTGACGAGGATGTGGGTCATTCGGTCCGGTACGCGAGGGAGCGTAGCGGGTGGGCCCCGGGGGAGGGCCGGACCGGGAGAGCGCCCCCGGAGCCGGCGGCGGAGCCTGTAGGCCGCTCGGTCCCGGGGCGCACCCCGGTGAGCGACGGCCGCGCAGTTGGCGCCCCCGACGCCAACCGGCGCGCCTGGCCGTTCGGCCGCGGCGGAGCCAAATGCCGCGCCCGTGCCGGTCGACCGCCGGGTCGCGACGCTCCCCGAGCGAAGGCGGCGCGGCGCGGCGATTGGGCCCGAAGGGCCCGCGCCGGGAGATCTCACTCGTCGGCATGCAAGGAAACGGCGCTCTCCGGACCCGGACGAGGCGTGCACCCCTTTGCACGCCCGTGCACTTGTGTTTACACTAACTTAACGCCACATTGGCGTACGGATCACGGAGAGGGAGAGACTCGCGATGAGCTCCACCACCACGTCCGCCGGGCCGGACCGCCGCCGCCGCCGGATCGTGCCCTGGCTCGCCGGCCTCGGGATCGCCACCACGTTCGGCACGGCGGCGATCCTGTTCCTGCTCGAGGCCCTGTCGTACCTCGACGACAACACGTACACGCCCACGCCGACGATCGCCCCGGAGGTCCTCGCCGGCGCCGGCGCGGTCGCGCTGCTCGCCTGCCTGCCGCGCCTGTCGGGCCGCGCCCGCACGTGGGGCTGGTCGCTGTCCGGCGTCGTGGCGTACTTCACCGTCGCGTCGGCCGACTGGCTGGCCGACGGGTCGCTCATCGCGTCGCCCGTCCTCCCGCTGCTGGCCGCGCTCTCCGGCGGCGCCCTGCTCGTGGCGGGGGCGCTGCTGGCCTACTCGGGCGCCTGCGCCCGCTCCTCTGCCGTCCCGGCCGCGTAGCGCACGCCCACCAGGGTGAGCCCGTGGGCGGGGGCGGTCGGCCCGGCCGCCCCCCGCGGCGCCCCCGCCAGCAGCGCGTCCATGCGCTCGGGCGGCGCGGCGCCCCGGCCCACCAGCAGCATCGTCCCGGTCAGGACCCGCACCATGTGGCGCAGGAAGGCGTCGGCCTCCACCGCCAGCACCAGCTCGTCGCCGCGCTCGAGCCACTCGCAGCGCGCGACGGTGCGGTGGAAGAAGACGTGCTCGGTCTGGGTCGGGGTGAAGGCGCGGAAGTCGTGCTGCCCCACCACCCGCGCGGCGGCGGCCCGCATCGCGCCCGCGTCGAGCGGCGGGGGGTGGTGGAGCACCCGCCCGGCCCGGAGGGGCGACGGCGCCCCGATCAGCACGCGGTACTCGTAGGCGCGGGCGACCGCGTCGCGGCGCGCGTCGAAGCCCGGGTCGGCCTCGGCGACCGCCCGCGCCGCGAGGTCGGCCGGCAGGAGCCCGGCCAGCCCCCGCCGCACCCGGTCGGGCGAGAGCTCGGCGTCGGTCGCCACGCTCGCCACCTGGCCGGCGGCGTGCACGCCGGCGTCGGTGCGCCCGGCCACGCGCAGCTCGTACGGCGCGCGCAGCAGCCGGTCGAGCGCGGCCCGCAGATCGCCCTCGACCGTGCGCAGCCCGGGCTGGGCCGCCCAGCCGCGGAAGCCGGCCCCGTCGTACTCCAGGTCCAGGCGCAGGCAGCGGGCCCGCGCCGGCCGCTCGCCCGGGCCGGTCAGATCCGCTGCGGGAGCTCCCCGCGGCGGCGGGAGACGTCATGCAAGGCGTGCACCGGGGCTCCTCTCGGGGTGTGGCCCGTGCAGGCTAGACGAGCCTACGGCGCACGGCGGGGGTGAGCCGGGGGCCGCCGGGGCCGAGCAGCGCCCGCTCGACGAGCACCTCGGCGCGCCGGCCGTCCAGCGCGAGCGTGGCGAGGTTGTTCTCGGCGACCGGCCGGCCGGCCGCACGCCAGCGGATCGGCGGCGCCGGGACGCCGGTCAGACGGGCGGCCGGCGCCATCAGCGCCGCGAAGGCGCGCGAGTGCCCGACCCGGATCAGGCGCCGGCCGGCCGGGCCGAGGGCGTTGCGCAGCGGCGACGCGACGACCTGAGCGACCGCGCTGCGGACGCCGGCCGAGCGGCGGAAGCCGACCTCGGTCAGGAAGGCATGGTGGACGTCGCCGGCGAGGATCGCGATCGAGGCCGGCGGGCGCCCGCGGCCCCCGGAGCCGACGTGCTCGAGCAGGGCGGCCATCCGGTCGAACGAGACGGCGAAGGCGCCCCAGTGCTCCAGGCCCAGGCGCCGGCGCAGCATCTCGGCGGCGCCGACGGCCGTCGGCCCGAATGCGCCGGAGCCGAGGCGCTCGGTCACCGCCTCCAGCCGCTGCAACCCGGCCGGCAGGAGGACCGGAACCGAGGTGGCGATGAGCAGGTGGTCGACGTCGCCGATCGCGGCACGCTCGAGCCAGGCCCACTCCTCGTCGTCGGCGATGCGTCGCGCGCCCGGCCCCAGCCGCCGTCGCGAGCGCGAGTCGAGGACCACCAGGCGGGCCGGACCCAGGTCGCGGCGGTGGCTCCAGCGGACCGACCGCGGGTCGGCGACCCATCCCTCGGCCAGCCCCCGCAGCGCCGGCTCCCCGTCGCCGTCCGTCCCGGCGGCGCGCACCGCCGCCAGGACCGGGTCGGCCGCGAGCGCCGCCGGCGACAGGTTGCCGAGGTGCTGGTAGAGCCAGTACGCCATCAGCGCCGCGGCGAGCCGGGACGACCACCACGGCCGGCGCTCGCGGCGGCGGCGCCACGCCAGCGACGTGTTCCAGTCGTTCACGACCTCGTGGTCGTCGAAGATCATCGCGCTCGGCAGGCTCGCCAGCAGCCGCCGGATGACCGGGTCGGCCCACGACTCCTCGTAGATCCGGGCGTGCTCGTCGAGGTCGAGCGGCTGGTCGCGCGGGGCGCCGCGCCCGCGCCGGCGCCGGATCGCGGCCGTCGTCATCGGGTGGTCGCGGTCGGTGTAGACCTGGTCCCCCAGCATCAGGAGCAGGTCGGGCCAGTCGGCGCGCGGGGCGCCGGCCAGCCGCGCCGCCAGCGCCGCGAGGGCGTCGGCACCGCGACCGCGCCGATGGTCGTCGGGGCGCAGGTCGTAGGGCGGCCGGGCGGGCGCGACCACCCGGCAGGAACCGAACGCGAGGCGCAGGCGCCCCGGGTCGGGGACGCGGATCGCCGGCGCGGGCGCGGCGGCCTCCGGCCAGCGCCGCTCGCCGTCGAGCGCGACGGCGTATCCATGGGTCCGCCCGGGCGCGAGCCCGGTCAGCGGGACCAGCGCGAAGTGCCGCGAGCCGACCCGGAAGGTCCGCTCGCGCCGGCCGAGCACCTCGACCTCGCAGGGCCGATCGGCCTGCACCCAGACCGTCGCCTCGGACGGGCCGAGGTACCGCAGCATGGGCCCGAGGACGAGCCGCGCCGAATCAGGCACGGGGGCGCCCCGGGCGCCGGAGCGAGCCCCGGCAGTCCCCCTTAGGCCCGCCCCCACCGCGGGCGGGCCCCGGGAGCTCCACGTCGCGGGAGAGCTCGAGCAGCACCATCGGGGCGGCATCGCCCTGGCGCGGACCCAGCTTCATCACCCGCGTGTACCCACCGTTCACGTCGGCGAAGGCCGGCGCGATCGTGTCGAACAGACGGTAGGTGACCTCCTTGTTGCGCAGGAGGCTCACCGCCTGACGCCGAGCGTGGAGGGTGTTCTCCTTGCCCAGCGTGATGGCCTTCTCCGCCAGGCTCCGGGCCAGCCGGGCCTTCGGCGCGGTGGTCTGGATGCGCCCGTGCGTCAGCAGCGCGGTCGCCAGGTTGGCGGCCATCGACTGACGGTGGGCACTGCTGCGGTTGAGCTTCGGTCCCTGGCGGCGGTGGCGCACTCGATCCCTTTCCGGTCAGCCGTCGTCGCGCAGGGACAGCCCGTGCGCGGCGAGGTTCTCCTTCACCTCTTCGATGCTCTTCTTGCCGAAGTTCGGAATCGCCGAGAGCTCGTCCTCGCTCTTGGACACCAGGTCGCCGATCGTCTCGACACCCACCCGCTTGAGGCAGTTGTACGAGCGGACGCCCAGCTCCAGCTCCTCGATCATGATGTCGTGCATCCCGCCACCCGGCGGCGGCTCCTCCGGGATCTGCTCGCCGAGCAGCTTGGTGCTGGTGCTGTCGGCGAAGATCGCCAGCCGGCCGATGAGCGTCTCGGCCGCCTCGGAGAGGGCCCCGCGCGGGTCGACGCTGCCGTCCGTCTCGATCTCGAGCGTCAGCTTGTCGTAGTCCGTGCGCTGCCCCACGCGGGCGGGCGAGACCTCGTACCGCACCCGGGTGATGGGCGAGAAGTTCGAGTCGACCGGGATGACCCCGATCGTCGTGCCGAGCCCCTTGTTGCCCTCGGCCACGACGTAGCCGCGGCCGCGCGCGATGGTCAGGATCATCTCCAGCCGCGCGTCGGGGAGCAGGTTCGCGATCTCGAGCTCGGGGTTCAGGATCTCGAGGTCGGCCGGCGCGGAGATGTCGGCGGCGGTCGCCGGGCCGGGGCCCGTGGCCGAGAGCTCCACCTCGATCTCGCCCGCCTCGCCGTGGAGGCGGCAGACCAGCTCGCGCAGGTTGAGGATGATGTCGGTCACGTCCTCCTTGACGCCCGCCACGGTGCTGAACTCGTGCTGGACGCCCTCGACGCGGACCGAGGTCACCGCCGCCCCCTCCAGGGAGCTGAGCAGGACCCGCCGCAGCGAGTTGCCGAACGTGTGCCCGAAGCCGCGGTCGAGCGGCTCGACCTCGAAGAGGCCGAGCCGGTCGCTGACCGGCTCGTAGGACATGCGGGGAGTGAGGGTGTCGATCAAGCTGTTCCTTCGCTTCCGGCGTCGGCCGGACGATGCGCTACCGACGCGATGTTCACGGCCGCCGGCATCGGCTCCGCCCCGCGCGTCACGGGATGGCGCCATCGCCTGCGGCCGACGGGGTTACTTCGAGTAGAGCTCCACGATCAGCTGCTCCCGCACCGGGGTGTCGATCTCGGTCCGGTCGGGGGCCTTGAGGATCTTGCCGTTCAGGGCGTCGTGGTCCGCCTGGAGCCACGGCGTCATCGAGGCGACCATCTCGGTCGCGCCGCGGATGATGCCCTCGGCGGCCGAGTTGGCCTTCACCGAGATGATGTCGTCGGGCTTCACCTGGTAGCTCGGGATGTCCACCCGGCGCCCGTTGACGAGGAAGTGCCCGTGGCGCACCAGCTGGCGGCCCTGGCGGCGCGAGGCCGCGAAGCCGAGGCGGGTGACCACGTTGTCGAGCCGCATCTCGAGCAGCCGGAGGAGGTTCTCACCGGTGATGCCCTGCTGCCGGCTGGCCTTGTCGTAGTAGCGCCGGAACTGGGTCTCGAGCACGCCGTAGAAGCGCCGCGCGCGCTGCTTCTCGCGCAGCTGCAGCAGGTACTCGCTCTGGCGGATGCGCCCGCGCCCGTTCTGCCCCGGCGGGTAGGCCCGGCGCTCGATGCCGCACTTGTCGGTGAGGCAGCGCTCGCCCTTCAGGAAGAGCTTCTCGCCCTCGCGCCGGCACTGCCGGCACTGCGGGCTGCTGTCACGCGCCAACCTAGACCCGCCGCCGCTTGCGCGGCCGGACGCCGTTGTGCGGAACCGGGGTGACGTCGGTCACCGAGCCGACCTCGATGCCGGCGGCCTGGAGCGAGCGGATCGCGGTCTCGCGGCCCGAGCCCGGGCCCTTCACGTAGACGTCGACCTTCTGAAGCCCGTGCTCCATGCCCTTCTTGGCCGCCGAGTCGGCGGTCACCTGGGCGGCGAAGGGGGTGCTCTTGCGCGACCCCTTGAAGCCGGCCGAGCCGGCCGTCTCCCAGGCGATCACGTTCCCCTGCTTGTCGGTCAGGGTGACGATCGTGTTGTTGAACGACGTCTTGATGTGCGCGTTCCCCAGCGCGATGTTCTTGCGCGCGCGCCGGCGAGTGCGGCCGCGGGTGACCTTAGGGCGTGCCATGGGCTCCTATCGGGACGGTGGGCTGAGCGCCCTTACTTACGCTGCTTGCCGACGGTCCGCTTGGGGCCCTTGCGGGTGCGGGCGTTGGTCTTGGTGCGCTGGCCGCGCACCGGGAGGCCGCGCCGGTGGCGCAGCCCGCGGTAGCAGCCGATCTCCATCAGCCGCTTGATGTCGTTCGCCCGCTCGCGGCGGAGGTCGCCCTCCACCATCAGGCTCTTCTCGATGACGTCGCGCAGGCGCGCGACCTCTTCCTCGGTGAGGTCCCGGACGTAGGTGTCCCGGTTGATCCCGGTCTGCTCCAGCACGACGTTGGCCGTCGAGCGGCCGATGCCGTAGATGTAGGTGAGACCGATCTCGACGCGCTTCTCGCGAGGGACGTTGACGCCGGCGATTCGAGCCATGTTCTGGGACCTAGCCTTGGGTCTGCTTGTGACGGGCGTTCGGGCAGATCACGAGAAGCTTTCCGTGGCGCTTGATGACCTTGCACTTCTCGCAGATCGGCTTCACCGAGGCACGGACCTTCATGAGCTTCTCCTGACCGGGAGGCGCTCCACGAGGGTCGTACACGGGAGCACGCGGGAGGCCCCGGGCGGGCCCGGAGCGAATGTGGATGCTAGCAGGGTCACGACGCCCGCCGCGCCGCCTCGGCCGGCGGAGCGCCGGTCAGGATCCGCGGGCCCGCGGCCGTCACGGCCACCGTGTGCTCGAAGTGCGCCGAGAGGCTGCCGTCCCGGGTGGTGATCGTCCAGCCGTCGCCGCCCATCACGACCTCGTGGTCGCCGGCGTTCACCATCGGCTCGATCGCGATCACGAAACCCTCCTCCAACTGCAGCCCGGTGCCGGCCCGCCCGAAGTTGGGCACCTGCGGCTCCTCGTGCATCTCGCGCCCGACGCCGTGGCCCACCAGGCTCTGCACCACCGAGAAGCCCTCGGCCTCGACCTCGGCCTGCACGGCGGCCCCGATGTCGCCCACCCGGGCGCCGACGCGGGCGGCGTCGATCCCGCGGTAGAGCGAGCGCTCGGTGGCCTCGAGCAGGCGCTGGGCCAGCGGGTCGACCGCGCCCACCGGGTGCGTGCGGGCGGCGTCGGCGACCCAGCCGTCGAGCACCACGCCGGCGTCGATCGAGATGATGTCGCCCGAGCGCAGCGCGTAGGGCCCGGGGATCGCGTGCACGACCTGGTCGTTCACCGACGGGCAGATCGTGGCGGGGAAGCCGTGGTAGCCCTTGAAGGCGGGGACGCCGCCGCGCGCGCGGATGAGCTCCTCGGCCATCTCGTCGAGCTCGCGCGTGGTCACGCCCACGCCGACGTGGCCGGCCATCAGCTCGTGGCAGGCCGCCAGCACCGCGCCCGCGGCCGCCATCGCGTCGATCTCGCCCGGCGTCTTCGGGATGGGGCGGGGGCGCCGCGGGACGGGCCTCGATCCGGCCGGCACCTTGGTCTTAGGCCGGGACGAACGCCTTGATCTGGTCATAGACCTCGTCCGGCGTTCGCTGACCGTCGACCTCGCGCAGCAGGCCCCGGTCCCGGTAGTAGTCGATCAGCGGCGCGGTCTGCTGGTCGTAGACGTTCAGCCGGTTCTCGACGGTCTCGGGCGTGTCGTCGGCCCGCTGGTACAGCTCGCAGGCGCCGCCGGTCGACGGGCACGGGTCCTCGTCGCCGCCGGCGTAGGGCGCGAACGCCTCGTGGAAGGAGCGGCCGCAGTTGCGGCAGAGCCAGCGGCCGGCCAGCCGGCGGACGAGCTCCTCGCGCGGCACCGCCAGCAGCAGCACCCCGTCGAGCGGGGCGTCGAGCTCGCCGAGCATCGCGTCGAGCGCCTCGGCCTGCGGCGCCGAGCGCGGGAAGCCGTCGAGCAGGAAGCGATCCGCCGCGCCGGCCTCGAGCCGCTCGCGGATCATCCCGACCACGACCGCGTCGGGCACCAGGTCGCCGGCGTCCATGAAGCGCTTCGCCTCGCGGCCCAGGTCGGTGCCGGCCTTCACGGCCGCGCGCAGCAGGTCGCCGGTGGCGAGGTGCGCGAGGTCGAGGTCGCCCTTCAGGCGCTCGGCCTGGGTGCCCTTGCCCGCCCCGGGGGGTCCGAGGAAGACGAGGCGGGCTATTTCAAGAACCCTTCGTAGGAGCGCATCATCAGCTGGGCCTCCATCTGGCGCATGGTGTCCAGCGCGACGCCGACCACGATCAGGATGGCGGTGCCGCCGAGGACGCCGAAGAAGACGTTGGACTCGGGCAGGTAGCGGAACGCGATGTTCGGCATCTCGGCGATCGCCGCGAGGTAGATCGCGCCGGGCAGGGTCAGCCGGGTGAGGACGCGGTCCAGGTACACCGCCGTCGGGCGGCCCGGGCGGACGCCCGGGATGAAGCCGCCGTACTTCTTGAGGTTCTCCGCCTGGTCCACCGGGTTGAACTGCACCGCGGTGTAGAAGTAGGTGAAGAGGACGATCAGCAGGGCCTCGAAGGCGATGTAGTACCAGGACCCCGGGGCCAGGAAGTCGGAGACCGACTGGAAGAAGGAGCCCCGGCCGCCCAGCTCCGCCAGCGTCGGCGGCAGGATGACCACGGACGAGGCGAAGATCACCGGGATCACCCCGGCCATGTTCACGCGCAGCGGCATGTAGGTGGTGCCGCCCGAGGTCATGCGGCGCCCGACTACCCGCTTCGCGTACTGGATCGGGATCCGGCGCTGGCCCTCGTTGATGTAGACGACGCCGACCACGACGCCCAGCGCGATGATCGCGATGAGGATCTGGGAGAGCGGCGGCAGGCCCAGCCAGCCCTCCACGGCCGACGGCATGCTGGACAGGATGCTCGCGAAGATCAGCAGCGAGATCCCGTTGCCCACGCCGCGCTGGGTGATCAGCTCCCCGAGCCACATCACCAGCGTGGTGCCGGCCGTCAGCGAGACCGTGATCAGGTAGAGCTTGCCGACGGTGAAGTCCGGCAGCGCGTCCTGGCTCTTGAAGTACAGGACGTAGGCGATGGACTGGACGAGCGCCAGCAGCACGGTGAAATACCGCGTGTACTGGGTGATCTTCTGCTGGCCGCTCTCGCCCTCCTTCTGGAGCTTCTCCAGGGAGGGGATCACCACGGTCATCAGCTGGATGATGATGCTGGCCGTGATGTAGGGCGCGATGCCGAGCGCGAAGACCGCGAAGCGGGTCAGCGCGCCGCCGGCGAACAGGTTCAGGAAGTCGAGCAGCCGGCTGCCGCGCTGGTTGATCGCGGCCTGCAGGGCGTCGAGGTCGACGCCCGGCACCGGGATGAACGAGCCGAACCGGAAGACGATCAGGATGAAGGCCGTGAAGAGGAGCTTCTTGCGCAGCTCCGGGGTCCGGAGCGCGTTGAGGATCGTCTTCAGCATGCGCGTGCTCCTTCGCCCGGCTCTCGCCGGGCTCCGGACCGCGCGCTAGTCGCCCGCGCCGTCACGTCGCGCCCCTCGGGCGCTACTCGCCGTCCGAGGGGGCGCCGAGCACCTCCGCGGTGCCGCCGGCGGCCTCGATCTTGGCCTTCGCGGCCGCCGAGAAGCCGTGCGCCCGCACCGTGAGCGGCCGGTCGATCTCGCCCTGGGCGAGGATCTTGATCGGCCAGTCGCGGTTCGCGTTGTTCTTGACCAGCCCGGCCGCCGCGAGCGCCTCGGGATCGACCACCGAGCTCGCCTCGAAGATCCCGAGGCGGCCCACGTTCACGCCCACCGAGTGGGTTCGGAACGGGCCCATCGGCATCGACATCTTGCGGTTGCTGCCGCGAAGCTTGCCCTGCTGCATGTGCAGGGGCATCTGACCGCCGCGGTAGCCGGCGGGAACGCCGCCGCCCGAGCGGCTGCCGAGGCCCTTCTGGCCGCGCCCGCTGGTCTTGCCGGTGCCCGAGCCGATGCCGCGCCCGATCCGCTTGCGCGAGCGCTTGGCGCCCGGCCGCGGACCGATCCGGTCGAGGCGGACGTCCTCCGGGGCGCCCTCGGGCACCTCCGTCACGGGCTCACGATCCGCCATCGGTGACCTCTTCCTCGACGCGGACGAGCCAGGCGACCCGGCGCAGCATGCCCTGGAGCTGGGGGCTGTCCTGGTGCACGGCCGTCTGGCCGATGCGCCCGAGGCCCAGCGCCCGCAGGGTGCCGTGGTGGCGCGGCTGGGTGCCGATCTTCGACTTGATCTGGGTCACGCGCACGCTCATGCGGGCGCTCCGGCCGCCGCGGGCTCCGCCTCCGCCTCGGCCGCGGGCCGCGACCGGGTGATGCCGAGCACCTCGGCCACGGTCTTGTCGCGCAGCGCGGCGACCTCCTCCGGCCGGCGCAGGTCCTTCAGGCCGGCCACGGTGGCCGCCAGCAGGTTCACCGGGTTGGTGGTGCCGAGCGACTTGCTGAGGATGTCGCGGATGCCGGCGAGCTCCAGCACGGCGCGCACCCCGCCGCCGGCGATCACGCCGGTGCCCTCGGAGGCCGGCTTCAGCAGCACGCGGCCCGCGCCGGCCCGGCCGATCACCTGATGGGTGATCGTGGTGCCGTGCTTGGGCACGACGAACAGGTTCTTCTTCGCGTCCTCGACGGCCTTCTGGATGGCCACCGGGACCTCCTTGGCCTTGCCGTGCCCGACGCCGACGGTGTCGACCTCGTTGCCGACGACCACGAGCGCCGAGAAGGAAAAGCGCCGGCCGCCCTTGACCACCTTGGCGACGCGATTGACCTGGACCACGCGCTCGTTGAGCTCGAGCCCCTCCGCGCTGACCTTCGGGCTGCGCCGTGTCTGAGCCACCAAACCTCCTAGAAAGCGAGCCCGCCCTCGCGGGCCCCGTCAGCGAGCGCCTGAACGCGCCCGTGGTACCGATATCCGCCGCGGTCGAAGACGACCGCCTCCACGCCTGCCGCCTTGGCCCGCTCGGCCACCAGCTTGCCGACCTCGGCCGCCGCGGCGCCCTTGGCCAGGTCCCGCAGCGCCGCCTCGTGCGAGCCGGCCGCGGCCAGCGTATGGCCGCGGTCGTCGTCGATGATCTGCGCGTAGATCCGCAGGTTGGACCGCGAGACGGCCAGGCGCGGCCGCTCGGCCGTGCCGGACACCTTGCCGCGGATGCGCCGATGGCGCCGGCGTCGTGACTCGAGGACCGAGCTCATGCGCGCTTCCCGACCTTCCTCCGGACGGCCTCGCCGGCGTAGCGGATGCCCTTGCCCTTGTAGGGCTCCGGCGGGCGGACCTGCCGGATGCGGGCGGCCATCTGGCCGACCGCCTGCTTGTCGATGCCGCGCACGATCACCTGGGTCGGGACCGGCACCTCGAAGCTGATGCCCTCGGGCGGATCGATCGTGACGATGTGCGAGTAGCCGACCGCGAGGTCGAGGGCGGCGCCGCGCAGGGTGGCGCGGTAACCGACGCCGACGATCTCGAGGCGGCGCTCGAAGCCGGCGGAGACGCCCTCGACCATGTTGGCGACCAGGCTCCGCGACAGGCCGTGGAGCGCCCGATGCGGGGCGCGGTCCGTCGGCCGCTCGACGCGCAGCACGCCGTCGTCCTGGAGCACCCGGATGGGCTCCACGACAACGTGGCGCAGGTTGCCTCTCGGGCCCGCCACGCTCACGGTCTGACCCTCGATGGTCACCGTCACCCCGTCGGGCAGGGGGATCGGCGCACGTCCGATGCGGCTCACGTTCTCCTCGCTGTGGTCGCGCTCACCAAACCGAGCACAGGAGCTCGCCGCCGATACCGCGGCGGCGCGCCTCGTGGCCGGAGATGACGCCCTGGGAGGTCGAGACGATCGCGACCCCCATCCCGCCAAGGATACGCGGGATCGAGGTCCGGTCGACGTAGATCCGACGGCCCGGGGTGGACACGCGCCGGATGCCCGAGATGACGCGGCGGCGGTCGCGGTCGTACTTGAGCCGGATCGCCAGCTCGCGGCCGCGGTTGCCGTCCTGCTCCTCGAAGCCGGCGATGTAGCCCTCGTCGTGGAGCACGCGGGCGATCTCGGCCTTCAGCTTGCTTGCCGGCATCTCCACGCTGTCGTGCAGCGCGAGGTTCGCGTTGCGGATGCGCGTGAGCATGTCGGCGATGGGGTCGGTCAGCATCGGCTACCAGCTGCTCTTGGTCATGCCGGGAATGACGCCGGCGTGGGCCTCGCTGCGCAGGCAGATGCGGCACAGCCCGAAGCGCCGGAAGACGGCCCGGGAGCGCCCGCACTTGTGGCAGCGCGAGTACTTCTGGGTCGGGTACTTCGTCGGCCGTGATGCCTTGACGACAAGGCTGGTCTTCGCCACTCCCTCTCCTCTCTAGCGGCGGCCGCGGCCCTTGCCGCGTCCGCCCGTCCGCCGCTGCTTCGCGCGGCGACGCGCCGCGCGCTCCTCGGCGGTGTAACCCTCGGCGCGGAACGGCATCCCGAGGTGGCGGAGCAGTGCCCGCCCCTCCTCGTCCGTCCCCGCCGTGGTCGTGATGGTCACGTTCATCCCGCGGACCGCGTCGATCCTGTCGTAGTCGATCTCCGGGAAGATCGTCTGCTCGCGCAGGCCGAGGCTGAAGTTGCCCCGCCCGTCGAAGCCGTCCGGGTTGATCCCGCGGAAGTCGCGGATCCGGGGGAGCGCGATCGCCGTGAGGCGGTCGAAGAACTCCCACATCCGCTCCCCGCGCAGGGTCACCTTGCACCCGATCGCCATGCCCTCGCGCAGCTTGAACTGCGCGATGGACTTGCGCGCACGGGTGATCGCGGGCCGCTGGCCGGCGATCACCGCGAGCTGGGCGACGGCCTCGTCGAGGGCCTTGCCGTTCGTCTTGGCCTCGCCCACGCCCATGTTGAGCGTGATCTTGACCAGCTTCGGGTGCTGCATCGAGCTGCCGTAGGAGAACTCCTCCTGCAGCCGCCCGCGGACCTCCGTCTCGTAGAAGGCCTTGAGCCGGGCGGGCTCGCGGGAAGGACCGGCGTCGCTCGCCGCGGCCTCCACGGCCTCGGCGATCTCCGCCGGGGCCTCGTCGGTGGTGATGTCGTCGGTGCTCACGAGTCCAACCTCTGTCCGCTCCGGACCGCGACGCGCACCCGCTTGCCGTCCACCAGCTCGGTGCGGACCCGCGTGGGGCGACGGTCCTTGGGGTCGATCAGCGCCACGTTCGACCAGTGGATCGGCGCGGGGCGCTCGATCACGCCGCCCGGCTCGTTGGGCGGCCGGGGCTTGGTGTGGCGCTTCATGATGTTCAGGCCCTCGACGAGGACGCGCTGCTCGGTCGGGCGCACCTCGAGGACGCGCCCGGTCTTGCCGCGGTCCTTGCCGGAGATGACGATCACCTGATCGCCGGTCTTGATGCGGGCGGGCATTAGAGCACCTCGGGCGCGAGGCTGACGATCTTCATGAAGTTCCGCTCGCGCAGCTCGCGCGCGACCGGGCCGAAGATGCGCGTGCCGCGCGGGTTCTGGGCGTTGTCGATGATGACGGCGGCGTTCTCGTCGAAGGCGATGAAGGTGCCGTCGTCACGACCGTGCTCCTTCTTGGTGCGCACGACCACCGCGCGCACGACGTCGCCCTTCTTGATCGCCGCGTTCGGGATGGCCTGCTTCACCGTGCCGACGATCACGTCGCCGACCTCGGCGTAGCGCCGCTTGGAGCCGCCGGTGATGCGGATGCACAGGAGCGTGCGAGCGCCCGTGTTGTCCGCCACCCGGAGGCGGGTCTCGACCTGGACCATACCTGTCTCCCCCTACCGGGCCCGCTCGAGGATCTCGACCAGCCGCCAGCGCTTCTGGCGCGAGAGCGGCCGGCACTCCACCACGCGGACGAGGTCGCCGAGGCCGGCCTCGTTGCGCTCGTCGTGGGCGTGCAGCTTCGAGGTGCGCCGCACGATCTTCCCGTAGACCTTGTGCGCCCGGGCGGTCGAGAGCTCGACCGTGATCGTCTTGTCGCGCGCGTCGGAGACCACCACGCCCTGGCGGGTCTTGCGGGCGACCACCGAGGCCTGCGGGGACTCAGCCATTCGCCCGCTCCCTCTGGGTCGCGATGGTCAGGATGCGCGCGATCTCGCGCTTGCGGACCTCGAGCTCGGAGGTGCGCTCCAGCGCGCCGGACGCGTGCTGGAAGCGCAGGTTGAACAGCGCCTCGCGCGCCTCGGAAAGGCGCAGCGCCATCTCCTCGTCGCTCATATTGCGGATCTCCTCGGGTGTCAGCGCCACGTCCTCCGCCTCACATCTCGTCGCGGACGACGAACTTGCACTTGATCGGCAGCTTGTTGGCCGCCAGCCGCATGGCGTCACGCGCGAGCGGCTCGGGCACGCCCGAGAGCTCGAACATGATCTTGCCGGGCTTCACCACCGCGACCCACGACTCCGGCGAGCCCTTGCCCGAGCCCATGCGGGTCTCGGCCGGCTTCTTGGTGACCGGGAGGTGCGGGAACGCGTTGATCCAGACCTTGCCGCCACGCTTGATGTGGCGGGTCATGGCGACACGGGCCGCCTCGATCTGACGGTTGGTGATCCAGGCCGCCTCGAGCGCCTTCAGGCCGTACTCGCCGAAGTGGATCTCGGTGTTGCCCTTGGAGAGGCCCTGCCGGCGACCGCGGTGGTGCTTGCGGTGCTTGACGCGCTTGGGCATCAGCATCAGCCGTCACCTCCCCCGCGCCGGGGGCCGCGCTCGCCGTTGCCGCCGCCGCCACCGCCGCCGGGACGGCGGTCGCGACGCTGGCGCCGCGGGGGCGGCATGGTGTCGAGCTCGGTGCGGCCGCGGGAGTCGGTGACGCCCTCGGGCAGGACCTCGCCCTTGTTGATCCACACCTTCACGCCGATCCGGCCGAAGGTCGTCTTGGCCTCGTGGAAGCCGTAGTCGATGTCGGCGCGCAGCGTGTGCAGCGGGACGCGGCCGTCGGAGTAGTGCTCCGACCGCGACATCTCGGTGCCGCCCAGGCGCCCGCCGCACTGCACCTTCACGCCCTGGGCGCCGGAGCGCATGGCGGAGGTGAGCGCGCGCTTCATCGCCCGGCGGAAGCTGACCCGGTTCTCGAGCTGCTCGGCGATCGACTGGGCCACCAGCTTGGCGTCCAGCTCCGGCCGCTTGATCTCGTTGATGTTGACCTGGATCTGCTTGCTCGTGAGCCGGTGCAGCTCGCGGCGGAGGGCATCCACCTCGCTCCCGTTCTTCCCGATCACGATGCCGGGACGGGCGGTGTAGATGTCCACCGTCAGCTTGGTGGCGTCCTTCTTCAGGTGGATCGACGAGAGGCCGGCGTGCGACAGCTTGCTCGTGATGTGGTCGCGCACCACGCGGTCCTCGTCCAGGTAGCGACCGAAGTCGCGCGAGGAGAACCAATTGCTGCGCCAGCCGTGGATGACCCCCAGGCGGAAGCCGATCGGGTTGATCTTCTGGCCCACTTCGGCCTCAGCTCCTTCCGGCCCGCCGGGCGCTCGGGGCGCCCTGCGTCAGGCCGATCGTGATGTGGCAGGTGCGCTTGTTGATGCGCGTGGCGCGCCCCTGGGCGCGCGGCCGGAAGCGGCGGATGGTGGGGCCCTCGTCCACGATCACCCGCGAGAGCACCAGCTCGCGCGGGTCGAGCGCGGCGTTGTGGTCCGCGTTGGCGATGGCCGACTGGAGCACCTTGCGCACCGGGTGGGCCGCCGCGCGGGTGCTGTAGGCCAGGATCGCCTGCGCGTCGGCCACGCCCTTGCCGCGCACCAGGTCGGCCACGAGCCGCGCCTTGCGGGCGGACACGCGGACGTACTTGGCCGTCGCCCGGACCTCCTGAGGAGTCTGCTGCTCGGTCGACATCGCCCTAGCGCCGCATCGTCGAGGTTCGGTCCGAGCCCGCGTGCCCGCGGTAGGTCCGCGTCGGCGCGAACTCGCCCAGCTTGTGGCCGACCATGCTCTCGCTGATGTAGATGGGCACGTGACGGCGCCCGTCGTGGATCGCGATGGTGTGGCCGACCATCTCGGGGAAGATCGTGGAGGACCGCGACCAGGTGCGCAGGATGCGCTTCTCGTTCGCGGTGTTCATGTCCTCGATCCGCTTCATCAGCTTGGGATCGACGAACGGCCCCTTCTTCAGGCTGCGACCCACCTAGCGTCCTTCCGTGTGCTTGCCGCGCTTGCGGCCGCGGACGATGAACTTCTGGCTGAGCTTGCTCTTGTTGCGGGTGCGGTAGCCGTGGGTCGGCTTGCCCCAGGGGGTCACCGGGTGGCGGCCCGAGTTGCTCTTGCCCTCGCCACCGCCGTGCGGATGGTCGACCGGGTTCATGGCCGAGCCGCGGACCGTCGGGCGGACGCCGCGCCAGCGGGACCGGCCGGCCTTGCCGCCGGTCAGGTTCTCGTGCGTGACGTTCCCGATCTGGCCGATGGTGGCGCGGCAGTCCGCGTGCACCATGCGCATCTCGGTCGAGGGCAGGCGCAGGGTCGCGTAGTCGCCCTCCTTCGCCATGAGCTGGGCGCCGGTGCCGGCGGAGCGGCACATCTGGCCGCCGCGGCCGATCTGGAGCTCGATGTTGTGGACGATCGTGCCGGTCGGGATGTCCCGCAGCGCGAGCGCGTTGCCCGGCTTGATGTCGGCCGTCGGGCCGCTCATCAGGATGTCGCCGACCCGGACCTTCTGCGGGGCGAGGATGTAGCGCTTCTCGCCGTCGGCGTAGTGGAGCAGCGCGATGCGGGCCGACCGGTTGGGGTCGTACTCGATCGCGGCCACCTTGGCCGGGATGCCGTCCTTGCGCCGCTTGAAGTCGATGATCCGGTAGCGCCGCTTGTGGCCGCCGCCGATGTGGCGGGTGGTGATCCGGCCGTTGTTGTTGCGCCCGCCGGTCTTCCCGAGCTTCTCGAGCAGCGACTTCTCGGGGGTCGTCTTCGTGATCTCCTCGAAGTCCGAGGTGGTGACGAAACGGCGCCCCGGCGACGTGGGCTTGTACTTGCGGATCCCCATGGCCTAGGCCCCCTCGAAGAGCTCGATCTTGTCGCCGGGCTTGAGCTCGACGACGGCTTTCTTCCAGCCCGGGCGGCGGCCGCGGCTGAGGCCGCGCCGCTTGGGCTTGCTCTGGACGGCCAGCGTGCGGACGTCGGTGACCGTGACGTCGAAGAGCTCCTCCACCGCCTGGCGGATGGACGTCTTGTGCGCGTGCGCCAGCACCTTGAACGTGTACTGGTTGTGCGCCTGGACGAGCTGGAAGCTCTTCTCGGAGATCACCGGGCGCACGATGACGCGCCGGATGTCGTCGCGAAGGACGGTCATGCCTTGGCCTCGCCCTCATCGGCCGAGGCCTCGTCGGCGGTCGGCTGGTCGGTGGTGGACTCGTCCTCCGCGGCGGGCGCCTCGACCTCGGCGACCGGCTCGTCGGCGGTGTCCGGCGGCTCGACCGCCTCGGCGGCGCCCTCGGGCTCCGAAGCGCTTTCGACCGCGGCGTCAGCCGCGGCCAGGTCCCCCGCGTCCGCGGTCAATTTGCTCGCGGGAGGGGGGGTGCGCTTCGGGGGCGCGGCCTTCGGGCTCGCGGTGACCGCCTCGACGTCGGCGACCGCCCCGGCGATCCGCTCCCAGGCGGCGCGCTCGAAGAGCACCGCGCCGGCGGCGACCAGGTCGACCGTCTCGAGATCGGGCGCCTCGAGCACCCCGACCGACGGGAGGTTGCGAAACGAGCGGGCCGCGGCCGAGTCGGCGTCCTCGACCACCAGCAGCAGGAACTTCACCGCGAGGCCGTCGGGCGCCTGGCGCAGGTACTCCGCGGCGCGCCTGGTGGAGGGGGCGTCCCAGCCGATCGGGTCCATCAGGGCCAGGCTGCCCCGCTCGGCGTGCGCGCGGAGCGCCGCCCGGAACGCCTGCTGGCGCACCTTGCGGTTGACCTTGCCCCCGTACGAGCGCGGCGTGGGGCCGAAGACGATGCCGCCGCCGGTCCACTGGGGCGAGCGGATCGAGCCCTGGCGGGCGCGGCCGGTGCCCTTCTGGCGCCACGGCTTGACGCCGCCGCCGCGGACCTGGGAGCGCGTCTTGGTGGAGTGCGTGCCCGCGCGCCGGGCGGCGAGCTCGGCCACGGCCGTCTCGTGGATCAGATGGAGCTTGATCGACTGCTGGGCGATGGCGTCCGCGAGGGCCGCCTGGCCCACGGTCACGCCCTGGGCGTCGAGCACGGGGATGCGCGTCACTCGGGCCTCACGATCACGATTCCGCCGACGGCGCCGGGAACGGCGCCCCTGATCAGCAGGAGGTTGCGCTCGGGGTCGCGGTCGACGATCCGCAGCCCCTCCTGGGTGATCTGCTTGCCGCCCATCCGGCCGCTCATGCGCAGGCCCTTGAAGACGCGGGCCGGGTAGGCGGCGGCGCCGATCGAGCCGGGCCCGCGGACGTTGTGCGAGCCGTGGGTGACCGGACCGCGGCTGAAGTTGTGGCGCTTGATGGTGCCGGCGTAGCCCTTGCCCTTCGAGGTGCCCGTCACGCGGACCATCTGGCCGGGCTCGAACGCCTCGACCGTGACCACGTCGCCGACGGCGAGCGCGGCGTCGCCGAGATCCTCGAGGGAGAACTCGCGCAGGTGCCGCAGCGGCGGCGCCCCGGCCTTCTTCAGGTGGCCCCGCTCGGGCGAGGTCAGGTTCTTCGGCTTGGCGACGCCGAAGCCGAGCTGCACGGCGTCGTAGCCGTCGGTGGCGACGGTCTTTACCTGGGTGACCGGGCAGGGGCCGGCCTCGATGACCGTCAGCGGTACCCGCTGGCCGTCCTCGCTGAAGATCTGGGTCATGCCGGCCTTGCGGCCGATGATCGCGGGCATGTGTCGGTCTAGGCCTTGATCTCGATGTCGACGCCCGCGGGAAGGTCGAGGCGCATGAGCGAGTCGACGGTGCGGGGCGTCGGAGAGTAGATGTCGATGAGCCGCTTGTGGGTGCGGATCTCGAAATGCTCCCGCGAGTCCTTGTCCTTGAACGGACCGCGGATCACGCAGTACACGTTGCGCTCGGTGGGCAACGGCACCGGTCCCGAGATGTTCGCGCCACTGCGCTGAGCGGTCTCCACGATGGAGGCCGCGCTCTTGTCGATCAGCTCGTGGTCGTAGGCCTTGAGCCGGATCCGGATCTTGTTCTGCTGCACCTGGCGCCTTCGCCCTTTTCGTCAGAAAGAAAACCCCGCCGCCTCCCCCTGGGGAGACGGCGGGGCCGGGAACCCCGGGACCTACTCTTGAATCGACTCGACCACGCCGGCGCCGACGGTTCGCCCGCCCTCGCGGATCGCGAAGCGCAGGCCCTCCTCCATGGCGATCGGCTGGATCAGCTCGACGTCCATGGTGGAGTTGTCGCCCGGCATCACCATCTCGACGCCCTCATGGAGGGTGACGACGCCGGTGACGTCGGTGGTGCGGAAATAGAACTGCGGGCGGTAGCCCTGGAAGAACGGCGTGTGGCGGCCGCCCTCGTCCTTGCTGAGGACGTACACCTGTGCGCGGAACTTCCGGTGCGGGGTGATCGACTTGGGCGCGGCGAGAACCTGCCCGCGCTCGATCTCCTCGCGCTTGACGCCCCGGAGCAGACAGCCGACGTTGTCGCCGGCGCGGCCCTCGTCGAGCAGCTTACGGAACATCTCGACGCCGGTGACGACCGTGCTGTTGGTCTCCGGCTTCATGCCGACGATCTCGATGGTCTCGCCGACCTTGACGATCCCGCGCTCGACGCGGCCCGTGGCCACGGTCCCGCGGCCGGTGATCGTGAACACGTCCTCGACCGGCATCAGGAACGGCTTGTCGACGTCCCGCTCCGGGACCTCGATGTAGTCGTCCACCGCGCTCATCAGCTTGACGATGTCCTCGGCGGCGTCGGCGTCGCCGTTCAGCGCGTTGAGCGCCGAGCCGGCGATCACCGGGATGTCGTCGCCCGGGAACTCGTACTCGCTGAGCAGCTCGCGGACCTCGAGCTCGACCAGCTCGAGCAGCTCCTCGTCGTCGACCATGTCGGCCTTGTTCAGGAACACGACGATCGACGGCACGCCGACCTGGCGGGCCAGGAGGATGTGCTCGCGGGTCTGCGGCATCGGGCCGTCGGCGGCCGACACGACCAGGATCGCGCCGTCCATCTGCGCGGCGCCCGTGATCATGTTCTTGATGTAGTCGGCGTGACCCGGGCAGTCCACGTGCGCGTAGTGCCGGTTCTCGGTCTGGTACTCGACGTGGGCCGTGGCGATCGTGATGCCGCGCTCCCGCTCCTCGGGCGCCTTGTCGATCGAGTCGAATGAGACCGCCTCACCGGTCCCGGTCCGCTCGGAAAGCACCTTGGTGATGGCCGCGGTCAAGGTGGTCTTGCCGTGGTCCACGTGGCCGATCGTGCCGACGTTCACGTGTGGCTTGGATCGGTCGAACTTCTGCTTGGCCATCGATCGCTCCTCTTGGGCCTCGTGCGTCTGCGGCCGACGACTGGGGGCGGGTGGGACGAAAATTCGGGCCCGACGCAGAAACGCGCGGCCCGAAAGCCGCGCGCAGAAAGCCGGGCGCTCCGTGAAGCCCGGGTAGACTAGCAAACCGCCTCCTGCCCGCAACGGCACTCCCGGACACGTTTTTGGACCCTCTTGCGCTGGTCGCCGAGCTCCGCCGCGAGGCCGCTGGAGAGGTCCGATCGGACCCCGCCGGGCGGGAGCTCTACGCCTCGGACGCGAGCCTCTACCGGCGGCTTCCCGCGGCCGCCCTGAGGGCCCGCGACGCCGACGACCTGGACGCCGCCGTGGCCGCCTGCGGGGCCCACGGGGTCCCGCTCACGATGCGCGGCGGGGGCACCAGCCTGTGCGGCCAGTCGATCGGCACGGGGCTGGTGGTCGACTGCGGATCGCTCGACCGGATCGCCATCGACCCGGACCGGCGGATCGCCCGCGTCGGGCCGGGCGTGGTGCTCGACCGGTTGAACGCCGCCGCCGCGGCGCACGGGCTGGCCTTCGGCCCCGACGTGGCCTCGGGGAGCCGGGCGACCCTCGGCGGGATGATGGCCAACAACGGCGCCGGCGCCCGCTCGGTGGTCCACGGGCTGACCGCCGACCACGTGCTGGCCCTGGAGGTGACGCTCGCCGACGGCACCCGGGCGACGCTGCGCCGGGGCGCGCCGGCCCCGCCGGCGCTCGAGCGGGCCCGCCCCCTGGCCGAGGCCTTCCGGCCGCCGGCCCTGCTGCGGCGCGTCTCGGGCTACAACCTCGACGCCCTCGCCGGCCCCGAGCCGGACTGGCCCCGGCTGATCTGCGGCTCCGAGGGGACGCTGGCTGTGATCCGCGAGGCCGAGCTGCGGCTGGTCGAGCGCCCGGCCGCCCGCGGCCTCGCGCTGATCGGCTACCCCTCGGTCGACGCGGCGCTCGAGTCGGTGGTCGAGCTGCTCGAGGCCGGCCCGTCGGCGATCGAGCTGATGGACCGCGAGCTGCTGGACCCGGCCAACCGGCCGCCGGCGGTGCGGGCGCTGCTCGGATCCGTCGCGGCGGCGCCGGCCGTCCTGCTCGTCGAGCACTCGGGCGCCGAGGAGGAGGTGGCCGAGCGCCTGGCCGGCGTCGCCGGCGCCCGGCTGGTCACCGACCCCGCCGAGCAGGCCGCGGTCTGGGCCGTCCGCCGCACCGGCATCGCCCGGGCGCTGCGCGGGGCGGCCGCGGCGCGGCGCCCCGGCCACGAGGAGCCCCGCCCGGTGGCGTTCATCGAGGACCCGGCCGTGCCGCCGGCGGCGCTCGCCGGCTTCGCCCGGTCGGTGCGCGGCCTGCTCGAGCGCGAGGGCGTGCCGGCCGTCTGGTACGGGCACGCCAGCGTGGGCTGCCTGCACATCCGGCCGATGATGGACCTGCGCGGGCCGGGCGCCGTCGCCGCGATGCGCCGGATCGCCGAGGAGACGGCCGACCTCGTCGCCGCGGCCGGCGGGTCGCTCTCCGGCGAGCACGGCGACGGACGCGCCCGCAGCGAGCTGCTGCCGCGGATGTACCCGGCCGAGACGATCGCGGCCTTCGCGGCGCTCAAGCGGGGGCTCGACCCCGACGGCCTGCTGAACCCGGGCATCGTCGTCGACCCCGACCCGCTGGACGAGGGCCTGCGGATCGCCGCCTCCCCACGGCCCCGGCCGCGCCCGAGCGCGATCAGCTTCGCCGCCGAGGGCGGGATCGCGCGGGCCGCCGAGGCCTGCAACGGCAACGGCGCCTGCCGCGCGCGCGGCGGGGGGATGTGCCCGAGCTACCAGGCGCTCGGCGACGAGCGCCACGCCACCCGGGGGCGGGCGATGCTCTTCCGGGCCGCGATGGAGGGGCGCCTGCCCGGCGGCCTCGCCGACGACGGGCTGCACGAGGCGCTCTCGCTCTGCCTCTCCTGCAAGGCCTGTGCCGCGGAGTGCCCGGCCCAGGTGGACATGGCGCGGATGAAGGCCGAGGCCCTGGCCGCGCGCCATCGCGAGCGCGGCGTCCCGGTGCGCGCCCGCCTGACCGGCGCGGCCCACGAGCTGCTGGCGCTCGGCTCGCGCGCGCCGGCCCTCGCGCGGGTCGGCTCCGCGGTCGCCGGGCGGGCGATCGGGCGCCGCCCGCCGGTCCCGGTCCCGCGCTGGCGGCCACCGTCGCCGCGCGGCGACGGGCCCGAGGTCGCCCTGATGGCCGACACCTTCACCCGCTTCCTGGAGCCGGCGATCGGCGACGCGGCGGCGAGGGTGCTGGCCGCGACCGGGGCCTGGGTGGAGGTGGTGGACCCGGGGTGCTGCGGGCGGCCGCTGCTCTCGCAGGGCCTGGTCGGCGCGGCCCGCCGGCGCGCGCGCCGGGCGCTGGACCGGCTCGCCCCGCACGCGCTTGCCGAGCGGCGGATCGTGGTACTCGAGCCCTCCTGCTGGTCGATGCTGGTCGACGACCTGCCGCGCCTGCTGCCGGACGACCCCCGGGCCCGCTGGGTGGCCGACGCGGCGGTGAGCTTCGAGCGGGCGCTGGTCGAGCTCGGGGCGCCGGCCCTCGCGCCGGCCGACGGCGAGGTGGTGCTGCACGACCACTGCCACGCCCGCGCGCTCGGCGCCGGCGGCGACGCGAGGGCGGCCTGCGAGCTCGTCCCGGGGATCACGGTGCGGTCCTCGGGCGCCGGCTGCTGCGGGATGGCCGGCGCCTTCGGCTACGAGCACCCCGAGCTCTCGCGGCGGATCGCCGAGGACCGCCTGGCCCCGGCGATGCGGGACGCCCCGGTCGCCATCGCCTCGGGGACCTCATGCCGCCAGCAGATCCGCGACGTCGCCGGCCGGCCCGCCCTCCACCCGGCCGAGTTCCTGGCCGGGCGGCTCGCATGATCGCCCCCGTCCGCGGACCCGGGGTGCCGGCACGGGCCCTGAACGGGCTGATGGCGCTGGTGGTGGGGCGGCTGGGGCTGCCCTTCCCGCGCGCCTGGATGCTCCGGGTGCACGGCCGGCGCACCGGGCGGCTGCACTCGGTCCCGGTGCTGGTGCTCCACCGCAGGGGCGCGCGCTATCTGGTCGCCCCGCGCGGGCAGACCGACTGGGCCCGGAACCTGCGCGCCGCCGGCTGGGGCGAGCTGTGGCGGGGCGACCGCCGCGAGCGGGTGGCCGCGGACGAGCTCGCCGGCGAGGAGCGCGCCGAGATCGTCGGCGCCTACGCGCGCCGGTACGGCTGGCTGACCGGCCGCTTCTTCGACCTGCCGCGGCGCTTCGGCCCCGACGACGTGCGGGGGATCGCCGACCGGCACCCGACGTTCCGGCTGCGCCCGAACGGCGCGTTGCGAGCAACCCGTCAGAACCTGCCGCCGAGGGGCTGAGCCCGCAACGCGGGCGGTGCGAGCCGCGCAGGGGCGGGCGCCGGCCGGGTCGTAGTGATCCCCGATGGCATCGCTCGCCCAGGGGCCGCCGGCACCGGCCCGCACGATCCTTGCGCCGCCGTGCCATAGCCTGGTCCGAATGATGCGATGTGCACGGATTTCCGGGGCGGCCGGGGCCGCCCTCGCGCTGGCGCTCCTCGCGCCGGGCGCGGCGGCCGCGCGGGCGCCGGAGCCGCTGGCCCTGGACGCCGGCGTCTCGGCGGAGCGCGCCGCGGTCCGCGTGCCGTCGCGCGCCGGCTACGCGATCGCGGAGGGCGCGCTGCCGGCACCCGTGGCGGCGCGAGCGATCCTGGCCCGGCGCCTCAAGGAGACCCGTCCCGCCTCGCAGGCGCACGAGGACATCCGCTACGTGCTGCGCCTCGCGGACCGCCACCTGGGCCCGGGCGAGCCGGCCGGGCGCCGGGCCACCATCGGCCGCATCCTGCAGGTGAACGCCTGGTGGTTCTCGGGCCACGGGGCGCCGTCGGACCGGATCGTCGTCGGCGACCCCGACGGGATCATCTCGACCTACTGGGAGGGCCGCGGCTTCGCGGTGAACCCGGTCGCGACGGCGGGCCGCTGGCACGGGCTGAACGCCGAGCTGACCCCGGAGCGGCTGGCCGAGGCGCTGCTTCCGCTGGGGGTCTACCGCCACGCCGGCTCGCGGCGGTTCCTGCTCTGGGAGTACTACGACGTGCCGGACGAGCCGGGCGTCATCCGCCCGGGGGCGTCGGGGATGGCGCAGGGCCGGATGGCCCAGCTGCTGGCGCGCGCCTACTACCGCACCGGGAACCGGCGCTACGCGACCGCGGCGCGCGGCGCGCTCGCGGCCTTCACGGTGCCGGTCGACCAGGGCGGGGTGCAGAGCATGGTGCGGCTGAGGGCGGGCGGGCCGGAGATGCCCTGGTATGTCGAGCGCGCCTACCCGGGGGAGAGCCCGTGGCGGGGCGCGGCGCTGAACGGCTTCATGGTGACGCTGCTGAACCTGCACGCCACCGAGAAGCGGCTCATGTCACGCCCGCGGCCGGCGGGCGAGGGGCCGGCCGAGGAGCGCCGGCGGCGGGTCGCCTCGGGCGCCCAGGGCGGCGCGGCGCTGGCCCGGACCCTCGCCGACCGCGGCGCCCGGACGCTCATGCGCACCCTGCCGGCCCACGACACCGGGAAGTGGAGCCTCTACGGCCTGCTCACGCCGGGGTACAAGTGGCGCGGCTTCGAGGCCGACCTGAACTACCACTGCTACCACATCCGGCTGCTGCGGCAGCTCGACGGCATCTGGCCGAAGCTGCGCTTCGGGCGCACGGCCGACCGCTGGGAGGGCTACGTCCGCAAGCGGAAGCTCACCTGCCCCCGCTGACCTGAGATCGGGGCCCCCGGCGGTCGCCGGAGGCCCTCGGGCTCAGCGGTTCTTCAGCCCTTCGGCAAGCGACGCCGGCATCTCGGAGTAGCTGTGGAACTCCATGTGGAAGGTGGCGCGGCCCTGGGTGGCCGAGCGCACCGACGTGGCGTAGCCGAACATCTCCGACAGCGGCACGACAGCCTTCACCGCGAGCGCGTTGCCGCGCGGCTCCATGCCGCCGATCCGCCCGCGCCGGCTGGTGAGGTCGCCCACCACCGTGCCGACGAACTCCTTCGGCGCCACCACCTCGACCGCCATGAGCGGCTCGAGCAGCACCGGGCTCGCCCGCTTGGCCGCCTCGCGGACGGCCATCGAGCCGGCGATCTTGAAGGCGATCTCCGAGGAGTCGACCTCGTGGTAGGAGCCGTCGACCAGCGCCACCTTGACGTCGACCATCGGGTAGCCGGCCACGACGCCGCTCTCGAGCGCCTCGCGGGCGCCCTGGTCGACCGCCGGGATGTACTCCCGCGGCACCGAGCCGCCGACCACCTTGCTCTCGAAGAGGTAGCCCGCGCCGGGCTCGTTGGGCTCGAGCGTCACGTAGACGTGGCCGAACTGGCCGCGGCCGCCGGTCTGGCGGACGAACCGGCCCTCGACCTTCTCGACCTTCTTGCGGATCGTCTCGCGGTAGGCGACCTGCGGCTGGCCGACGTTGGCGTCGACGCTGAACTCGCGCATCAGGCGGTCCACGATGATCTCGAGGTGCAGCTCGCCCATGCCGGCGATGACCGTCTGGCCGGTCTCCTCGTCGGTGTTCACCTTGAAGGTGGGGTCCTCGTCGGAGAGACGCGCGAGCGCCGTGGCCAGCTTCTCCTGGTCGGCCTTGGTCTTGGGCTCGATGGCGAGCTTGATGACCGGCTCGGGAAAGGTCATGCGCTCGAGGATCACCGGGTCGCTGGAGTCGGCCAGCGTGTCGCCGGTGGTCGTGCTCTTGAGCCCCACCGCGGCCACGATGTCGCCGGCCTGGATCTGCTCGACGTCCTCGCGGTGGTTGGCGTGCATCATCAGCAGCCGCCCGATCCGCTCCTTGCGGTCCTTGGTGGCGTTGATGACCGAGGCGCCGCTCTTGAGCGAGCCGGAGTAGACGCGCAGGTAGGTGAGGCGGCCCACGTAGGGGTCGCTCATGACCTTGAAGGCCAGCGCGGCGAACGGGCCGTTCGGGTCGGCCCCGCGGGTGACCGACTCCTCCTCGCGACCCGGCACGACACCCTCGGCGGGGCGCACGTCGAGCGGCGAGGGGAGGAAGTCGATGATCGCGTTCAGCAGCGGCTGGACGCCCTTGTTCTTGAAGGACGAGCCGCAGAGCACCGGCGTGATCGCGTTGGCGAGCACCGCGGCGCGGATGGCGACGACCAGGCGCTCGGCGTCGATCGCCTCTCCCTCGAGGTAGGCCTCGGCCAGCTCCTCGTCGTGGTCGGCGAGGGCCTCGACGAGGGTCTCGCGGGCGGCCTCGGCCGCGGGCAGGAGGTCGCCGCTCACCGGCTCCACGTCGAAGTCGGTGCCGAGCTCGTCGCGGTAGTGGATCGCGTTCATGCCGATCAGGTCGATGATCCCGCTGTACTCGGCCTCCTGGCCGATCGGCAGCTGGATCGGCACCGCGTTGGCGCCCAGCCGGTCCTTCATCGTCGCGACGGCCTTCTCGAAGTCCGCGCCGATGCGGTCCATCTTGTTGACGTAGGCGATCCGCGGGACGCCGTAGCGGTCGGCCTGACGCCAGACCGTCTCGCTCTGCGGCTCGACGCCGGCGACCGAGTCGAACACCGCGACCGCGCCGTCGAGGACGCGCAGGCTGCGCTCCACCTCGACCGTGAAGTCCACGTGGCCCGGGGTGTCGATGATGTTGATCCGGTGGTCGCGCCAGAAGCAGGTGGTCGCCGCCGACGTGATCGTGATGCCGCGCTCCTGCTCCTGCGCCATCCAGTCCATCACCGCGCCGCCCTCGTGCACCTCCCCCATCCGATGCGTGCGCCCGGTGTAGTAGAGGATGCGCTCGGTCGTCGTCGTCTTGCCGGCATCGATGTGGGCCATGATGCCGATGTTGCGGGTCCGCTGGAGCGAGACCTTCTTGGCCATCTGCGTCGTCGCCACGGTGTGCTCACCTCATCCGTCTCGTCGGCCGTGGGCCGTCCCCGGAGGCGGCGCACAGCTCACATCGTCCTGGCGCCGCCCCATCCGGGGGGCGGCGGGCTACCAGCGGTAGTGCGCGAACGCCTTGTTCGCCTGCGCCATCCGGTAGAGGTCGTCCTTGCGCTTGAAGGCGCCCCCCTGCGACCCGAGCGCGTCGAGCAGCTCGTTGGCCAGCCGCTCGCTCATCTGCTTCTCGCGCCGCTCGCGGGAGAATCGGACGATCCAGCGGATCGCCAGCGTGCGGCCGCGGCGCGGCTGCACCTCGATGGGCACCTGGTAGGTCGCGCCGCCCACGCGGCGGGACTTGACCTCGAGGGCGGGGGTGACGTTGCGCACGGCCTCTTCCATCACCGCGACCGGGTCGCGCCCGGTGCGGTCGCGGATGCGCTCGAGCGCCCCGTAGACGACCTGCTCGGAGGTGGACTTCTTCCCGTCCTTCAGGACCTTGTTCACGAGCTGCGTGACCAGGGCGCTGTTGTAGACGGGGTCCGGGTCCAGCGGACGACGGGTGATGATTGCGCGTCGCGGCATTACTTCGGCGCCTTCGCGCCGTACTTCGACCGCGCCTTGCGCCGGTCGGCCACGCCCGCCGCGTCAAGCGCGGCGCGGATGACCTTGTACCGCACACCCGGCAGGTCCTTCACCCGGCCGCCTCGCACGAGCACCACCGAGTGCTCCTGCAGGTTGTGGCCCTCGCCCGGGATGTAGCAGGTGGTCTCCATCTGGTTGGTCAACCGCACGCGGGCGACCTTCCGAAGCGCCGAGTTCGGCTTCTTCGGCGTGGTCGTGTAGACGCGCGTGCAGACGCCGCGCTTCTGCGGCGCGCCGCGGAGCGCGGGCGTGGTGACCTTCTTGGGCTTGGGAGAGCGGCCCTTACGGACCATCTGGTTGATCGTCGGCACGTGACCCTTTTTTGCGCAGTCGTTCGACCGCCCGGGCGGGCGGCGGGTGCGAACGGTAGCACGGGGGGCCCCCCGCCTCCACCGGCCTGCGCAGCGTCGCCTTCGGCCCCGCTCCTGGGTCGGTTCCGCGGCAAACCGCACCGCAACGGCGGTTTCAGCGCGCGCTGTTAGCGTGGCCTCGATGGGAGCGTTCAGGCACCGCAGGCTGGCACTGGAGTGCTGCCCGGCGTGCGCGGCCTCGGCCCGTCCGTTCAGGGACGGGACGCGGGCGCATGCCGGCCACGGCGGCGTGCCCGCCGCGCCGCGATGGGCCTGGATGGCGGTGCTCGGCATCGCGGCCGCGCTGGTGCCGGTCGCCGCCTGGAGGGGCGGACCCGGGGCGCTCGCCCTGGAGCCCGCGCCCGCGCCGATCCCGCCGGCCGCCGCGCGGATCGCCGCGCAGGCGGCGACCGTCCCCTTCCACGTGACCTACCGCCGGAGCGTGGCGAGCGGGCTCCCGCAGGCCGGCCGGCTGGTCGGCGGCGTGCAGCTGCCGCCCGTGGGCCCGGGCTACTACACCTACGACCCCTCCTCGTCGGCGCTCCCGAACGCGGCCGGCCGGCGCTGGGGCACCGACACGCTCGTGCGGCAGCTCGTCGCGCTGGGCGCCTGGTGGGAGGAGACCCACCCCGACGCCCCCCGGATCGGCGTCGGCGACATGTCGCGCCGCGACGGCGGGAGCTTCGGCGGCGCCATCACCGGCCACGTCTCCCACCAGAACGGCCTGGACGCCGACCTGCGCCTCCCGCGCCGCGACGGCGTCGAGGGCCCGTCGGACCCGGGCACCTACGACAGGAAGCTCACCCAGGCGCTGGTGACCCGGCTGGTCGACCAGGGCGCCTCGCTGGTGCTGGTGGGCCCGAGCCTGGATCTGCACGGCCCGCGCGGGATCGTCGGGCCGTGGCCGCACCACGACGACCACATCCACGTCCGCTTCCCCGATCCGGACGGGACGGGGAACTGAGGGGGGTTCGATGAGCGCTCGCGGAGGGAAGAACTCCGGCGTGCTGGCGGTCCTGATCATCGCCCTTGCCGTGATCGTCCTGATCGCGATCGGCGCCGCGGTGGTCGGGTTCGCGATCCAGCTCCTCTGGTGGGCCCTGATCGGGCTCGCGATCGGGGCCCTGGCGCGGCTGGTGCTGCCCGGGACGCAGGCGATCGGCCTGCTGAGGACCGCGCTGATCGGCGCGGCCGGGGCGCTGCTCGGCGGCATCCTCGCCGACGCCCTCGACGCCGGCGACTTCCTGAAGTTCGTGATGGCGATCCTGATCGCCGCCATCCTGGTGCTCCTGCTGGGCGGCGCGGGCAAGAAGTCGCGCTCCCGCGCCCCGGCCCGGGTCCGCTAGCCAGAGACGCGCGCGACGGCGCGGATCGCCGCGGCGTGGCGGGCGATCCCCGCGGCGTCGAGGGGGCCCGCCGGCAGCTCGACCACGAAGGCGCTGGAGCCACGGCTGCGCGCGTTCTGCCATCGGGTCGCGACGCCCGGGAGGAAGCCGAGCCGTCGCGCCGGCAGGCCGGACAGGCGCGCGTAGCGACGCACGAGGCCCTGGTCCCCGGCCGTGCCGAGGTCGACCAGCGCCAGCGCCTGGTGGAACCAGACCGTCACGCTCGGCCGCAGGCGCGCGATGAGCCGGGCGGCCAGGCGCGACTCGGGCTCCGACAGCGGGCGCGGGCCGGCGTAGTAGGTGTCGAAGGGGTGCCCCTGGGCCCGCCAGGCGTTCGGGAAGTTGCGGTTCAGGTCGACGCCGCGGGCGTTCTGGCGCGTTCCGGCCGCGACGCCGTCCGGGTTCAGGCTCGGGATCAGCCAGAGCTCGACGCCGCGCGGTGCGGCGCGCCGGCGAAGCGCGCGCAGCACCGGGATGCCGGCGGTCTCGTTCCCGTGGATCGCCCCGACCACGAGCACCTTGCGCGGCGCCCGGCGGCCGCCGATCCGGACGACGCGGATGGGCCGGCCCTCGGCCGAGCGGCCCAGGATCGATACGGTCCCCTGCGGCGCGGTCTCGGCCGCGGCCGCCCCGGCCATTCCGGTCCCGACGACGGCGGCTGCGAGGACGGCGAGCGCTCGACGCATGCGCGAATCCTGCCCGGCCGCACCCGCCCGGCGGCCAGACCCGGGCCCGCCCGGTTCGGCCCGGGGACCCAGGTGCCCCCGGAGGGGCCGACCTACCGTCGGTCCGACCACCTGACGAGAGGAGCACGATGACGACGCAGATCGACGGCGAGATACCGCGGACCGAGCCGGCCGGCGACGGGGCGGGGATCCTGCTGGCGGAGCCGCTCAGCACCCCGGCCGGCGACGTCCAGCGGATCGAGATGACGGCCCGGAAGCGGATCGTGCTGATCGCGCACGACAACCGGAAGCAGGACCTGGTCGACTGGGCGGCCTTCAACCGCTGGACGCTCGCCGAGCACGAGCTCTTCGCGACCGGCACGACGGGAGCGCTCATGGGCAGCCTGCTCGACCTGTCGGTGGAGCGGTTCCTGAGCGGGCCGCTCGGCGGCGACCAGCAGGTCGGGGCCGGCATCGCCGAGGGGCGCCTGGACCTCGTGATCTTCTTCTGGGACCCGCTGCTTCCCCAGCCGCACGACGTCGACGTGAAGGCGCTGCTGCGGATCGCCGTCGTGCACAACGTCCCGATCGCCTGCAACCGGGCGACCGCCGACTTCCTGCTCTCGAGCCCGCTGATGGGGGGCGCCTACGAGCGCATCGTGACCTCGTTCGAACGGTTCGGCTCGTAGCGGACGACGCCCGGGCGTCCACGGCGGACATCCTGTTACCATCCCTGCGGATGGCGAGAGGATGGAGTCCCGAGACCGAGAAGACCGAGAAGATCACGGTCAACCTCGGGCTGGTGGACCTCGGCCAGATCGACCTGTTGGTCCAGGAAGGCTTCTACGCCAACCGCACCGACCTGATCCGCTCGGCGATCCGCGTGCTGCTCGCGACGCGGGCGGCGGCCGTCGAGCAGACCGTCGTCCGCCGGACGCTGGTCCTCGGGACCCAGCACTTCACCCGGCGCGACCTCGAGCGGATCCGCGAGGCCGGCGAGATGGTGGACATCCGCGTGCTCGGCCTCGCCAGCGTCGCCGAGGACGTGCCGGCCGAGCTCGCGCTGGCGACGATCGCCTCGGTCGAGGTGCTCGGCGCCTTCCGGGCGAGCCCCGCGGTGAAGGACGCGCTGGCCGAGCGCATCGTCTGACCCGATCCGGGCCGATGCCGGCGGCGCCCGATCGCACCACCACCACCACCAGGAGGCCCCCGATGGACGAGAACTGGACGAGGACGATGGCCGAGGCGACCCGGCTGACGAGGGAGGGCCGCCTCGCCGAGGCCACCCGCCTGCTGCCGCCGGCCGGCGCGCCGCCCGCCGCCGCGCATGGAGCTCCCGCGCCGCGGGCGACCGGCGGCACCAGACCGCTGGGGGGCTGGGCGGGGCGCCCGCCAGGACTCGAACCGGCGGCGGGCGCCCCCTCCGGCCGGTCGGAGGGGCCGCGGCGCCTGCGCCCGGAGGACA
>JAWVEV010000078.1:0-27791 GCA_033856535.1 Miltoncostaeaceae bacterium | reverse complement strand
CGGCATCTCGGGCACGCTCGAGGGGCCCTCCTCCTACTTCATGAAGAGCCCGCCGGTGCAGCACCCGGACGCCCTGGCCCACGAGCTGACCGAGGCCTTCATCCGGGGCGAGGGCGGCGCGGTGGAGCTCGACGGCGAGGTCGAGGTCACGGTCGAGGTCACCTCGGCGTAAAGGTTCTGCAAACGCCGGGATCCCCCCAGGGTTGGGGATCCCGGCGGCCGGGTAGTCCCGCTCACCCGCACCCCCCAGAGGAGTGAGCGATGACCATCCGCGAAGGCGAGAGCCGGGTTTCCATCGGTTATGCCAGCTGGTCCGACTGGAGATCCCAGCGGGGCATGCAGCCCCACGCGCCCCCCGCGCTCTACGGCAATTGCTTCTGCGCGATCTGCTGGGGCGCCGGGCGCTTGCTGGAGCCGGCGATGAACGGCGAGGGCCTGATCCCCGTGGCCTGTCCCACCTGCTGCGGTACCGGCTCCGTCCCCTCGGTGGGCCGGGCTTAGGAGCCGATCTCCGAGAGCACCGCGAGGGCGCTCTCGGCGTGCCGCTCGAGGAAGGCCGGCCCGATCCCCGCGATCGCGGCCAGCTCGGACTCCGTCCGCGGACGCAGCTCGGCCAACGCGCGCAGCGCCTTGTCGGCGCAGACCGTGTACGCCGGCTTGCCGTCGGCCCGCTCCATGCGCCACTCGCGCAGCCGCTCGAAGGCGCCGGCGTCGACCGGCGCAAGGCGGGCGGGCTCCGGGCGCGGCGCCGGCGGAACCCGGGTCACGGGGCCGGCGGCCGGCGCGCCGGCGAGGACGGCCAGCAGGTCGGCGCCGAAGCGGTCCCGGAGGTAGGGCCCGGCGCCGGGGACCGACTCCAGCTCGGCCGGCGTGGACGGCCGCCGCCGCGCCAGCTCCACCAGCGTGCGGTTCGGCGCGACCCGGAAGGCCGGCCAGCCCAGCTCGCGGGCGGCCTGGGCCCGCCAGGCCCGGAGGGCCTCGAAGGCGCCGCGCGCGTCGGCCGGGAGCGCCTCGGCCAGCTCGTCGGCCCGACGCCCCGGGGTCGCCGTCGCCGACGCGGCGATCGCGCGCCCCAGCGCCTCGGCCAGGTCGGCCGCCGGGTCGCAGAGGTCGCAGCAGCGGCCCTCCGGCGCGCCCGAGTCGGCCGGATCGCCGAAGTGGCGCAGGATCCGGGCCCGCCGGCACTCGTCGCCGCTCGCATAGTCGAGCACCGCGTCCAGGGCCCGGCGGCGCCGGCCGAGCTCCCGGCCAACCTCGTCGGCGAGCGCCTCGGCGCCCTCCGCGTCGAGCCGCGTCCGCAGCAGCCGGCCGGCGCGGGCTCCGCCCGCCGCAGGATCGCTCTCGAGCGCCCCGACCCGCTCGGCCATGGCGAGCTCGAAGGCCACCCGGTCGCCCACCTCGCCCCGCTCCAGCCGGAACCCGCCGTCCGCGTCGGCGCGACGCGCCAGGCGCGCGAGCAGGGCGTCGACCTCGTCGGCGCCCAAGCGCGCCCCGGCGATCCGGGTGCGCAGGGTGCCGACGTCGCCCGAGGAGGCGATGAGGAGCGCGCGGGAGAGCTCGCCGTCGCGTCCGGCCCGCCCGGCCTCCTGGTAGTACTGCTCGAGCGAGTCGGGGATCGCCCAGTGCACGATCAGCCGGACGTCCGGCTTGTCGACGCCCATGCCGAAGGCGTTGGTCGCGCACATCACCCGCGCCCGGCCGCTCATGAAGGCGTCGAAGGCCGCCTCCCGGTCGGCTCGGCCGGCGTGGTACGGGGCGGTGAGGTGTCCCTCGGCCGCCAGCCGCTCCGCGAGCTCGTCGGCGGCCCGGCGGGTGCCCGAGTAGACGATGGCCGGCTCGCCGCGGGCGCCCTCGAGCGCCGCGCGCAGCAGCGCCCACTTGCGCGCGCCGGCGCCGCGGCCCGACACGCTCGCGGAGTCGAAGGCCAGGTTGGGCCGGTCGAAGCCGGTCACGACCGTCGCGGGATCGCGCAGCCGCAGGCGCCGCACGATGTCCTTCTGCACGGCCGGGGTCGCGGTGGCCGTGAGGGCGATCGTCGAGCGCGCGCCGACGGCCTCGCGGAAGTCGGCCACGCGCCGGTAGTCCGGGCGGAAGTCGTGGCCCCATTCCGACACGCAGTGGGCCTCGTCGACCACGAAGCGCTCCACGCCGCGCCGCCGCAGCGCCGCGACGAACGCCCGTGAGTTGAAGCGCTCCGGCGCGCAGTAGAGGAGGCCGATCCGGCCCTCGTCCACCCCGGCCATCGTCTCGCGCAGGTCCGTCTCGCCCATCCGCGAGGTGAGCGCGGCCGCCGGCAGCCCGGCGCTCCGCAGCCGCCCCACCTGGTCGTCCATCAGCGCGATGAGCGGGCTCACGACCACCGAGAGCCCGCCGAGGGCGAGCGCCGGCGCCTGGTAGCAGAGGCTCTTGCCGCTTCCGGTGGCCATGACCACCAGCGCGTCGCGGCCGGCGAGCGCGGCGGCGATCGCCCGGTCCTGGCCGGGCCGGAGCGCCTCGATCCCGAGGTCGGCGAGCACGTCGGCGAGCGGGCGGCCGGCGGGTCTCGGGGGAGCCGCGGGCGGCTCGGCCGACCCGACGGTCCGGACCGCCGCCGCGAGCTCCTCGCGGGCCTCGGCGCCGAGGTCCGACCAGGCGGCGCGGAGGGCCTCGAGGGCCCGCTCGCGCTCCTCCGAAGCGCCCGCAACGGGTTCACGCGAGGCCCGCGCGAGGGCCGCGATCTCGTCCACCGGAAGCACCTCACCATGGTGGCAGAGGGCTCGGTCGGCGCCCCTCGGGCGGCCCTCCGCGAGGGATCCGCTTGCAATTTGCCCGCAAATGGGGGTAGCGTCCCCGGGTCGCTCGACCGGGCCGACTCGCCCGGGCGACGTGCCCGCTCGCACCATGAGTCACCACCTCCCCCACAAGCGCCGTGGGTCGCTCCCGGCGCGGGCCGCCCTGGGGGCTGCCCTCGCCATCGCGATCACGTCGGCCTTCAACGCCGCGACCCTCGCCGCGCCCGGCGTCGACCAGATCGACGCTCAGCGGGCGCAGGTCCGTGCGCTCGAGGCCGAGGTCACCTCGATCGACGCGAAGGCCGAGGTAGCCGCCGACGCCCACGCGACCGCCGAGGCCCGGGTCGGGCAGCTGCGCCAGCAGATCCGCGACAACACGGCGAACCTGAAGATCGCCCGGACCAGCCACCGCGATGCGCAGAAGCGGCTCGCCGAGCGGCTTGTGGCGATCTACGCCGAGGAGCCGCCGAGCTTCGTGGAGCTGCTGATGTCCTCGGGCAGCATCTCCGGAGCGGTCAACGTCCACGCGGTGCTCGACCACCTGCGCGAGCAGGACGCCGCGATCGTCGTCTCGATCGAGAACTCGCGGGCGCGCCTGGTGAGCGGGCGCAAGCAGCTCATCGCCGACCGGGCCGAGGCGGAGGCCCAGCTCGCCGAGGCGAGCGCCCGCGACGCCGAGCTCCGCAGCCTGACCGCGGCGCGCCGCGGCGTGCTGGAGCAGGCGCGGGGCACCCTGGACGGCCTGGTGGGCCAGGAACAGCTCGCGGAGGCCCAGCGGGCCCAGGAGGCGGCGCTCGCCGCCCGGGCCGCGGCGCCGGCGCCGGCCGGGTACTCGGCCGCCCCGGCTCCCGACGCCACGGGCGGCGGCGGGGGCGGGTCGACGCTCGAGGCGATCGCCCAGTGCGAGTCCGGCGGCAACCCGCGCGCGGTATCGCCCGACGGCCAGTACCGCGGCAAGTACCAGTTCTCGGCCGGCACCTGGCAGGCCGTCGGCGGCAGCGGCGACCCGGCCGCCGCGAGCGAGGCCGAGCAGGACCGCCGGGCGGCCATGCTCTACGCGCAGCAGGGCTCCTCTCCCTGGCCGATCTGCGGCGCGTAGCCGTCTCCCGGGACCCCGTGATCGCAAAGAGGTGTCATCCGGCCCGTTCGGAGCAGCCGGATCGGAGCTCGGAAGGCCGAGAAAGGCTTGACGGATCCGGGGCTCCCCAACATAGTCTTTTTTCGGCTGGTGCCCGACCAACCGCTCGCCGGAGAGGCTCGCCGCGGACACGCGAGGCCTCTCAGCGACATCGGGCGCGCCCGCGGCGGAGCGAGTTCGCCCGCCGGGGCTCCGGCATGGCTTTGGCTTGTTCAGCATCTCCAGGGGGAACAGGAGGCGGATGACGACGACCCAACTGATCGGCCTGACGCGTGAGGGCGAGCTCCGTGAGCTCATCCAGCGCGGACAGGAGGTCGGCTTCCTCGGTATGGAGGAAGTCGCCGAGGTGCTGGACGGCATCGGGCTCGACGCTGAGGCCGCCGAGGCCGTTTACCAGCACCTGGAAGAGGCCGGCATCGAGCTGCTCGAGCAGCCCGACGCCGACGCCCGCTCGGCGGAGCTCGCCGAGCTGGCCGAGCGCCCGCGGCGCGCCGCCGCGGCCGTCGAGCAGACGACCGACGCCCTTCAGCTCTTCCTGAAGGACATCGGGCGAGTGCCCCTGCTCACCGCGGCCGACGAGGTGCGGCTCGCCAAGCGCATCGAGTCCGGCGACCAGGCGGCCAAGCAGCAGATGGTCGAGGCCAACCTGCGCCTGGTCGTGTCGATCGCCAAGGGCTACCGCGGCCGTGGGCTTCCGTTCCTGGACCTGATCCAGGAGGGGACCCTGGGCCTGGTGCGCGCGGTCGAGAAGTTCGACTGGCGCCGCGGCTTCAAGTTCTCGACCTACGCCACCTGGTGGATCCGCCAGGCCGTGACCCGGGCCCTTGCCGACAAGGGGCGCACCATCCGGATCCCGGTGCATGTGGTGGAGAAGCTGAACCAGATCAGCCGCGCCGAGCGCGTCCTGATCGGCCAGCTCGGGCGCGAGCCGTCCGTCGAGGAGATCGGCGAGGCCGCCGGCCTTCCGGCGGCCGAGGTCGAGGAGATCCTGCGCAGCGCCCAGCCGACGGTTTCGCTGGAGAAGCCGGTCGGCGAGGAGGAGGAGTCGGAGCTCGGTCGCTTCCTTGCGGACGAGACCAGCGTGGCCCCCGAGGCCTCGGCCGAGACCTCCCTTCGCGACCAGGCCCTCCGCGAGCTGCTGGATCAGCTCAGCTATCGCGAGCGCCGGGTCCTCGAGCTCCGCTACGGCCTGCACGGCGAGAAGCCGCGCACGCTCGACGAGCTCGGCCGGATGTTCAACGTCACGCGCGAGCGCATCCGCCAGGTCGAGAGCCAGTCGCTGCAGAAGCTCGGCTCGCTGCCCGACTCGGGCCGCCTGGAGTAGCTCCCTTTCGCGAGCGGGGGCTCGGTGCCCGGCCCCCGCTCCGCGAATCCCCTCCCCGACGCGTCGAGGGCCGGCTAGTTCAGCGTGGGATCCTCGGGCATGCGCGCCACCAGCCGGTAGGTGCCGCCCTTGCGGTCGAGCACCCGGCTCCAAAGCCCCTTCGGCGCGTCCGTGAAGACGTCCTCGGCCAGGCACTCGGCGTCGATCCACGCCTCGTCGGCGATCTCCTGCTCGAGCTGTCCCCCGCTCCAGCCGGCGTAACCGCCGAACGCCCGGATCGAGGTGACCTGGCCGCGCAGGGCGTCGACCTCGCTGCCCGGGTCCACGACGCCGACGCGGCCGAAGGCGATGGCCGCGGCGGCGGTCAGGTCGACGAACTCCGCCAGCACGATCACGGCGTCGGGCTGCACCGGGCCGCCCTCGTGGACCCGCTCATCCGCGGGGAGCGCCCCGGCCATGCGGCTCGGCAGGGCCTGGCGGGCGACCAGGGGCGTGGGGCGGTTCAGGACGAGGCCGAGCGCGCCCTCCTCCGAGTGCTCGAGCATGAGCACGACCGTGCGCCGGAAGTTGGGATCCACCAGCGCGGGCGAGGCCACCAGCAGACGCCCCCTGCGGATGACGGGCGCGTCGTCCATCAGCGGAAGATCTCGCGGACCAGCTCCCCGAAGTCCTCGACCTCGTCGGGGTCCCGGGCCAGCACGGCGGCGTGGAGCCCGTCGAAGGCGGCGCCGGCCACCGCGTGGAGCTGGTCCCGGGTGTCGGAGAAGTAGCGGCTCAGGTGCCGGGCCTGGCCGGCCGCGTCGGCCCATCGCTCCTCGCCGGCCAGCGCCTCGACCAGCTCGAGGCCGGCGCGGGCCAGCTCGCGGTAGCTCGGGGTCGGGCCTTCGGCGTCTCGAGGCTCGCGGCCCGCGATGCGGACGGCGTCGGCGGCCCATTCCGGCTGGCCCAGGGCCGAGACCGCCGCGGCCAGCTGGACCGCGCGGTCGGGGGTGCCGGCGCCGGGGGCCGGGCTCATCGCCGAGGGGCGATCAGTGGGACTTGCGCGCCCGCTCCCGCCGGAAGTTCACCACCGCGCCCAGGACGCAGAGCAGCACCCCGACGAGCAGGAGCGTCCAGAAGACCGGGAAGAACGACGGCAGCGTGTACTCGACGTCCTCGAGGGCGAAGCCCATGCAGAACCAGCTCAGCGCGACGATGAGCAGCGTGCCCGCCAGGCGGAACGGCCAGGTGGAGGGAAGGTCGCTGTCGTCGTGGTGGTCGTCCGCCATCCTGGTCCTTTTCACCGGTCGTGGGAGGGCGCACAACGCCCCCGTTCAAGGCCGTCAGAGGCTACCACCGCCGTCGGCGAACGGCCGAGGCGTTCCGGGCCCGCGGGGGTCGGTCGTCCCCCCTCCCGGGCGCCCTCGTCACGCCTCGGCGGCGTCCTCCCCGTCCTCGGCGATCGCGCGGGCGATGCGGCGCTCGCGGGCCGAGACCGCGAACTCGCCGCCGCAGGAGCGGTAGAGCGCCGCGGGCCGGCCCCGGCCCGCGGCCCGGGAGCGCCCGACCGGCGTGATCACCCCGGCGGCGAGCACGTCGCGGCGGAAGTTCCGCGTGTCGAGCGGCGCGCCGAGCACGGCCTCGTACACCTCCTGAAGCTCGCCGAGCGTGAAGGCGTCGGGCAGGAGCTGGAAGGCGATCGGCGCGTAGGCGGTCTTGGCGCGCAGGCGCGCGTGCCCGTAGCGGAGGATCTGCTCCTGGTCCGGGCGGAGCGCCGGCAGGTCGTCGATCGGGAACCAGCGCACCTCGACCACGTCGGCCCCGGGCGTCAGCGGGTGCCGCTCGGCGGCCACCAGCGCGAGGAAGGCGACGCTCACCCCCGCCCCGGCGTCGCGGTCGAAGGTGTAGAGCTGCTCCAGCGCGATCCCGCGCGCGCCGGCCTCGCGGGCGAGCGCCTGAAGGGCGGCCGGCTCCAAGGGGAGGTCGCCGCCGACCGGCGCCCCGGGCAGGGTCCAGACGCTGCCGGGCCGGCGCACGAGCAGCGCCTCGAGGCGCCCGACGCGGACGGTGAGCACCACGACGTCGACCCGCACCGACTTCATCCCGCGCCGAGCGTAGGCGATCCGGCGGGCACGGCGCCGCCGGTCCCGCCGCTTACGCCTGTTTCGACCCGGCCTCGGCGGCCGCGTGCGACTCCGCCCATGCGGCAAGGCCGTCGGCGTTGTCGTCGAGCCAGCCGAGCCGCGCGAGCGTCGCGAGGGCCGCGGGGTCCTTCACGAGCTCCTCGGGCGGCAGCCGGCGGCGCAGCTCCTGCCGGACGCCCTCGTGGCCGCCCTGAGCCCACCCGGCGGCGGCGGCCTCGCCGGCGATCCGCCACTGCTCGTCGGCCGTCGCGAGCGTCCACTCGGGGTCCGGGGACACGCCGAAATGGCCGACGCAGACCGTCGTCGGCGTCGTCTCGGCCAGCCGGGCGACGGTGGCGCGCCCGAGCGCGATGTCGATGTCCGACGGCGGCATGGTCGGGTAGAGGCCGGCGCCGGGCAGGCGCATGCCGAGCGCGTCGCCGGCGACCAGCGTCCCGCTGCCCTCGTCCAGCACCGCCATGTGGTGCCGGGCATGGCCCATCGCCTCGATCATGACCAGGTCGTGGCCGGGGCCGATCGGCACGCGGTGGCCCTCCGGCGCCTCGATGATGCGCTCCTCGTCGACCGGGCCGAGCCCGCCGTAGAGGTTCGCCTTGGCGCGGTAGACGGCGGCCGAGCCCGCGACCAGGCGGCTCGGGTCGATCAGGTGCTTCACGCCCCGCCGGTGCACGACCACCTTGGCCTTCGGGAAGGCCGCCGCGACCGCCCCGGTGGCGCCGCAGTGGTCCAGGTGCACGTGGGTGAGCACGATCCAGGCCAGGTCGTCGGGGCCGAGCCCGGCCTCGCGGAGCGCGTCGAGCAGGACGGCGGCCGAGGTCTCGGGTCCGGTGTCCACGATCGCCGGCCGGTCGCCCTCGACGAGGATCGTGCCGGTGACGCCCGGGTGCCCGTGCAGGAGGGTGTCGATGAGCGAGACCCCTGGGGCGACCGTCTGCACCGCGGCAGTTTGGCATACGCGGACTCCGCCCCGGCCGGGTACCCTGGCGGGCGTGGCGACGGACCTTCGGCAGCGGGCGTGGGACGCGGCCGGGCGCGCCGCGGCGGCCCGCGTCGAGGACGGGATGCGCGTCGGCCTGGGCACCGGACGGGCCGCGGCCGCGGGGATCCGGGCGCTGGGCGAGCGCGTCCGCGCCGGCCTGCGCTGCACGGGGGTCCCGACCTCGCCGGCGAGCGCGAAGGTCGCGCGGACCGCGGGGATCACGGTCGGCCGGATGCGCGGCCCGATCGACGTGGCCTTCGACGGCGCCGACGCGGTCGACCCGAACGGCCTGGTGGTGAAGGGCGCCGGCGGCGCGATGGTGCGGGAGCGGATCGTGGCCGAGTCGGCCGCGGTCTTCCTGGTGCTGGTCGACCCGCCCAAGCTGGTCGACACGCTGGACGCGTGGGGCGTGCTGCCCCTCGCCGTGGTGCCGTTCGCCGCGCGGCGCGTCGCCGACCAGCTCGCCGACATGGCGCCCTCGATCCGGGCGCGTCGGAGCGACGACGGCATGGCGCTGATCGACCTCACCGTCCCCGCAGGCTCGTCGTGGCCGGACATCGCGCTCCACGCCCGGTCGCTGCCGGGCGTGGTCGACCACGGCCTGTTCCGGGTACCGCCGGACGACGTGCTGGTGGGCCGGGAGGACGGCTCCTGCACGACGGCCGCCTGACGATCGCCCGCGCCGCCGGCGCGCTGTCGCGGCGGCTGGGGCGCGGCGGCGGGACCAGCCTTCCCGGCAAGGTGCTGCTGCGGATGCGTCCCGACGCGGTCGGCCGCCTGGGCGCCGGCCTGCCGCGCGGCACGGCGGTCGTCTCGGCGACCAACGGCAAGACGACCACCGCGCGGCTGATCTCGTCGTGCATCGCGGCCGCCGGCTGGCCGCTCGTGTCCAACCCGGCCGGGGCGAACCTGCTGTCCGGCGTGGCGACGGCGCTGCTGGAGGGCTCGGCGCGCCGCCCGGCGCCCGAGGTGGGCCTGTTCGAGGTCGACGAGGCCGCGCTGCCCGAGGTGGCGCGGCAGCTGCGGCCCCGGGTGATGGTCCTGATGAACCTCTTCCGCGACCAGCTGGACCGCTACGGCGAGCTGGAGCACATCGCCGAGCGGTGGGCCGGGATGGTGGCCGCGCTCCCGGCGCGGACGACCGTGGTGCTGAACGCGGACGACCCGGCGGTGGCGGCGCTGGCCGAGGGGCGGCCGGGCGCCGTGACCTTCGGGGTCGACGACCCCTCGCTCGCGCTGCCGGCCCTCCCCCACGCCGCCGACTCCACCCGCTGCCGCCGGTGCTCGGCGCGGCTGAACTACGACCTGGTGCTGCTGGGGCACCTCGGCCACTGGTGGTGCCCGGGCTGCGGCCTGCGCCGGCCCGAGCCGGAGGTGCGCGCCACCGAGGTGAGGCTGGACGGGGTGCGCGGCATCTCGGTGGTCATCGCCACGCCCGAGGGCGAGGTGCGGGCCGACATCCCGGTGCCGGGGCTGCACAACGCGTACAACGCGACGGCCGCGGTCGCGGGGGCCCGGGCGCTCGGCGTGCCCCATGAGCTGATCGGCCCGGCGCTGGCCCGGAGCGCGGCGGCGTTCGGGCGGGCCGAGCGGGTGCCGATCGCCGGCCGCGAGCTGGTGGTGCTGCTGGCGAAGAACCCCGCCGGCGCGAACGAGAACGTGCGCACGGTCCTGCTCGACCATGCGCCGCTGCACGTGCTCGCCGCGCTGAACGACCGCACCGCCGACGGGCGGGACGTGTCGTGGATCTGGGACGTGGACTACGAGCCACTGCTCGACCGGATCGCGCACCTGACCGTCAGCGGCGACCGGGCGCACGACCTGGCGCTGCGGTTCCGCTACGCCGGGCTCGACCCCGCGCGGATGACCGTGCAGCCGGACCTCGACCGGGCCCTGGACGCGGCGCTCGCGGGCGCGCCGGCCGGCGGTCCCGTCTATGCCCTCCCCACCTACACGGCGATGCTCGCGTTGCGCGAGCTTCTGGTGCGCAGGGGGGTCGCCCATGAGTTCTGGCGCGATCGATGACGCGGGCTACGCCCGGCGCTTCGCGGCCGAGCACGCCCACTACGACGAGGACCTGCCCTTCTGGCGCGGACTGGCGGCGCGGCTCGGCGGGCCGGTGCTCGACCTGGGCGCCGCCACCGGGCGGGTGGCGATGCCGCTCGCCCGCGACGGGCACGAGGTCTGGGCGCTGGACCGGTCGCCGCACATGCTGAGGGAGCTGCGCCGGCGGCTGCAGGAGGCGCCGGAGGAGGTGCGGGAACGGGTGCAGGTGGTGGAGGGCCACCTGGCGGGCCTCGCGAACCTGCGCTTGGAGCCGCGCTTCCCGCTCATCCTGATGGCGATGAACACCTTCCAGGTGCTCACCGACCCGGACGACCGCCTGGCCTGCCTGAGCGCGGCGCGGGAGCTGTTGGCGCCGGGCGGGGAGCTGTGCTTCGACGTGGCGCTGCCGGACTTCGACGAGATCTCGCGGACGCTGGGGCTCGTGCGCGAGGGCGACCGGCACGTCGACCGCGAGCGCGGCGTGACCGTGGTGCACTCGGCCTGGTACGAGTCGCTCGACCCGGCGACCCAGACGGCGGAGTTCGTGCTGCGGATCGAGGACCAGGCGGTCGGCGGCGCGGTGCGGACGTACCACCGCCGGCACCGGGTGCACCTCTTCCTGCCGAGCGAGCTGCGCGCGCTGCTGGCCCGCGCCGGGCTGCGGGTGCTCGCGGCGTGCGGGGACTTCCAGGGCGGGCCGGTGGAAGCGCACTCGGAGCGCCAGGTCTACCGGTGCGCGGCGGCTTGATGGTCCTCCGCCTCGGCCACCTCTACCCCGGCGAGATGAACATCTACGCCGACCGCGGGAACATCGCGGTGCTGGAGCGCCGCCTGGCGTGGCGGGGCCTGGGGCTCGAGGTGACCGCCCTCGAGATCGGCGACCCCGTGGAGCCGGGCGCCCACGACCTCTACTACCTGGGCGGCGGGCAGGACCGGGACCAGGCCGTGGTGGCCGAGGACCTGCTGGCGACGAAGGCCGAGGGCCTGCGCGCCGCGGTGGCCGGCGGGGCGGCGGCGCTGTGCGTCTGCGGCGGCTACCAATTGGCGGGCCACGGCTACACCGGCCGGGACGGCTCCCGGATGCCCGGGATCGGCCTGCTCGACCTGGACACGATCGCCGGCCCGACCCGTTTGATCGGGAACCTCCTGATCGAGGCCGAGCTCGATGGCGAGCGCGTGCGCCTGGTGGGCTTCGAGAACCACGCCGGCCGGACGCTGCTGGGCTCCGGCACGCGGCCACTCGGCCGGGTGCTGGCCGGTCACGGGAACAACGGCGAGGACGGGTTCGAGGGGGCGGTGACGGGGCGCGTGATCGGCACCTACCTCCACGGCCCCCTTCTCCCGAAGAACCCCTGGCTGGCGGACCGCCTGATCGCCTGGGGCCTGGAGCACGGGACGGGTTCGCCGGTCGCGCTGGCGCCGCTCGACGACACGCTGGAGGACGCCGCCCACCGAGCGGCCGCCGCCCAGGCGAGGTAGGACGCGGGCGGCCGGTCCGCCCTTTGATCCACCGGCAGGTGGTCCTCGGCGGGGTGGCCAGTCGGCCGTCGATCCGGTGGCCAGTCGGCCCATGGTCTTGCCCTGGTCTTGCCTCGCCGTCGCGGACACGGACTTCAAGCCGCGGCGCGGGAGAGCCGGCGCTCAGGCGCCGCTTGAGCCGAAGCCTCCCGCCCCGCGGCCGTCGCCGGCCGCGGGGAGCTCGTCGACCTCGACCGGCGCCGGAAGGGCGACCGGCACGATCACCAGTTGGGCCACCCGGTCGCCCGGCTCGATCCGGTAGGGCTCGGCGCCGAGGTTGACCAGCAGCACCTGCAGCTCGCCGCGGTAGCCGGCGTCGATCAGGCCCGGCGCGTTGGTGACCGTCACCCCGTGCCGCCGGGCCAGGCCCGAGCGGGGCACCACCAGGCCGGCGTGGCCCGGCGGGATCGCCACGGCCAGGCCGGTCGGAACCGCGCCGCGCTCCCCCGGGCCCAGCTCCAGCGGCTCCACCGCGGTCAGGTCGAGGCCGGCGTCGCCGGCGTGCGCCCGCTCCGGGAGGCGGGCGTCGTCGCGGAGCCGGCGGAAGGCCAGCTCGCCGACGGCCGAGCCGAGCGCCGCCCCGCTCACCCCGCGACCAGGCGGGCGATCCGCTCGGCGGCCTCGTCCAAGCGCGCGTCCGAGAGGGTCAGGCTCATCCGGACGAAGCCCTCGCCGGACCTCCCGTAGGCCGAGCCCGGCGAGATCACCACGGCCGCCTCCTCCAGCACCCGCTCGGTGAAGGACGCCGAGGTCTCCCCCTCCGGCACACGCGCCCAGATGTAGATCGCGCCCTTGGGCGGCTCCACCTGCAGGCCCATCGCGCGCAGCGCGGACACCAGCACGTCGCGCCGGCGCGCGTAGATCTCGCACATCTCGGCGACGCTCGACTGGTCGGACGCCAGCGCGGCGACGCTCGCCTCCTGCAGGGCCTCGAACATCCCGCTGTCGATGTTCGTCTTCAGCTGCCAGTAGGCCGAGACCAGGTCGGCGTTGCCGATCACGGCGCCCGATCGCCAACCGGTCATGTTGTACGTCTTCGAGAGCGAGAAAACCTCGAGGCCGACGTCCTTCGCGCCCGGCGTGGCCAGGAACGAGGGCGCCCGGTAGCCGTCGTAGGTGATCTCCGAGTACGCGTTGTCATGGATCACGATGACGTCGTTGGCCTTGGCGAAGGCCACCGCGCGCTCGAAGAAGTCGTCCTCGATCACCCCGCCGGTTGGGTTGTTCGGGTAGTTCAGGTACATCAGCTTGGCGCGCCTGGCGACGTCGGCCGGGATCGCGTCCAGGTCCGGCTGAAAGCCGCGCTCGGGCAGCAGCGGCATCGCCACCGGCTCGGCGCCGGCCAGCAGCGGGCCGGTGGTGTAGACCGGGTACCCGGGGTCGCTCGCCAGCGCCACGTCGCCCGGGTCGAGGAAGGCGAGGTTCAGGTTGGCGATCGCCTCCTTCGCGCCCATCGCCGGCATGACCTCGGTCGCCGGATCGAGCGTCACGCCGAAGCGCCGCTCGTAGAACGCGGCGAGGCCCTCGCGGAAGCTCACCCGCCCGCGGTTGGACGGGTACTGGTGGGTGTCCGGCCGCGCGGCGTGCTGCGCCAGGGCCGCGACGACCAGGTCCGGCGTCGGCGTGTCGGGGTCGCCGATGCCGAGCGAGATGATGTCGACGCCCGCGGCCCGCTTGGCCGCGATCTTCTGCTCGATCTGCGCGAAGAGGTACGGCGGGAGCCGGCGCAGCCGCTCGGCCCCGACCGGCGCCGGGCTCAGCGGGCCACCTCGAGCCGGCGGACGAGGTCCTCCGACAGGTCGCCCTCGTAGAGCGCCTCGGCCGGTCCGGTCATGGTCACCTCCAGATCGTCGTCCACGGCGATCTCGAGGTCGCCGCCCGCAAGGTGCACGGTCACCGGGCTCGACAGCCCGCCCAGGCGCACCGCCGCGACCGCCGCGGCGCAGGCGCCGGTGCCGCAGGCGAGGGTCTCGCCCACGCCGCGCTCCCAGACGCGCATGGTCAGCTCGGACGGGCCGTCGGCCCGAACGAACTCCACGTTGGTCCGCTGGGGGAAGCGCTCGGCGACCTCGATGGCCGGCCCCAGCCGGCGCACCACGCTGTCGGGGTCGGGGTGGTCGATGATCGCGTGCGGGTTCCCCATCGAGACCTCGGCGAGCTCGACCTCCCAGCCCTCGCCGCTCAGGCGCTCGCGCCCCTCGCCGGCGGGGAACCGGGCGCGCCCCATCCGAACCTCCACCCGCCCGCCGTCGAGCATGCGCACCCGAACCGGGCCGGCGCCGGTGATGACGCGCCCGTCGTCCGGGAGCAGCCCGCGGTCCTCCAGGTAGCGGCCGGCCATCCGGATCCCGTTGCCGCAGTTCTCGGCCTGGCTCCCGTCCGGGTTCCAGACGGTCATCGTCGCGGTGCCGGCGGCCGGATCGGCCTCCAGCTCGAGGATCCCGTCGCCGCCGACGCCGAAGTTCGGGCTGCAGAGAATCCGGGCGCGCTCGGGCGTGAGCGGGAACGGCCATGCCCCCCGCTCCACGATGAGGTAGTTGTTCCCAAGGCCCTGCCACTTGGCGAATCGCATCGTCATGGAGCCTAGAGGATGCCCGCGACGGCCCTCCCCGCGCCGCCCCAGAGCTCCAGCAGCCGCGGGAGGGCGTCCTCGGCCGACGCCTCGCCGAGGTCCAGGTCGATCGCCCCGGGGGTCTTGCGCAGCCACGCCAACTGGCGCCGCGCGAGCCGGCGCGTGCGCGCCGCGAGCCGATCCTCGAGGGCCTCGGGAGCGAGCTCGCCGGCGCGTATCGCGAGCACCTCCTTCACCCCGATCACCTGCGCGGCCTCGCGCGAGAGCGCCGGCCCGTCGATGGCCGCCTCCAGCTCGGCCACCAGGCCCTCGTCCAGCTCGCGCCGCACCCGGACCGCGATGCGCCGGTCGAGGACCTCGCGCGGACGGGTCACGGCGACGAGCAGCGTGGGGTGACGGCAGGCCTCCGACCACAGCGGCGCCGAGGCCGGCATCGCGCCGCCGCCGCGCGCCAGCTCGAGCGCCCGGGCCAGCCGGCGTGGGTTGGCGACGTCCACCCGGGCCGCGGCGTCGGGATCGCGCGCGCGGAGCTCATCGGCAGCGGCTGCCGGGTCGGCGGCGACCAGCGCCTCGACCTCGGCACGCCCGGCCGGGTCGGACGGCGCCGGGAATCCCAGGTCCGCCAGGGCGGCGCGGAGGTAGAGCCCGGTGCCGCCGGCGACGACCGGCACCTGGCCGCGCGCCAGGATCGCGTCGACCGCGTCGTGGGCGACGCGGGCGAACCCGGCGGCCGTGGAGGCCTCGTGCAGATCGAGGTCGAGCACCCCGTGGTACGGGACCTCGGCGCGCTCGGCCGGACGCGGGCTGTCGGCCGCGACCAGCAGGCCGCGGTACCGCTGGAACGGGTCCGCGACGACGATCTCGCCGCCCAGCGCCCGCGCGGCGGCGTGCGCCAGCGCGCTCTTGCCGGCCGCCGTCGGGCCGAAGAGCGCCAGGACGCTAGGCCGGAACGGCCACCTCCGCCACGTGCCCCGACAGGGTGGTCGAGGTGGCGCCGTCGATGTGGACCGTCGCCAGCGTCCCCGGCTCGGCCGCGCCGCGGAAGTTCACCGTGATGTTCTGCGAGAGGCGCCCGCGCAGCCGCTCGGGGTCGGTGCGCGACGGGCCCTCGACCAGCACCTCGCGATCGGTGCCCACGAAGCGGGCCGCCCGCGCCGCCGCGGTGCGCTGCACCACCTCCACCAGCCGGCCGATCCGCTCGCGCTTGACCTCGGCGGGGACGTCGTCCGCCAGACGCTCGGCCGCCTCGGTGCCGGGCCGCTCGGAGTAGATGAAGGTGTAGGCGCCGTCGTAGGCGACCTCCTCCACCAGCGAGAGCGTGTCCGCGAAGTCCTCCTCGGTCTCGCCCGGAAAGCCGACGATGAGGTCGGTGGTGAGCGAGAGGTCGGGGATGGCCTCGCGCAGGCGGCCGACCAGGTCGAGGTAGCGCTCGCGGGAGTACGTCCGCCTCATGGCCTTGAGGACGCGGGTGGACCCCGACTGCGCCGGCAGGTGCAGGTGCTCGCAGACCTCGGGGCACTCGGCCATCGCCGCGATCACGTCGGCCTTCATGTCCTTGGGATGCGGGCTGGTGTAGCGGAGCCGCCACAGCCCGTCGACGCCGGCGACCGCGCGCAGCAGCTCGGCGAAGGTCGCCCGCTCCTCGCGCGGCAGGTCGCGGCCGTAGGAGTTCACGTTCTGGCCGAGCAGGGTCACCTCGCGGACGCCGTCGTCCACCAGCCGCTCGACCTCCCCCACCACCTCGGCGATAGCGCGGCTGCGCTCCCGCCCGCGGACGCTCGGCACGATGCAGTAGGCGCAGACGCAGTTGCAGCCGACCGAGATCTGGACCCAGGCCTGGTGCGGACGCTCGCGCTTGGCCGGCAGGCTGCCGCTGAACGCGCCGTCGAAGCTGAAGGCGCCGACCGCGTCGAGCCGCTCGCGGGCCACGAGCTCGCCAAGCCGCGACACCTCGCCGGGGCCGAAGGCGATGTCCACGAACGGGAACTGCTCGAAGACCTGCTCCTTCTGGCTCTGCGCCCAGCAGCCTCCGACCGCCACCACCGCGTCCGGCCGCTCCCGCTTCACCCGCTTGGCGTCGCCGAGGTTGCCCAGGAAACGCTCGTCCGCGCTGCCCCGGATCGTGCACGTGTTGAAGAGGATCAGGTCGGCGTCGTCGCGCCGCTCGGCCTCCGAGTAGCCGATCCGCTCCAGCACGCCCTTCATGCGCTCGGAGTCGTGGTCGTTCATCTGGCAGCCGAAGCTGGCGAGGTGGTACCGCATCCGGGCGATGTTAGCGGCGGACCACCAGGCGCCGCGTGATCGTGCAGCTCGCCCGCTCGGCCGTCATCGCCTGGACGTGGACCTCGTACACGCCGGGCCCGAGCCGCCGCCCGGGCGTCGACCAGCTCGGCACCACGATCGCGTTCCCGCCGGCTCGGCCGCCGCGGCGGACCGGTCCGACGAAGCGGATTCCCGGGCGGACCCGCTCGAAGCGGACCTCGACCCGCGCGGGGCGAGACAGGTCGAACCGGATCGGGAGCCGGCCGCGGAGCGCGATCTCGCGCGGCATGCGCACATCCGCCAGCCGCGGGGCGACGAGCTCCCGAAGACCCGGGCCGCCCGGGCCGGCGGGGCCCCGGACGGCGGCCTCGATGAACGGCCGGCGGCGGGCGCCGAGCGGCGCGCGGGTCCATGCGGCGACCGCGCCGCCATCGGTCACGGCGAGCGCGGCCACCGAGGCCCCGGCGCGCGAGATCGCGATCGGGCGGGAGAAGTCGCCGCCGGGCGGGCGCTCGGCGGCGACGATCACCTCGCCGCGCCGGGCGAACTCCATCCAGACCGCCTGGGCGCGGCCACTCGGGGAGACCGCCAGCCGGGGCGCGAGCCGCGCGCTGCATGACGCGCCGGTCGTCCCGATCGTCCGGGGCGCGCTCCAGCGCGACCCGGGAACCTGGCTGGCCCATCTCAGGACGGACCTGTTTCCGGCGCTCTCCGACCAGACGACGGTCGCCCGACCCGCCGCGTCGAGACCGCCCATGGCGTCGCCGGCGCCCCGTCCGGCGCTGAGCCGCCAGCTTCCCACGCCTCCAGCCGGCCCCAGCCGCGCGGCGCGCACCGTGCCGCGGAAGGTCCGCCTCGGCGTGATCCACACCACCAGCGCCTGCCCCGCTCCCGCGCTGACGCTGGGCGGGTCGTACGGCACCAGCGGGTCGGCGAGATCGAGCGGCTCCGACACCGTCGCCGGCGCGCCCCAGGCACCCGCCGCCGACCGGACGGCTGCGCGGACCACGATGCCCGCCGCATCGCGGCGCCACCACGACACGGCCGCGGTCCCGTCCGGCCCAAGCGCGACGCCGACGGGCCGGTCCGGGGCGTCGGGGGCGATCGTCACGGCCGGGGACCATCCGCCGGCCGGCGTGAACGTCGCAGCCCGCAGGCTGCCACCGCTCGGCCAGACGGCCAGCGCCTCGCCCTCGGCGTTCCCCGCGACCCTGGGATCGACCACGCCGGACGGCTGCACGTCGGCGTCGAGGACCTGAGGTGGCCCCCACGGCCCCCCGGGCGGGCGCGCGCGGGCGCTGAGCCCGACCTCGGCCGCCCCGCGACGGACCCCGAGCCAGACCGCAACGTGCGTGTCGCCCGCCGCGGCCACGGCGCCGCCGAACGCGAGCTCGTCGTCCCCGGAGATCGGCTCGGGCTGACCGAGGGCTCCACCCGTCGAGCTGCCGGCGGCGAACAGCCGACTGGTCGCGATGGCCTCCCTCTCCTCCGGGGCGTAGGTCGTGCGCAGCCACACCGCGGTCGCGGTCCCGGCGGGTCCGATCGCGACGTCCGGCGACTGCGTCCCCTCGGCGGGGAGCGACACCCTCGCGGGCGCGGGCCACGCGGCGTCGGCCGGCGCGGACGTGTCCAGCCCGCGCGCGAACTCCGGGAGCGGGGCGCCGGCGGGCAGCGCCCGCGTCCCCTGGCAGAGGCCGGTCCGCAGAACGCCGCCGTCGCGATCCGCCACCACCAGGTAGCGCTCGCCGACCTGGAAGTCGACGCCGCAGCTCGCGCTCTCGCGTGGGGTCACCACCTGCGCGCTCGCGTCGACGTCGCCCTTCAGCTCGTCGTCGACGGCGAGCGTGAAGGTGATCGGGTCGATGCTGCTCTGGACGGGCTTCCCGGCGTCGGGATCGGAGCGGGCCGTGACCGTGCCGGTGAAGACGACGTCGGCGGCCTTCACCGTTGCCGCGCTCGGCGGGATGCACTTGCAGCCGAGCGCCGCGGGCGTCGCGGCGCCGACGGCCACGGCCGACAGCAGGCCGGCGACGGCCGACGCCCTGATCCCATGGCGGTTCACGAGGCCATCATCCGCGCTTCGGTCGCCGCCCGTCAGGGCCGGGGGTGCGCGGCGCCCCGGCGGGCGGGCCGGGGCGCCACATCTGGGAGGTCGCGCGGGCGCCCTACCGGCGGGCGGCCAGCTCCTCCACCTTGGCCGGCGCCTCGGTGACCTCGCCGGTCTCCGGGTCGACCGTCAGCTCCGGGCCGGGCTCCTGGACGCCGAGACCGGCGTCCGCGCGGATGGCCGCCTCGATCCGGTCGGCCACGTCCACGTGCTCCTTGAGGAAGCCCCGCGCCGCGTTGCGGCCCTGGCCGAGCCGCTCGTCGCCGAAGGAGAAGTAGGCGCCGCTCTTCTGCACCATCCCCTTCTCGACCCCGAGGTCGATCAGGTTGCCCTCATGGGAGATGCCCTCCCCGTAGATGATGTCGAACTCGGCCTGGCGGAACGGCGGCGCCACCTTGTTCTTGACCACCTTCACGCGGGCCCGGTTGCCGATCGCCTCGGCGCCCTCCTTGAGGGTCTCGATGCGGCGGATGTCCAGGCGCACCGACGCGTAGAACTTCAGCGCCCGCCCGCCGGGGGTGGTCTCGGGGCTGCCGAACATGACCCCGATCTTCTCCCGCAGCTGGTTGGTGAAGATGCAGATGGTGCCGGCCCGGTTGAGCGTGCCGGCGAGCTTGCGCAGCGCCTGGGACATGAGGCGCGCCTGCAGCCCCACGTGGGTGTCGCCCATCTCGCCCTCGATCTCGGCCTTGGGCACCAGGGCCGCCACCGAGTCGATCGCCACCACGTCGAGCGCGGTGGAGCGCACGAGCAGGTCGGTGATCTCCAGCGCCTGCTCGCCGTGGTCGGGCTGGGAGAGCAGTAGCTCGTCGATATCGACGCCGATGCGCTTGGCATAGCTCGGGTCCATCGAGTGCTCGGCGTCGATGAAGGCGGCGAGGCCGCCGCGCTTCTGCGCCTGGGCGATCAGGTGGTAGACGAGCGTCGTCTTGCCCGAGCTCTCCGGGCCGAAGACCTCCACGATGCGCCCGCGCGGCAGGCCGCCGATGCCGAGCGCCAGGTCGAGCGCGAGCGAGCCGGTGGGGATCGCGGAGACCTCGCTCACCGGGGAGTCGCCCATGCGCATGATGGCGCCCTTGCCGAACTGACGCTCGATCTGAGCGACGGCCGAGCCAAGTGCAGCCTGTTGCTGCTTCTCCACGGGGATCCTCCTCTGAGTCGAGGCCGGGAGGCCTCGGCGTGCGGTGTGCGGCATCACGGGTCCGGGTCTTCGGAGGACGGCTCGTCGCGCGCCCCCGAGGGGGCCTCGAGGGTCGCCACCAGCAGCGCCTGGTAGCGCGGCGGGCCTCCGGTGACCTGGTGGGAATCATAGAGCGCGCATCGGCTGCAATCGAACGCACGTTCCCGATCGTCGGACGCATCGGGCGCGATCCGCGTCGGGCGCCGGAAGCGCACGAGCGTCACGTGCGCGCGCAGCGGGCGGTCCTCCGGCGGGATGCCGGCGGCTCGCCGCACGGCCTCCTCCACCCCGCGATGGAGCGTCGCGAGGGCGTCCGTCCGATCGCGCAGCTCGACGCCGGCGACCGTCGCCCGCGCCGGTCTCGGAAAGGCGATCGGCCCCACCAGCTCGAGGCGCGGGGCGGGTCCGACCAGCGCCTCGCGAAGCGCCGCGAGCAGGTCCGGACCCCGGTCGGGGGGGACCCGGCCCAGGAACGCGAGCGTGAGGTGCAGGTTGGCCTCGGGCACCGGCCGGCCGCCGAGCTCGGACGCCAGGCGCGCCCCCCGCTCGGCGAGCGCGCGGCGCTCGGCCGGCGGCAGGTCGAGGGCCACGAAGAGGCGGTTGTCCGGGCGCAGCGGGGTGGCGCTCACCTTCCCCACCGTAGCCGGGCCGGTGTCACGGATGGGTGACGCCGGTGCCGGCGGGCGCACGGAGGCGTCACGGCCGGCGCGCGCCTCAGGCCGGGGCCCGGGCCTCCAGGGTCCGGCGGAGCAGGTGCAGCGCGAGCGCGGCGGAACGGGCGCGGACGCGCTCGCGGTCGCCGCGCAGGCGCAGGCGCTCGCTGGCGACGCCGTCGGGGCCGGCGATGCCGAGGTACACCAGGCCGACCGGCTTCTCCTCGGAGCCGCCGCCCGGGCCGGCGACGCCCGTGATGCTGAGCGCCCAGTCGCTCCCGACGAGGCGCCGGACGCCGCCGGCCATGGCCTCGGCGCACTCGGCCGAGACCGCGCCATGGCGGCGCAGGATCTCGGGATCGACGCCCAGGACGTCGCGCTTCACGTCGTCCGAGTACGAGATGACGCCGCCGAGGAAGCGGGCGGACGCCCCCTCGCGGGCGGTGAGCCGGGCGCCCAGGCCGCCGCCGGTGCAGGACTCGGCCACCGCGAGCGTGGCGCCGTCGCGGTCGAGCAGGCGGGCGACCGCGGTGTCGAGGTCGCCGCCGTCGCGGCTGTAGAGGGCGTCGCCGACCTCGGCCCTCAGGGCGCGCTCGAGGGCGTCGGCGGCCGGGCTGCCGGCCGGGCCGTGCCGAACGGTCACCTCGAGCTCCCCGTCCCGCGCGCAGACGCCGACCGCGAGGGCGTCGCGGTCGGCCGGGTCCATGCCGTCGAACGCGCGCACGAAGCGCGACTCGGGGACGCCGGCGACGCGCAGCACGCGCTCCCGGAAGGGCGCCGCCGCGCGGAGCCGATCGGCCAGAGGGCCGCTGGCGAGGGCCTCGTCCCACATGGCCTGGAGCTCCCACGGCGGGCCGGGGAGCACGACGATCAGGGCCTGCCCGTGCGCCAGGACGCAGCCGGGCGCGGTGCCGGGCGGCGGCAGGACGTGGGCGCCGCGCGGGAGCGTGGCCTGCTTCTCCTGGACCGAGCGGGCCACGGCGGGGTCGACCCCGGCCGCGGTGCCGGCGGCGCGGACCATCGCGAGGGCGTCCTCGTCGAGCTCGTGGGGGCGGCCGGTGGCCGCCGCCACCGCGGCCATGGTCAGGTCGTCGTGGGTCGGCCCGAGGCCCCCGGAGACGCAGAGCAGGTCGACGCCGGAGGCGAGCAGGCCGGTGAGGGCATCGACGAGGTCCGGCATGGCGTCGCCGACGAAGGTGACGCGCTCCATGACGACCCCGCGCGCGTCGAGCGATCGCGCCAGCGGGGCGGCGTTCTGGTCGGCGATCCGGCCCCGAAGGACCTCGTCGCCGGTGACGAGGACGGCCGCGCGCAGGCGCGGCGGTGGCTCAGCCGCCGACGAAGCGGACGCCGGACTTGGAGACGATGTAGCCGCCGACGCCGCCCGAGACCGGCTTGGTCGCGCCGTCGACGGCCACCGTGAGGCCCTGGGGCGCGCCGACGAGCACGTAGATGCTGCGCTTCACGCTGTAGGTCTGGACCTCGCCCGGGCCGAGGGTGCCGACGAAGACCCGGGGGCCCTGGGCGTTCTTCCCGCGGACCTCGAGGTACGAGCCCTGCTCGCCGACGCCGGTCAGGGTGATGTCGATCCGCTCGACGGCGGGGGTGACGGGCTGCTCCTCGATCTCCCCGGTGCCGGTGCCGGTGGTGCCGGTCGTCTGGGTGGCCGGCGGCGTGGACGACGGCTGGGCCGCGTCCTCGTTGCCGATGCCGAGCCACACCAGGAGGGCGACCGTCATGACGCCGCCGATCGCGAGCCAGAGCAGCTGCGCCTCGGTGCGACGGGGCTCGGCGCGGCGCCCGCGGCGTCCTCTGCCGCGTCCCCTGCCCCGGTCGCGGGCGTACTGGCCCGGCGGGACGCCCGAGCGCGTGCCGCGCCCGCGGCGCGGGTCGTGGTCATGGCCCTTGTCGAAGCCGCCGAAGCGCGACTCGTACTCGTCGAGGACCAGCTGGCCGTCGAGGTCGAGGAAGTCCGCGTAGGTGCGGAGAAAGCCGCGCACGTACGTCGGCGATGGCATGAGGTCGAACTGCTCCTCCTCCATCGCGCGCAGGTACTTGGCGCGAATTTTGGTCTCCTGCTCGCACTGCGGTATGTCGAACCCGCGGCGGAGGCGCGCCTCGCGAAGTGTGTTCCCGATCTCAAACATGGTGGCGAGCGACCCGAGTTGAGGGCACCGGGATCGCGGGCCACCCTAGAACGCCCCTCCCCCGGACGCAACCGGCGGCCGTTGCGGAATGCGGGACCGTGCAGCGGAAACGGCGGCTCCACGGGGTTGTCGGTTGCTGCAGGCGAATCCTCATCAAGTCCTCACGAGCGAGCGGTGCCCCGGGCCGATGATGGCGACATCACCACTGGCCGAGGGAGGCATGACATGAACGTCCTGATCGTGAACTTCACGCTCGAGGGGATCTCGGAGGAGCAGTACCGGGCGATGTGCGACGACGTCGCTCCGGCGTTCGCCGCGGTCCCCGGCCTGGCATCGAAGGTCTGGGTCGCTGACCACGAGGCCGGCGTCTATGGAGGCGTGTACCTGTTCGAGAGCGCCGAGGCCGCGGACGAGTTCCTCTCCTCCGAGCTCTTCGCAGGTGTCGGATCGACCCCCGGCTTTGCCGGGATCACGCTCACGCGGTTCGGTGTGCTGGCCGGGCCGACGAGCACGACCCGTGGGCTCGTCGCGACGCACGCCTGACCGCCTGTCACGATGGAGCCGATGCTGGCTGAGCCGCGTGGTTCGCCGATCGTCGGTCGGTCGCGGGAGCTGGGCGCGCTGCTCCGCGTCCTCGACGATGGGGGCCCGCGGGTCTGCTTCGTCTACGGCATGACCGGCATCGGGAAGTCGGCCCTGCTGAACGAGTTCGGCCGGGTGTGCCGCGATCGCGGCACACCCGTCGTATCGATCGACTGCCGCGCCATCGAGCCGACGGAGCGCGGACTGCTCGACGCGCTCCACTCGGCCCCGACGCCAGGGCTCGACGACGCCGATGGCCGCGCTCCCGCGGTCGTCACGATCGACGCCTACGAGCTGTTCCGGATCGCCGACCCCTGGCTGCGCCAGGACTGGCTCCCCAGCGCCGGCCGCGCCGTTCGACTCGTCGTCGCCGGCCGCGAGCCGCCCATGCTCGAGTGGGCCGTCGAGCGCGGTCGCCTCGGAGGGCTCGAGGTGCTTCCGCTCGGCCCGCTGGGCGACGACGAGGTCGACGAGTTGCTCCGTGTCGCCGGCGTCGACGAGCCCGATGCGGTCGCGGCCATCCGAAAGGTCGGAGCGGGGCATCCGCTGGCCCTGCGGCTCGCCGTCGAGTCGTGGCTGGCCGGCGGGGACCTGCCGGCGGCGGCGGCCATCCCCCGCGTCCTGAATGCTCTGGCGTCCTCGTTCCGCGACGGCCTCGACGGTCCGGCACGCCGAGCGCTCGACGCGGCATCGGTGGTGCGGCGCGTCACGTCGGGGGTTCTCACCGCCATGCTGAACGAGGACGCCGACGATGCGCTGGAGCGGCTGAGCGGCATGTCGTTCGTCGATGCGGCGGCCGACGGGCTCGTCCTCCACGACGCGGTTCATCTGGCCCTGGCGGAACGGCTGCGGTCGCTCGATCCCGACCGGTTCCGCTCGTACCGGGCGGCCGCCTGGCATCACGTTCGCGCCCAGACCCACAGCGCCGGCGTCCGCGAGCTCGCCCGCTCGACGGCCGACCTCCTCTTCCTGATCGACAATCCCGTCGTGCGCGAGGCGATGTTCCCGACCACGGCGCACCACTACTCCGTCGAGCCCGCCCGCCCCGAGGACCTGCCCGCCATCCGGGCGCTGTGGGCCGAGCACGACCCGCCCGAGGGCGCCGCCGTCCTCGATCGGTGGGCGGACCTGGCGCCGCACGCGGTGCGCGTCGTCCGTGACCGTTCGGGGGGCGTCGCCGGGTGCTCCGTCACCTGCGAGTGGCGGGCGATCCCGCTCTCCCTCGAACGAGACGATCCCGTCGTCGCGGCGTGGCTCGCCCACGCACGGCGCCACCCATTGCCACCGGGCCAGAGGACGCTCGTGCACCGCCGCGCCCTCGCCGTGGGCACCGGCGAGGCGCCCGGTCCCGTCGTGGCCACGACCATGCTCGACGTCAAGCGCGATTACTTCACGATGCGCCCGCATCTGGGCCGGCTCTACTTCGCGGTGGCCGACCCCGAGCCGCTCTTGCCCGCGCTCGTCACGCTCGGCTTCGCCCCGTTGGAGAGGCCGGTCGTCGTCGGCGACGTCGCCTTCCACCTGGCCGCGCTCGACTTCGGTCCCGAATCGATCGACGGCTGGCTCGCGAACCTCGCGGCCGCCGAGCTCGGCATCCCCCGGTCACCACTGCTCGACGCCGGCGACCGCACCGTCGATGTCCAGGGTCGGCGCGTCCGGTTGTCGCCTCTCGAGTTCGGCGTTCTGGAAGCGCTCCACGAACGCTCGGGGAAGCCGGTCAGCCGCGTCGATCTGCTCTCGATCGTGTGGGGAACGGAGTACAACGGCGGCAGCAACGTCGTCGACGTGGTCGTGCGCACCCTCCGCCGCAAGCTCGGCACATCCGCCGGCCGAGTCGAGACGGTTCGCGGCGTCGGCTACCGCCTGCGCTGAGCAGCGCGACTCGGTCCCCCCAGCCGGCCGAGCCGACCGGCCCGCGAGACGCCACGGGCCCGGCGCGAATCTCGGCGGAGAGCCGAGGGCGCCGGGCCCATGAGGTGGGCCGGGCGGGCCGCGAAACCCGCGGCCCGCCACAGTTGAGGTCAGTCGCCCAGGCCGGCCGGGTCCTCGTCGGCCGCGGGCGGAGGTTCCGGCCGGCGGACGAAGCGGTGGAGGTCGCCCTCGCCGATCAGGACCGTCCGGGGCTTGGAGCCCTCGTGGCCGGAGATCACGCCCAGCTGCTCCATGGCGTCGACGAGGCGGCCGGCGCGGGCGTAGCCGACGCCCAGCCGCCGTTGCAGCAGCGAGACCGAGGCCGTGCCCTGCAGGACCACCATCTCGATCGCCCGCTCCAGGAGGTCGTCGGCCTCCTCGCCGAGCGCATCCTCGACCGGCTCGGGGCGCTCGAGCAGCTCGGTGCGCAGCTGCGGCTTGCCCTGCCCGCGCCATTCGTCGGTGATCGCGAGGATCTCCTCCTCGCTGACGTACGCCCCCTGCAGGCGCTGCAGGCGCGAGCTGCCGACCGGGCGGAAGAGCATGTCGCCATGGCCGAGGAGGCTCTCGGCGCCACCGGCGTCGAGGATGACCCGCGAGTCGACCTGCGAGGAGACCGCGAAGGCGATCCGAGACGGCACGTTCGCCTTGATCATCCCGGTGATGACGTCCGCGGACGGCCGCTGGGTGGCCAGGACCAGGTGGATGCCGACCGCGCGGCTCTTCTGCGCCAGGCGGATGATCGAGTCCTCGACCTCGGCCGGCGAGACCATCATGAGGTCGGCCAGCTCGTCGATGACGACCAGCACCGTCGGCAGCGGCTTGTCGCCGGAGCGCTCGCGGATCGCGTTCCAGTCGCGCAGGTTGCGCGCCCGGGCCATGCCCATCAGCTCGTAGCGGCTCTCCATCTCGCGGACGATGTTGGAGAGGACCGCGGCCGCGTCGCGCATGTTGGTGACGACGGGGGTCAGCAGGTGAGGGATGCCCTCGTAGTGGTTGAGCTCGACCTTCTTGGGGTCGATCAGGATCATCCGCAGCTGCTCCGGTGTGCTGCGCAGCAGGACCGACGCCAGGATCGCGTTGAGGCAGACGCTCTTGCCCGTGCCGGTCGAGCCGGCGATGAGCAGGTGCGGCATCCGCGCCAGGTCGACGTAGACCGGCTTGCCGCTGATGTCGAGGCCGAGCCAGGCCATCAGCGGGCCGGCGTGCGCCGGGAACTCGCGCAGGATGTCGCCCAGCGTGACGAGGGAGGCCTCCTGGTTGGGGACCTCGACGCCGACGGCCTGCTTGCCGGGGATCGGCGCGATGATGCGCAGCTCCTCGCGGGCGGCGAGGGCGTAGGCGAGGTCGTCGCGGAGGGCCGTGACGCGACCGACCTTCGTGCCCGGCGCGAGCTGCAGCTCGTAGCGCGTCACCCGGGGGCCGCTGACCGTCCCCGAGACCTTGGCCTCGATGCCGAAGTGGCCGAGGGCCTCCTCCAGGACGCGGCTGGTCGCGGCGATCCGCTCCGGCGGCTGGCTGGTGGGGCCGGTGGACTGGCGCAGCAGGCTCGCCGACGGCGGCCGGTAGACCGTGGAGGTCGCTGCGGCGGGCGCCGAGGGCGGCTCGTCCTCGAGGATCCTCAGCTGCTCGAGCTCGTCGGCCTCCTCGCCATCCGGGTCCATCGTGCGCGTGCGCGGGACCGGGGGCGGCGTGTGGATCCTGGCGGTGCGCGGCGGGTCGGCCACCGCGACCGACGACGTGACCGGGGCCTCGTCCGTGGACGCGAAGGCCGGCCCGAGCGCCGGCGAGGGCGGCAGGGTGCCGGGCGGCTCGAAGATGTCGGGGAAGTCGTCGGCCCCGTCGAGGAGCGGATGCTTCGTCGCGGCGCGCTGCTGGGCCATGCGGACCCGCCGCACGCCGCTGAGCGTCGGGGCGGCGTCCAGCTTGGTGCGGACCCCCTCGCCGAAGCGCTGGCTGGTGCGGACGGCGCTGACCGTGGCGGTCTTCATGCCGCGGCCGACGGTCCGGCCGGCGCGCGCGGCGCCGGTCCCCGAGCGGTGCAGCACGACCCCGAGCGAGGCGCCGGAGATCAGGACCGCGGCCGCGATCAGGCCGACGACCACGAGCACCGCGGTGCCGAGGCCGCCGACGGTGTGGCTCGTGCCGAAGTAGCCGAGCTCGCCGACGTAGCCGCCGCGCTCGGTCATGACATCGAGGTCGAACCAGCCGCGGCGCGGCGTGCCGCCCAGGCCGATGGCGCCGGCCGCCAGCGCGATCAGCAGGGCGGTCGTGCCGATGCCCAGGCCCATGCGGAAGGGCCGGGAGCCGAGCAGCGCGTGGCGCAGGATCACTGCGACGCCGACGACCAGGAGGATCAGCGGGACGGCGACGACCGCCCTGCCCACCAGGACGCGGACGCCCTGCTCGAGCCAGCGGCCCACCGGGCCGGCGGAGAAGCCGAGGAAGAGCGCGAGCCCCAGGAAGAGGCCGAGCGCG
>JAWVEV010000077.1:0-16313 GCA_033856535.1 Miltoncostaeaceae bacterium | reverse complement strand
CTCTGGGCGGCCGCGCGCCGCGCCGGCCCGCCGCGGCCGTTCGCGCCGTGGGCCGCGGCCGCCGGGCCCATCGCCTCCGCGGCGTCGATCACCAGGCCGAGCTCCTCGAGCTCGCCGGCCGCGCCCTCGAGCCCCGGGGCGTCGTGGCCGGCGAGCGCGGCGGCGTGGCGGGCGAGCGCCGGCAGCAGCGGCCCGTCCGCCAGCCCGGCCAGCTCGGCGAGGCGCGGCACGGCCGCGGCGGCGTCCCCGAGGCGCGCCAGGTGGTGCAGGGCGAGTCCCTCGAACGCCAGTTGGCCGAGCGCGCGGCACTCGTCGGCGGCCTGGCGGCAGTGGCGCCGCGCGGCCGCGGTCTCGCCGCGGGCGTCGGCGACCCAGGCCTGCCCGAGCTCGTGCCACAGGGCGTCCACGCGCATGAACGGCGCCCGCCCGCCCACCGCCTCGGCCGCCGCCGCCTCGGCCGCCGGGAGGTCCCCGGCGATCGCGGCGGCCTGCGCCTGCACCGCGAGGGCGACGTGCAGCACGCCCCACCGATCGCGCTCGCGCATCGCCACGGCGCAGTCGCGCAGCTGGCGCGCGGCCGTCGCCGGGCGGCCCTCGAGCAGCGCCACCAGCGCCCCGAACCAGGTCCAGAGCAGGGCGATCTCGACCTGGCGACCGGCGATCGCCGCCGTGCGCCGAGCCTCGGCGAGCGCCGACGCGTCGCGGAGGCGGCCCGACAGCAGCAGGGCCCAGCCGCGCGCGAGCAGCAGGTGGTCCTCGAGCTCCGGCGGCCCGCCCCGGCAGCGGCGCGCGGCCAGCACGCCGTGGTCGGCCAGCTCGAGGGCCCGCTCGAGCCGGCCCGCCAGGGCCGACGCGTGAGACGCGGCGAGCAGGCACTCGGCGGCCACCCGCGGGTCGTTCCCCGACCGGGCCAGCGGCTCCGAGGCGGCCTGGACCACCTCGTCGCAGGGCGCGATGAAGATCAGCAGGCAGGCGCGGAACGAGGCCACGCGGTCGCGCCAGAGCTCGCCCGCGATGGCCTCCCCGGCCTTCCGGAGCACCTCGGCGCTGCGCTCGGGGCGGCCCAGCCCCATCATCAGGTTCGCGGCCCGGGCCAGCGCCACCAGCGCGATCTCCTCGTCGTCGGCCGCCGAGGCGGCCAGCGGCCCGAGCACCTCCTCGGCCTCCTCGGAGAGGCGCTGGCCGGCGAGCGCCGCCCCGGCCGCGAGGCGGGCGCGCAGCCCCCCGCCCGCGGCGATCCACTCCTCCGCGAGCCGCGCCGCCAGCAGGTGGTCGCTCAGGTCCAGGGCGTGCTGGGCCGCCAGTCCGAGCAGCTCGGGCGCGACGGCCTGGCCGGCCTCGAGGCGCCAGGTGGCCACCCGCAGCACGTCGTCGCTGCGCTCGAGGCCGCGGGCCGTGAGCGCGTCGGCCAGGCGGCGGTGGGCAGCGCGCGCGGCGATCGGGCGGACGGTGGCGCGCAGCACCTCGCCGTACAGCGGGTGGGCCAGGCGGGCGTTCGCCCGGCGGCCCTCGCGGTGCACCGCCACCAGGCCGGCCGCCTCGAGGCCGTCGAGCGCCTCGGGGACGGCCAGGTCGCCCAGCAGGTCGGCGTCCATCGGCTCGCCCAGCGCCAGCGTCTCGAGCAGGCGCCGCTCGTGCGCCGAGAGGCGCTGGAGCCGCTCCTCGATGAGCCACACCAGGCCGCCGTCGGGGGCCAGCGGGCCGCGCCAGCGCCAGACCTCCGACGGCGCGTCGAGCGACCCCGAGGCCATCCCGGAGCGCACCAGCTCGCGCAGGAAGAGCGGGTTGCCCTCGCTGGTCCCGGCGAGCCGGTCGATCGTCGCGCCCTCGACCTGCCCCCGCAGCGCCAGCTCGAGCAGCCGGCCCACGTCGGCCCGGCCCAGCGGCTGCACCTCGAGCAGCCGGGCGCCCTCGTCCTTCCAGAGGGCGGTGACCGGGTCGGGCGCCCGCTCGCCGCTGCGGATGGTGACCATGACACAGGCCGTGCGGGTGACCGCCAGCTGCAACACCAGCGCCGCCGAGCCGTCGTCCAGGAGGTGGGCGTCGTCGACCAGCAGCAGCAGGCGCCGGCCCTCGGCTCCCGCGGTCAGCGCCGCGCCGGCGCGGCGGAGCACCTCCAGCCGGTCGAGGGCGACCTCGGGCGAGCTCGGAAGGAGGTGAGCGAACGCTCCGAACGGCACGCTCGCGGCCGCCCGGGTGGCCGTCGTCCGCGCGGTCGCCCACTCGCGCGCGGCCGCGCGGCTCAGCGCGGTGGCCGCCAGACGGGTCTTCCCGACGCCCGCCTCACCGGCAAGAACGATGCCGGGAGCCTCCGGCTCGTCCAGCGTGCCGGCGATCAGCTCGAGCTCCTCGATCCGTCCGACGAGTGGCCAATCCATTGGCACGCGATGAGCCTAACCAGCGCGCGGTGGCCGCCGAAAGGGGCGATGTTTTCCGGGGTACCACCTCGCGTCCCGCCATGAGAGACTGCCCCGATGGGTGCGGGGGCACCTCCCGCGGCGGCCGCGGAGCTGCCCGAAGGGGTCCCCGGAATGCAGTACCGCGGTACGGAGGACGGGCGCCCGGGCGGGGTCTACGGTCGCGGCGATGGATCGCAGAGCCGCCATGGCCGAGCTCCCCCACGCCCACGCCGTGGCCCTGAGGCTCCGTGCCGCGGGCGTCGAGGATGGTCTGATCGCGGTCGCGCTGGGCATCGCGATCGAGGGGGTGGCACCGCTGGTCGCGCTGGCCGAGGCGAAGCTCGGCCGGCTCCTCGGAAACGGTACCGACGGCGACTACGCAGGCGGCGGTGGCTCCCTGCAGGGGAAAGTTCAGTAGAGGGCTACTGACGACCGCCGCCGCCCGTCCGGGAGAGGCTGCCCCCGAGGGGAAGGCCGACGGAGGGAGGGCCATGACGGACGAGGGCGTTGTTCGCGCCCGCTCGGCGGCGCAGGGACGTGCGGGGATCAGCGCCGGGATCCGACACCGGGTCTTCGTGCTCGACCCGCATCCGATCTATCGGCGCGGGCTGCTCGCCTGCCTCGCCGGGCTGGACGACGTCGGCCCCGTGGCCGGCGCCGGGAGCGTGCGGGAGGCATGGGAGGCGCCGGCGCTCGGCGATGCGGACGTGGTCCTGGTGGACCACGACGTGCCGGGCGGCGGCGAGTTCATCCGCGGTCTCCGCGGGCGCGGGACACGGGTGGTGGTCTGCTCGCAGAGCGCCGACGAGCGCGAGCTGCTCGCTGCAGTCGAGGCCGGGGCGGTGGGCTACCTGTGCAAGGAGAGCCTGACGCCGGAGGTGCTGTCGGCGGGGATCCGGGCGGCCGCCAGCGGTGCGGGCGTGATGGACGCCGCGCTGCTCGGCAACCTGCTGCGCGGGCTGTCGCGCATCTCGGAGGAGGTGCTCGAGCCGCGCGGCCTGCGGCTGGCGCGCCTCAGCACGCGCGAGCAGAAGGTGCTGCGGCTGGTGGCCGACGGCCACCCGACCCGCGAGGTGGCCGAGCGCCTCTGCTACAGCGAGCGGACCATCAAGAAGATCATCCACGACGCGGTCACGAAGCTGAACGTGCGCACGCGGTCGCAGGCCGTGGCCTACGCGACCCGGGAGGGCCTCATCTGATGCCCCCGGTGCTGACCTCGACCGCGACGGTCCTGTGCAGCCACGGCGGACGGGTGACCCTGATTCCCCGGCAGATGACCGTCGGCGCTCAGGGCGGCATGGTGATGTGCGAGCCGGACCTCGTGGGCGCGCCGATCGTCGGGTGCGCCCAGCCGCCCACGCCGACCACCAAGCCCTGCACGGCCGTGCTCTCGACGCTGCCGGGCTCGTCCAACCCGAGGGTGCTGGTGTCCGGCCGTCCCGCGTACCTGGCCACCCTGCAGGGCCTCACCGACGGCGTCCCGCCCGGCACGCTGGTCGTCGTCTTCCCCGGGCAGGCCTCGGTGCAGGCCTGATGGCCGACCTGCCCCGGAAGGTCGGCCGCTTCGAGATCCTCTCCGAGCTCGGCCGCGGCGGCATGGCCGTGGTCTACCTGGCGCGCCAGGTCGACCTCGACCGCGAGGTGGCCCTGAAGGAGCTGCCCGCCTTCCACGCCGCCGATCCCGCCTTCTCTGAGCGCTTCGCGCGGGAGTCGCAGATCGCCGGCGGGCTGAACCACCCGAACATCGTCACCGTGCACGACTACTTCGAGCACGAGGGCATCCCGTACATCGCGATGGAGCACCTCCCGAGCGGCTCGCTGCGACCCGTCGTGGCCGGGCTCTCGCAGGCGCAGGCGTTCGGCGTGCTCGAGGGCGTGCTCGCGGCGCTGTCCTACGCCGGCTCCCGCGGCGTGGTGCACCGGGACCTGAAGCCGGAGAACCTCATGCTGACCTCGGACGGGTCGGTGAAGGTGTCGGACTTCGGCATCGCCAAGGCGATCGATCGGGCGGGGGCCGGCGCCGGCACGGCGGCCTTGACGACGGTCGGCACCCCGGCCTACATGGCGCCCGAGCAGGCGCTCGGCAGGCCGGTGGACGAGCGCACGGACCTCTACTCGGTGGGCGTGATCGCCTACGAGATGCTGGTCGGCCGCATGCCCTTCGAGGAGACCGACACCCCGATGGCGATGCTGCTGAAGCACGTCAACGAGGCGCCGGCGCCCCCGCGCTCGATCGAGCCGGGGCTCGATCCCCGCCTGGCCGGCTGGATCGAGGGGATGCTGGCCAAGGGGCCCGACGAGCGGCCGGCCGACGCCGGGGCGGCCTGGGAGCAGCTCGAGGAGATCGTGCTGGGCCTGTTGGGCCCGCAGTGGCGGCGCGACGCGCGGGTGCGGGCGCCGCATGGCGACGTCGAGGGCTTCCGCACCTACCGGGCGCCCCAGCCGGCCTCGGCGCCGGCGCCCTCCCCGGCGCAGCGGCCCGCCTCCGCGCCGGAGCCGGCGCCGGTCGCCGCCGCGCGGCCGCCCGCCGCTCCGCCGCCGCCCGAGCCGCAGCTCGCGCCGCCACCCGAGGAGCCGGACGGCCCCGACTTCCAGTTCCCGACGGCCGAGGAGCGCTCCGGAGCCGGCGCCGGCCGCAAGCGCGTCCTGTGGGCCGTCCTGGCGGTGGTCCTGGTGGGCGGCGGCGTCGGCGGGGCGCTCGCGCTCTCGGGCGGCGGCGACGACCCGCCGGCCGCCGCGCCGACGCTGAGCGCCGCCCAGTACCGGGAGCAGGGCAACCGGATCTGCGGGCGCACGCAGGCGGGGCTCGACGCCCTGCTGGCCGCCCTCCCCCACGACCCCTCGGCGAGCGCCGTGCGCGACGCGGTCGAGCTCTACCTGAACAGCACGGTCGCCGAGCGCCTGAGCGGCCTGCGCGGCCTGGCGCCGCCGGCGCCCCTGGCCGCCGACCACGACGCCGTGCTCGACAACCAGGAGAAGCAGCGGGAGATCTTCCGGGGCCTGGTGGCCCAGCTGGACGAGGGCGAGAGCCTCGGTGAGGCGGTCCCCGCCGCGCTCGCGGCCTCCAAGCCGCTCGGACGGGAGGCCAGCGCGACCTTCCGCCGCCTCGGGCTGACCCGGTGCGCCTCCTAGCGAGCCGGCGGCTCGCCGGCGCGGCCGGCGGCCTGGCGGCGCTCGGGGCCGTCGCGGCGCTCGCCGCCCAGCCGGCGGACGCCGCCGCGGCGGCGTTCTCCTGCCGCACGAGCGCGGCGGCGCTGTACATGAACGGGGCGCTGGTCGAGGAGATCGGCGTCGCCAACAGCGCCGGCTCGCCGTGCGTGACCGACGCCCGCAGCGTGCGGTCGGCCGACCTGTCGGGCCCGATCCTCACGGGGTTCGACTTCCCCTCGGTCCAGCTCTCCCTCGACTCGGCGGACGCGGTCACCTCGAAGACCGAGACGTCGGTGGTGGCCCAGGCCGGCCTCTCCAGCGCGACGATCGCGCTGCCCTCGGAGTTCATCCAGACCTTCGAGCGCCTCTCGACGCCCGAGCCGGGCTTCCGGATCCTCCAGGGGCCGACCTTCGGCGGGTGGGACGTGCAGGTCGCCGAGGTGCAGTCGAGCGCCGGCTACGTGTGCACGAACGGCACCCCGGCACCCTTCGGGGGCTCGGAGGTGCACGAGGTCTCGGCCGGCATCATCGACCAGTTCATGCAGGCGGTGACCGTGCCGCCGAGCGGCGCCACCGTCGACCTGAACCCGGAGATCCCGGGGTCGGTCACCGCGCACGCGAACGAGCAGGTGATCACCGCGACCGGGATCATCCAGCGGGCGCTGGTGATCGAGCGGCCGGAGACCGGCGTCCGGCTCGTGTTCGGCGAGTCCCGCGCCGGGATCGACGGCAACCCCTGCCTGCCCGACGCGACCACGCCGACGACGCCGGTCCCGCCGAAGCCCGGCGAGGCGCAGGTGGGCGCGATCGTCTCCACCGGGCGCCCGGGCGACGAGCTGGTGATCAACGGGTCCGGCTTCGGCGCCTCGCAGGGCGCGGACGACCGGATCGCGGTCCGCGGCGAGCCGGCGACGGCCACGAGCTGGCGCGACGACCGGATCGTGGTGCTGATCCCGAACCTCACGCCGGGCCCGGGCGAGCTGCGCCTGCGGATCCGCGGGGTCGACAAGGCCGGCCCGGCCTTCGACATCGTCGCCGACCCGCCCCAGCCGCCGGTGGTGAACCTGCTGGTGGTGCCGCTTCCCGGCGGCAAGGTCCTGGTGGACACCAGCCTGACCGTCGACCCCGACACCAGCCAGCCGGGCGCCCCGGCCGAGCGCGGCGACAACTCGACCTTCGACCTCTACGACGGCCTGCGCAGCGTGCTCACCCGGATCGACGGCGGCGAGGCGAGCCGGAAGACCACCCAGGTCGAGGAGCTGACGCCGGGCAAGCACGAGGTCGATGTCGCCGCGACCGGGAACGACGGCAGCAGGTCGACGGTCACGAAGCACATCTTCGTCCCGCAGCTCAGCCCGCTGCAGCGGATCGCGAACCTGACCCGGGTGCGGGTCAGGCCGACCCGGGTGCCGCCGGCCGACATCACGATCCCGTCCCAGCTGCTCTTCGACGTCGGGTCGTCCGACCTGCGGCCCGAGGCCGGGCGCTTCCTGACGACGGTCGCCCGGGCGCTGAAGATCGCGAAGGCGCCCGCGCGGATCACCGGCTTCACGGACGCGACCGGTCCCGAGGACTTCAACCAGCGCCTCTCCCAGGAGCGCGCTCGCGCCGTGCGCGCCTTCCTGACCGGCCGCGGACGGGTCCCCGCCGGCCGGATGACGGCCTTCGGCCTGGGCGAGCGCGAGCCGGTGGCCTCGAACGCGACCGCCGAGGGGCGGCAGAGGAACCGGCGCATCGTGGTGTCGATCAAGGTGCCGTCGAAGGCGGTCGTGCTGACCGGGCGCAGCGCCACCAAGCGGGTGGCCGATGTCCGGAACCTCCAGGCGCGCGTCCGGGCGGAGGTCCGGCGCCCCAATCGGCCGCCGCCCTCCGGCGCGCCCGAGGGCATCGGCATCTACGAGCGGCCGGTGACGTGGTTGAAGCGCGGGGGAGCGATCTGAGCTCGCGGGCCGCCGGCCGGGAGGTGAGCCCCGGCCGGCGGCCTCGCGGTGCGGGTCAGGCCGGCGCGAGCGCGGCGGTCTCGACCGGCTCGACCAGGCGCGCGCGGGGCGTCTCGAGGAGGACGGACCCGGGCGCGACCCGGGCCCAGAAGCGCTCGAGCGTCGCCATGAAGGCCCCGGCGTCGTCCGGGCCGTCGAAGTCCAGGTCGATCAGGGCGCAGTTCGGGTCGTCGACCGGGCGGTGGATGCGGAGCGCGCGGACGCCGCCGGAGGCGCGGCCGAGCTCGTCGCGGTCGAAGGCCGCCTTCCAGGTGTCGAAGTCGCTGACGGTGGCCTCGATGCGCAGGGTTGTCATGGTCGCCTCCTCATTCGGTACAATGTGAGTGAAATGATTACAGCGCAAGAGTAACCGAATGACCGATCCCTCTGTCAAGCCCCGCCGGGCCTACGACTCCTCGCGCCGGCAGGAGCAGGCCGAGCAGACGCGGCGCCGGATCCTCGACGCGGCCGTGGCCCTGTTCGGCCGGGAGGGTTATGCGGCGACCTCGGTGGCGGCGGTCGCGCGCGAGGCCGGCGTCTCGGTGAAGACGGTCTACCTCGGCTTCGAGACCAAGGCCGGCCTCTTCCGCGCGGCCTGGCACCTGGCGCTGCGCGGCGACCGGGACGAGGTCCCGGTGGGCGAGCAGCCCTGGTACCGCGAGGTGCTGGCGGAGCCGGACCCGGTCCGAAAGCTGCGCGGTAACGCGCGGGCGTCGCGGCTGGTGAAGGAGCGGGCCGGGCCGCTGCTGGCGGCGCTGCGCGACGGGGCGGCGGCCGAGCCCGAGCTGGCCGCGCTGTGGGATCGGATCCAGACCGACTTCCACGCCCACCAGGGGCGCATCGTCGCGTCGCTGGCGACGACCGGCGCGATGCGCCGGGACCTCGACGTCGCGGGGGCGACCGACGTCATCTGGACGCTCAACCACCCCGCGGTGTGGGCGCTCCTGGTGGGGGAGCGGGGGTGGAGCCCGGACCGCTTCGAGCGCTGGCTGGGCGACGCCTTCTGCCTGCAGCTGCTCGAGCCGCCGCTCGGCGGCGAGGCGGCCGCGGCGACCTGAGAACGGCCGCCGGGCCCGTGTCGGGCCCGGCGGGACGATCGGGGGCGGTCAGCCCTCCGCGGGCGCCGGCGTGGGCGACTGCCAGGCGGGGGCGGGGGCGGGGGACGTCTCGACGGCGACCTCGGCCTCGGGGGCGCGGGCGGCGGCGAGGGCCCTGCGGTGGAGGCGGACGGTCCAGGTCACCGCGGCGATCCAGACGGCGGCGATGCCGAGGTAGGCGGTCCAGCGCGCCGCGTCGGACGCCTCCAGCGTCTGAAGCACGGTCCGCGAGTTCGTCATGACGATCAGGCCGCCGACGCCGGTGCCGAGCACGCGGGCCGGCAGCCAGCGGACGAGCCAGGCCGCGACCGGCGCCGCGACCACGCCGCCGACCATGAGGGCGGCGACCACGCCGAACGGGATCCCCTGGGAGCCCAGGGCGATCAGGAAGCCGATGCTGGCGGCCAGGGCCACCAGGAACTCGCTGGTGTCCACCGAGCCGACCACCTTCCGCGGCTCCATCTTCCCGGAGGCCAGGAGGGTGGGGGTGGCCACGGGGCCCCAGCCGCCGCCGCCGGTCGCGTCGACGAAGCCGGCGCCCAGGCCGAGCGGGACCATGAAGCGGCCGCGGACGTACGTGCGGCCCTTGGGCTCGCGGGGGCCGCGAAGGGCGAAGCGGAGCAGCACGAAGACGCCGAGCGCGAGGAGCACGCCGCCCATCCAGGGCTTGGCGACCTCGGAGGAGATGTTGCTGAGCAGCACGGCGCCGCAGAAGGCGCCCAGGGCGCCGGGGATCGCCAGCCGGCGGACGACGCGCCAATCGACGTTGCCGAAGCGCCAGTGCGCGATGCCCGAGGCGAGGGTGGTGCCGAGCTCGGCCATGTGCACCGCGGCCGACGCGGAGGCGGGGCTGTACCCGGCCGCCAGCACGAGCGTGGTCGACGTGACGCCGTAGGCCATGCCGAGCGCGCCGTCGATCAGCTGGCAGACCAGCCCGACCAGCCCCAGCACGATCAGTGTTCTCAACGCCCCTCCTTGGGAATCTCGACTGTTTGTGTAAACATTGTCGATTAAGTCGGGGGAGGCTACGACGGTACCCCTCGGTCGAGCAACCCCCCGGAAGTGGAGGCCTGTCCCCGTGTGGATCTCACGACGGACCGACTACGCCACCCGCGCGGTCCTGGCGCTCACGCTGGCCGGCGGGGGGCCGATCAAGCTCGAGGAGCTCGCCCGGCGTATCGCCGTGCCCCAGTCGGTGCTGGAGCAGGTGATGCCCGTGATGCGCACCGCCGGGCTGGTGCGCTCCGAGCGCGGGCCGAACGGGGGCTACCGGCTGAACCGGTCTCCCAGCGAGATCACGCTCGAGCGCGTGGTTCGGCTGTTCGAGGGCCAGCTCGCGCCGATCTCGTGCGCGACGCGGCGCTCGCCGGAGCCCTGCGACATGACCGTCGGCTGCTCGCTGCGCGGCGTGTGGGAGGAGGTGCGCGACGCGACCATCGAGATCCTGTCGCGCCGGACCTTCGCCGACCTGGCGGCCGGCGCCGCCGGACCGTGGGTGACCCCCCCGGACGTCAAGGCCCTTCGCGCCGCCGCCGTCTGAGCCGGGGGGTCAGCCCTCCGGCGGCGTCCGCGTCGCGCAGACCGGCGTCGTCGCCGGGACCGGCGGGGGGTCGGCGACCTCGCGGTAGGTCAGCGTCCCGTCGGCGTTGCTGAGCGCCGCGATCCGCCCGGTGTCCGGGTCGATGGTCACGGAGAAGGGCGTCGGCTCGCCGGTCGCCTTCTCGGTGAGGTCCACCCGCATCAGCTCGCCCTCGGCGATCGGCGCCGAGACGTCGAGGGTCTCCAGGGGGATGAACGCCTGGATCGGCGAGGTGAAGCGCTCGAAGGACGGCGTCTGGCCGGACGAGCGCGTCCAGCAGCCGTCGCCGGGGCCCTTGGAGTAGCCGCCGGTGCGCGTCACGACGAACGTGACGCCCCCGGACGTCCCCACCGACGCGACGAGCCTGCCGCGCTCGAGGTCGAAACGACCGACGCTCGTCCCTCCGCTCCGCAGATCGAGGCTCAGGCTCGGGGCCGCGGCGTAGTACGCGTTGGCCTTCTCGAGCAGCGCCGCCCCCGCGGGGTCGTCGCCCGGAGCGGCCCTGGTCGGCGTGGCCGGGGCGGTCGGCGCGGCCGGCGGCGTCGGCGTGGCCGGCGGGCTCGGCGCATCGGGCTCGTTGGAGACGCAGCCGGCGAGGGCGGCGACCGCGGCCAGGGCGCAGAGCGCGGCGGCGATTCGAGGTCGGGGCATGCCGACGATCGTAGTCACACGGTCAGCCCCCGGACGACTCCGGGCAGAGGGGCGTCGTCGCCGGCAGCGCCGGCGGATCCTCGAGCGTCTCCACCGCGGTCACGCGGTCGCCGTCGGCGATCGTCCCGATCCGCCCCGTGTCCGGGTCGATGGTCGCCCAGCCCCGGGGCCCGGTAGCGACGGTCTCGCGCTGCCCCACCCTCGCCTGATCGGCCGCCCCCTGAGCAGCATCACCGCCGGTTCCTCGGCGTCCACGGCGTGCGGCAGGCCCGGCGCCATCCGTACCCAGTCGCCGGGCGCCAATTCGTGGGGCTCGCCGGCGAGCGTCAGCCGAAGGCGTCCCTCGAGCAGCTGCACGATCGCGGTGCGCGAGGAGGTGTGCTCGGTCAGCCGCTCGCCAAGCATGCGGTCCTCGCTCACGGTCGGCTACCTTCGATCGGCGCGCGTCAGGGACGGCGCGGCGGCAGGCCCCGCGCCGCGCGCAAGTCAGCGGCCTGCGCCGCGGTGAGGGCGCTGCGGACGCGGGGCCAGATCCCGGCCGCGAAGGCCACCGCGCCGAGCGCCGGCAGGACCGCCGCGACCCCGAGGAGCACGCGCCAGGCGAGCGGGCCACGGGCTGCATCGGCCTGCGGCTCGGCCAGCAGGCGCAGGAGCAAGCCCGCGTTGACCAGCCCGAACGCCGCCCAGCCCGCGCCGCGCCGAGGCCGCCCTCCGCCCACCTTCGGAAACATCCAGAAGGCCACGCCGAAGACCAGCATCAGCAGGAAGCCGACCAAGAGCAGGTGGGCATGCAGCGACGGCCAGGGCGGCGCGGGCGGGTGGCCGCGGCGCGCCTCGACGACCAGCATCCAGGCGCCCATCCCCATGCCGCCCACCAGGTAGACGAGGGCGGCGCGGACGCACCAGCGGCTCAGCGGGGGCACCGCACCATGCTGCCAGGCCGCCTGCCTCCAGGTTCATCGCGAGGAAGGCCACGTCGAGTAGCACGTCGTCGTATCTGAGCCGGTCGTCCAACGGAGCGCGTTCATCGTCGAGCGCCGCCTATCGGGAGCCGGGAGGGGTTTTCGTCCCGGCTCCCGATGACGGAGCGCTACGTCGGCAACTGCCGCATCCCGGTTACGGCGTGGCCCCGAATCCGTCTATGCGACAGGGGCAACCTCCGCCTTCGGCTTCGTGCCCCGCTTGTGGAGGAACCCGAGCGGCGTCTCCGGATTCCGAAGCGCTCCGCCGATCGCGAGGATGGCAAAGCCGAACCCCGCCAGCAGCAGCGCCACGCCGACGATGATCGCGAACAGCGACAGCTGGGAGGCCATGTAGGTCGAGTTGAGCGCCGTCGCCAATGCGGTCTCGGTCACCCACACGTTGCGCGCCCCGTTGGACTGGGGCTGCTCGGTCTGCGGGTCGATCACCGCGAACTGGCGGTCGCTCGTGCCGCCGCCCGGAGCCAGCGCCGACTCGGGAGCGCCCGGCTTTGCGACGTACTGGCCCATCTCGGCATATGTGAACCCGCCGGTCGCCTCGAGCGCGTGGATCCGCATGTATCCCGCGAACGCCCGTGCCCGCTCGCCGCTGTTGATCTCGAGGCCGGCGACGCTGGCGGTCGGGTAGTCCAGGCTGTCCGGAAGACCGGCCGCCTTCGCCTCGGCCCTGATCAGGGCCGGGGTCATGTCGGGCGAGCCGACGATCTTCTCCTGGGTGAGGCTGGCCTTGACCGTGGAATGGCCGTTGACGCCCATGACGAGTGCGGCGACGCCGAACGCGATCAGGATCGCCGCAGCGACGAGCCCTCCGATCTCAAAGAGCTTGCGCATTTCGAACCCCCTCGTTTTGGTCGCGGCTGAGGCTGGCTGCCTGCCGCGTCGCCGGGTTCGCGCGGGGTTCTGGCGCGAGCTTCCCGATTCGGGCCGCCCTTTTCACACAGGGGCCGGGCCGCAAGCGAACCTTAGCGCGGCCACCGGCCCGCCGGTTGCACTGCATGCAATGCGGGGGCCGTCCCCGGTACCGCGCCCTCTGCGCCGCCGTTCATCGGATCCCCGCACCGGCCCGAATCACTCGAGCGCGCCGGTCGGCGCGCACCTTGGATCGGCGGCTCAGCAGGGCCCCTCCTCGTCGCACTCGACATACGTGTGCTTCTCGCGCGTTGGCGTGCGCTGCGGGACCGTCGGGGGGCGACGATTACGGTTCGCCCGCTCGACAGGCCGAATGGCAGGATCGCTGCCCGACGGGAAGCTGCACGATCGCCGGCGTGGTGCTCCTGGCGAATCAGCAATGGGCCCGCGGGGAGAGGGCGTCGACCCTCTGCCAGGGCCTTGGCAGCGCGTCCGGCCCAGAGGGGCCGTTCGCCCGCTCATACCCGGCTGCTGGTAGAAAGGGCGGGTGCTCGCGCACGAGGCTCTCCGGACACGCAGCGAGGTCTCCTCGCTGCTCGCGGGCGCGCGCGACCCGGGCAAGTACCTACCGCTGGTGCTCTCAGCGCTCTGCCGCAGACTCGACTTCTCGCTCGGGATGTTCTGGCAGATGGCCCCATCCGGCGCCCGTCTGCGCCTCGCCGGCTCCTGGACGGACCGCCCCAAGGCCATTGGCCCCTTCCTCGCCGCCAGCCACGCCCTCGAGCTCGCGCCCGGCATCGGGCTGCCGGGCCGGGTCTGGAGCACCCGCCAGCCGGCCTGGCTGGCGGACACATTCGAGGCGGACAATTTCCCGCGCCGGGAGGCCGCTCGGCGCGCCGACCTGCGCGCCGCCCTCGCCTTCCCGCTCCTGCGTGGCGAGGTCTGCCTGGGCGTGGTCGAGCTCTTCGCCGAGGCGGTCCGCGAGCAGGACGACGAGCTACTGGAGCTTCTCGCTGCGGTGGGGGGCGAGTTGGCCGGCTTCCTGGCCCTTGCCGAGGCAGAGAGCCGCTTCGGGGCGCTGACACAGTCCACCAGCGACGCCGTCATCGTGGCGGACGGGGCCGGGCGCATGGTGTCCTGGAACGCCGGCGCCGAGCGTATGTTCGGGCACCCGCCGGCCGAGGCCCTGGGCCGGCCCCTCGCGATCCTGATGCCGGAGCGGTACCGCGCCGCTCACGAGCGGGCGCTCGCCGAGGCGACCGCCACGGGCGTGGTCGGCCTGGCGGGGCGGACGCTCGAGCTCGAAGGGCTGCATCGCGAGGGCGCCGAGTTCCCGATCGAGCTCACCCTCTCCGGCTGGCGGGCGGGAGCCGAGAGCTTCTTCGGCGGCATCGTGCGCGACGTCTCCGAGCGGGCCGGGGCCGAACGGGCGCTGCGCCGGCGCGAGGCCCAGCTTGCCGAGGCCCAACGGATCGCCCAGATCGGCAGCTGGGAGTGGGAGATTGCCTCCGACCGCATCCGGTGGTCGGATGAGCTCTACCGCATGTTCGGGCTCCGGCCCGAGCAGTTTGAGGCCAGCTACGAGCACTACCTGGAACACGTCCACTCCGAGGACCGGGAGATGGTCGCCCGAACCATCGGACGGGCGCTCGAGGACGGCCGGCCCTTTTCCTTCCAGCACCGGCTCGTCCGGCCGGACGGCGAGCATCGCGTCGTCGATGCCCGAGGCCGCGTGGAGCGCGACCTGCGCGGACAGCCGGTGCGGATGCTCGGCACGGCCCACGACGTCACCGAGCGCCGGGCACTGGAGCAGCTTCGAGACGAGTTCAGCGCCCTCGCCTCGCATGAGCTCCGCACGCCGCTGACGTCCGTGATCGGCTACCTGGAGGCGGTGCTCGACGAGGACGCGGAGCCTCTGACGGTCCAGCAGCGACGCTTCGTAGAGGTCGCGGAACGAAACGCGCGCAAGCTCGTACGCCTGGTCGGCGACCTGCTGATCGTCGCCCAGAGCGATGCGGGTCGCCTGGCGCTCGAGCTGGAGCAGGTCGACCTGGCCGCGCTGGCGCGCGAGTGCGCCGAGGCCGCAGGCCCTGACGCGGAAGACCGCGGGATAAGCCTCCACCTCCAGGTCGACCCGGTGCCTCCGACCCAGGCCGACCGCGCTCGACTGGGCCAGGTGATCGACAACCTGCTCTCCAACGCGCTCAAGTTCACCCCCTCGGGCGGGCGGGTGGATCTGCGTACAGCGCGGCGTGGACGGCAGGTCGAGCTCGAGGTGGCCGACACCGGTATGGGCATCAGCCCAGCCGATCAGCTGCGGCTGTTCGAGCGCTTCTACCGCACCGGCGCGGCCACCGGCCAGTCGATCCCCGGCACCGGCCTGGGGCTCGCGATCACGAAGATGATCGTCGAAGCTCACGGCGGCCGGATCGACGTCCAGAGCGAGGAGGGCCGGGGCTCGACCTTCCAGGTCGTGCTCCCGCTCGCGGACGCGGCCTCCGTCGGTGGCCCGGGCTTAGAGCGATCTCCCGATCCTGGACGCGCTTCCAGCTGACGCCGGCGCCGGCCCCCACCTCGGCCGCGGTCCGTTGCCCTACATGCTGGCTCCGGGGGCGGGGCGCGCAAGCCGTCGGCCCGCCACCCCCACATTCGTGCCGAATGGCCTTCTGGCCCCTTCGGGTGGGGGCACCCCCCGTCGGTCCTCGGGCCGGCCTGGGCGAACAGCGTCAACCTGATCGGCCGACCACCGCAGACCCGGACGCCATCCCCACCGCCTCCGGCGCCCAGTTCACCGCCATGCGCTTGGCGATCCCCCGCTGGTCCAAGGCCGGCGAGGACCGCGGCGCGGTCTTCATCGACATCACCGCCTGGGGCAAGCTCGGCGAGCTCTGCGCCGAGCACCTGGCCACGGGCCGCCAGGTCGCGATCAGCGGGCGCCTCGAGCTCGACGAGTGGGTCGCCGGCGACGGCACCAAGCGCCAGCGCCACCAGATCGTCGCTGACGCGGTCGAGTTCCTCGGGCCCCGGCCGAGGAAGTCCGAGACCGCCGCGGACGAAGAGCGCCGAGCCGGCGAGCCGCTCGCGCTCTCGCATGACCGAGGAAGCTGTGGCGGCGTAGCGGCAGCCTCCGGACCGGCCCAGTATCCCGCGCGAGCGGGCGACCCGCGGCGTCAGCCGCCGATCAGCCTGCGGGCCTCGTCCAACCGCGGCTGGTACCGCTCGGGGAAGCCCGAGCGCTGCACCGCCTGCGCCCAGGCGCCCAGGCCGTCCACCCCGCCCGAGGAGAACCGGCCGCCGGCGTCGGCCAGCGCCGCCCGGTGCAGGAAGGTCGCGAGCGCGTGGCTCGGGTCCAGGACCTGCGCCGGCGAGCCCCAGCCCTGCGACGGGCGCTGCTGGAACAGGCCGAGCGAGTCGCGGTCGCCGTAGGGCAGGTTGCGCAGGCCGGACTCGGCCAGCGAGGCCATCACCGGAAGCTCGGGCGGCAGGCCGCGGGCCACCGCGGCGGCGGCCATCCAACCGGCGATCGCCTCGGGGCCGGCGGCGTCGCCGGGATAGGGGAAGAGGGCGGGGTCGATCGGCGGCGCCTCGGCCAGCATCGACTCGAGCGCGGCCGCGGCGGCCGCCGGCTC
>JAWVEV010000076.1:0-7539 GCA_033856535.1 Miltoncostaeaceae bacterium | reverse complement strand
ACGCCTCCCGGATCGTCTCGGCGCCGTGGCGCTCGGCCACCTCGGCCAGCCGCCGCTCGGCCAGCCGGTGAGCGGCCAACTGGGCGCGCAGGTCGCCCTCGCGCTCGTCCGGGGTGCGGCTGTTGGCCAGGATCAGCGCCATCACGTCCGGCGACGGCCGCCTGTCGGCGACCAGCCGCACCGGCGGGATCACGATCCCCTCCTGCAGGAGCTCGCGCGAGCCGGCGGGCATGCTGCCCGGCGCCATCCCGCCCACGTCGGCGTGGTGGGCGCGGGTGACCGCGTAGGCCGCGGGCCGGCCGTCGAGCGGCAGCGCGGACACCATGGTCAGGTCGGGCAGGTGGGTGCCGCCGCGGTAGGGGTCGTTCAGCAGCCAGACCTCGCCGGGGCGGGCGCCGCGGGCGCGGACCGCGTCGACGGCCTCGGGCATCGCGCCGAGGTGGACCGGGATGGACGCCGACTGCACCACCATGCGCCCCGCGGCATCGAACAGCGCGGTGCTGCAGTCGCGCCGCTCCTTGATGTTCGGGCTGTAGGCGCTGCGGATCAGCGCCGCCTCCATCTCCTCGGCCACGGCGCGCAGCGCGTTGGCCATCACCTGAAGGGTCACCGGATCCATTTAGACGGCCCCGTCGCGCTCGAGGACCAGCCCGCCCAGGCCGTCGTCGCGGGCGCTCCAGCCGGCCGCGACCCAGCAGGTCGCGCCGTCCATGGGGAGGCTGACCGGGCCGGCGACCGGCGCGCCGCGCTCGGCGTCGGGCAGCTCCGGCTCGGCGCCGGGGCGCTCGGCGGCCAGGCGCAGGGAGACCGCCTCGACCGGGCGGCGCTCGTCGACGTCGCCGTAGCGCGCGCGGTGGGCCTCGTGGAACGCGGCCGCCAGGTCCTCCTCGAGCCGCTCGGGATCCCACGGGACGGTCAGCGCGTGGCTCTGGCCGACGCTGCGGCAGTCGACCGCCGCGCTCAGCGCCGCACCGGGCAACTCGGCCTCGGCGCGCTCGCGCAGCGGGGCGAGCAGCGCGGCCAGGTCCGCCCCGCCGGCGACCGGCGCCAGCACGGTCTGGACGTAGTCCCGGCGCTCGCCGGCGACCACCAGGCCCAGGGCCGCGAGCAGGCCGGCCGCGGGCGGGGCGACGACGCGGGCGATGCCGAGCTCCTCGGCCACCTGGCAGGCGTGGAGCGGGCCGGCGCCGCCGAAGGCGACGAGCGTCGAGCCGCGGGCGTCGACGCCGCGCTCGACGCTCACCCGGCGCAGCGCGCGGACCATCTCCTGGACGGCGATCGTGAGGATCCCCTCGGCGCACTCGTCGACCCCCATGCCGAGCGCCTCGGCGAGGCCGGCGACGGCCGCGCGGGCGGCCTCGGGGTCGAGGCGGATCTCGCCGCCGAGCGGCGCGCCGGCGTCCAGCCGGCCGAGGACCAGGTTCGCGTCGGTGACCGTCGGCTCGGTGCCGCCGAGGCCATAGCCGGCGGGCCCGGGCCGGGCGCCGGCCGAGTGCGGCCCCACGCGAAGGGCCCCGCCCGAGTCGGCCCAGGCGATGCTGCCGCCGCCGGCCGAGACCGTGGCGACGTCGAGCATCGGAAGGTGGAGCGGGTGGCCGGCGATGGTCGTCTCGGCGGTGCGGGCGGGGACGCCGTCCTCGACCAGGGCGACGTCGCAGGAGGTCCCGCCCATGTCGAAGGTGAGCGCGCGGGCGTCGCCGGATCGCTCCGCCAGCCGGGCGGCGCCGATCACGCCCCCGGCGGGTCCGCTCAGCACGGTCCAGGCGGCGTGGTCGGCCGACGCCTCGATCGGCAGCGTGCCGCCGCTCGACTGCATGATCGCCGGCGCCGGCAGGCCGGCACCCTCGGCCCTGCGCGCCAGTTGGCGCAGGTAGCGGCGCAGGACCGGGGTCAGATAGGCGTCGACGGCGGTGGTCGAGAGGCGCTCGTACTCGCGGATCTCGGGGAGCACCTCGTGCGAGGCGCTCACGTGGACGTCGGGCAGGGCGTCGCGCAGGGCGCCGGCGAGGCGGCGCTCGTGCTCGGGGTGCGCGTAGGAGAAGAGCAGGCCCACGGCGACCGCCTCGGCGCCGGTGGCCCGGACGCCGTCGACGACCGCGGCCACGGCGTCGTCGCCCAGCGGGATCTCGACGCCGTCCGGGGTGCAGCGCTCGCGCGCCTCGACCACGCGCTCGGCGGGGACCAGGGGCGGGGGATGATGGACGTCGAGCCGGTAGAGGTGCGCGCGGGTCTGGCGGCGCAGCTCGAGCAGGTCGCCGAAGCCCTCGGTGGCGACGAGGGCGGTGCGGGCGCCCTTGCCCTCCAGCAGGGCGTTGGTGCCCACGGTCATGCCGTGGGAGAAGCGCGTGACGTCGCCCGGACCGAGGCCGGCGCGCTCCAGGGCGAGCAGGACCGCCCGGACCACGCCCTCGCTCTGGTCGTCGGGGGTGGTGGGGACCTTGGCGGTGCTCAGCCGGCCGCCGGCCAGGACGACCGCGTCGGTGAAGGTGCCGCCCACGTCGACGCCGACCAGCGCGCCGTGACCTCCCCCGGGGACCGCCTCTACCATCCGCCCGGACTCTACCCGGGAGCCGGGATCTCTCTCCGCGCCGTGCCGATCGCCCTGGCCGTCGCGATCGGCGCAGCCGCCCCGGCGGGGGCCGCGCCGGCCGTGAGCGGCCCGCCCAACGCCCTTCTCAACGAGGCGCCGGCGACGCTCGCCCCGGGGCCGTCGAACGGCGCATTCGCTGCCGGGCTGGAGGGCTGGACCGCGCTGGGGCGCGAGGACCCGCCGCTGGTGGGGACGGCGCGGGGCCCGGCCGCGCGCCTGCTGCGCAACACGACGCTGATCTCGCCGCCGTTCGCGGTGCCCGCGGGGGCGCAGGCGCTGGCGGTGACGGCGCGCGCGCCGGGCGTGGGCGCGGCGCTCGAGGTGCGGGCGCGGCCGGTCGAGGGCGGAGCCGACGTGCCGCTGGGCGCCCTGGAGCCCGGGAACCCGTTCCGGACGTTCCAGGTGGGGCTTCCCGGCCTCGCGGGGCGCACCGTGCGCATCGTGCTCGACCCGGTGGAGGCGCTGGGGCGGGCGATCGACGTGGCGGCGGTGGGGCCGGTGACCGCGCCGCTGCCGGGGTGGGACGTGCTGCAGGGCGTGCCGCAGCCGGCCCGGCGGGGGAGGAGGCAGGCGCTCGTGGTGCGGGAGGACCCGCTGGAGCTGGCGTCGCCGCGGTTCGCGCGGGGCGCGGGAGCGCGGTTCCTGCTGGTGGCGGTGCGGGGCTCCGGGCGCGTGCGGCTGGACGCCGGCGCGCGGCGGGTGACCGCGGTGGCCGGCGGGGCGTGGCGGGACGTGCGGGTGCCGCTGCCGCGGCGCGCGTCCTCCGCGCGGCTGGGGATCCTGGCCTCGCCGGACGGCGGGACCCTCGAGCTGCGCGACCTGGGCCTGGTGGTGCGGGCGACCGGCGAGGCCGGTTTGCGCGCGCGGCGCGCGGGGCGGGGGAGGGCCGTGACCGGCCGGCTGGTGCCGGCCGGGGCGGGGTTGGCGGTGGAGCTCCGGACCGTGCGGGGCCGTCCGGTGGCGCGAGGGCGGACCGACGCCCGCGGCGGGTTCCGCCTCCGCGCGCCGGCGGCCGGGGCGCTGGTGCTGAGCACCGCGGGGGACCGCACCCGCCTGCCCGGCCGCTGGCGCGTGCGCGGCTGATCCGAGGTCAGTCGGGGAGCGCCGGCCGGTAGGTGCCGAAGCTCCACATGTTCCCCTCGAGGTCCTTCACCGAGTAGTCCCGGGAGCCGTAGTCGGTGTCGGTCAGCTCCATGATCACCTCGGCGCCGGCCGCCACCGCCCGGTCGTGGTGGGCGTCGATGTCGCCGTCGAGGGCCACGTAGATCCAGCCCATGCCGGCCCGCGACCCGAAGCGGTCGTCCTTGTCGGAGCCGAGCATGATCATCCCCCGGCCGAGCCGCATCTCGGCGTGCACGATGGTCCCGTCCGGGCCGGGCACGGCCATGACCTCCTCGAAGCCGAAGGCCCGGGCGAGCCACTCGAGGGCGGCCGGGGCGTCCGCGTAGCGCAGCCCCGGGAAGATGGTCGGTGCGTCGGTCGGCATCGCCGCCTCCTGGTCGATCACGTCGATGGGCCAAGGCTACGAGCGGCGGCGGCGGGCGCTCAGGTCAGCCCGACAGCCGCCGGGCGAAGACGTCGGGGTAGGTCGACTTCAGCTCCGCCGCGTGGGCGATCGCCTGGGCCCGCGAGTCGAAGGTCCCCGAGAAGACCACGTAATAGCCCGGCTCGAGCTCGTCGAAGTCGCTCGAGTCGAGCACCCCGGCGTCCTCGCCGGCCGCGCGGAGCCGCGTCTTCAGCGCCTCCGCGTCGCCCTTGTCCCGCACCGAGGAGACCTGGGCGGTCCAGGCCGTCGTCCCGGCGGGCCAGTCGCCGCCGCTCCCCGAGGGCGTCGTCGGCGTGCGCGACGTCGTGGGCTTCACCGGCGTCGTGAACGTGTTGGTCCCGGTCACCGGCGGCACGCCGGAGGTCGTCGTCCCGAAGCCGGTCCCCGTCGGCGGGATCAGCGGCGTGGTGCCGGTCGAGGGGAACCCGCCGGTCGTGTCGGCCGGGAGCGGCGGGAAGCCCCCGCTCGTCTCGGTCGGCAGCGGCGCGCCCGGCGCCGTCTCGGTGCTCCTCGTGACGGATCCCAGCACCGGCTCGTCGTCGGCGGCCATCGCGTACGCCAACGCGCCGGCGCCGATGCCGAGCACCGCCAGCGCGATCGCCAGGATCGCCACCGACCGGCTCGAGCGCGTCAGGCGCGGGGCGAGCGGGGTGGGGGAGCCGCAGTCCAGGCAGTAGGTCTGGTCGTCCTCGAGGCGCGCCGCGCAGGTCGTGCAGGTGGGCGGCGGGTCGGGCGCCCCCTCGGCGCCGGCGGCCGCCCCGTCGTCCTTCACCCAGCGGTCGAGCGCCTCCCAGCCCGTGCGCCCGTCCGGCGCGCCATCCGGCCGCGGGCTCACCGGCCCTCGCGTTCCTTGCCGATGACCTGGGTGACCTCCTCGGCGAGGATCGCCGGCCCCGGCCCGAAGGCCACGCCGCACCGCGAGCAGAACCGCGCCTCGGCGACGAAGGTCGCCCGGCAGCGCGTGCAGCAGCCGACCTCGGCGCTCGCCGCGAGGGCGGGCTGCTTGCGCGCCTCCTTCCGCTCGCGCCGAACGCGGTCGATCTCCTCGAGCCAGGCGTCGATCTCGCCGACCGTGCGGTCGATCTCGGCCACCTCACCGGCCCGCCGGCGCATCACCCCGGCCGGCAGCTGGTCCCGGCGGAAGAGCTCGAAGGCCAGGCCGCCCAGGTGGTAGATCGCCTCCTGGCGCTGCTGGGTCAGGGCCCGCCGGCGCCGGCGCAGGCCGGCCGCCCCCGGCGTCTCGACGCCCTCGGCCCCGGGCGCGGGGAGCTCGGGCGGGCGGCGGCGGAAGAGGCGCCGGCCCGGCGCCGGGCGGGCCTCGGCGGCCGCGTCCTCGGAGGGCGCGGCGTCGCTCGGGCCGGCGTCGTCGGGCGGCTCGGCCGCGCGCGGGCGCGGGGGGTCGTCGGCTGGGGGCGCGGACATCAACGGCTCGGGGCAATGGTAACGGCCCTCGCCAGAACCGCCGTCCCGCCCGCAAAGCGGGCACATTTTGCGATTCCGGGAGGCCGTTCGTATACTGGCCGCGCGCATCAAGAGCGGTGGAGGGACAGGCCCTTTGAAGCCGCGGCAACCAGCGTGAAAGCGCCAGGTGCCAAATCCGACGGGTGGTATCGCCCGGGAGATGCGAGAGACCGATCGGCTTGGAGCCCGTCGCCTTTCGCCCCTCCCTCGGCGAGAGGCGTTTTTCGTTCGAGGTCCGGCGAGTGTCGACGAGGGAGTCGCTGTGGAGACCGGTACTGCGGCATCGGCCCTGCGATGTAAGGAGTGCGAGCGGACGACGGAGCTGACCGCGGCGTACGTCTGCGAGTACTGCTTCGGCCCGCTCGAGGTGATGTACGACATGGAGCGGCTGGCGCGCACCGTCTCTCGTGAGCGCATCGCCGCCGGGCCGCTCTCCCTCTGGCGCTACGCGGATCTCCTGCCCTGCGCCCCCGCGGACCCCACGGCCGGCCTGCCCGCCGGCATGACCCCCCTGGTGCGCGCCCCCCGCCTGGCCGCCGAGCTCGGCCTGCGCGACGTCTGGGTGAAGAACGACACCGCGAACCCCACCCACAGCTTCAAGGACCGGGTGGTGAGCGTCGCGCTCGAGAAGGCCGTCCAGCTCGGCTTCCGCGTCGTCGCCTGCGCTTCCACCGGGAACCTCGCCAACTCGGTCGCCGCCCACGCCTCGGCGCGCGGCCTCGAGAGCTACGTCTTCGTCCCGGCCGACCTCGAGGAGCAGAAGATCGTCGCCACGGCGGTCTACGGCACCACCCTGCTGGCCGTCGACGGCACCTACGACGACGTGAACCGGCTCTGCATGGAGCTGGCCGGCGAGCGGCCCTGGGCCTTCGTCAACGTCAACGTGCGGCCCTACTACAGCGAGGGCTCCAAGACGCTGGCCTACGAGGTCGCCGAGCAGCTCGGCTGGCGCCTGCCGGACCGCTGCATCGTCCCGATCGCCTCCGGCTCGCTCTACACCAAGATCCACCGCGGCTTCCGCGACCTGCTCGAGCTCGGCCTGGCCGAGGGCGACCTGCCGGTCCTGAACGGCGCGCAGGCGGCGGGCTGCGGCCCGGTCGCCGCGGCCTGGGACGCCGGCGTCGACTTCGTGACGCCGGTCCGCCCGTCGACGATCGCCAAGAGCCTCGCCATCGGGAACCCGGCCGACGGCGTCTTCGCCCTCGACGTGGCCCACGCGACCGGCGGCTCGATCAGCGCCGTCACCGAGGAGGAGATCGTCGAGGGCATCGAGCTGCTCGCCCGGACCACCGGCATCTTCACCGAGACCGCCGGCGGCGTGACCACCGCCGTCTTCGCGAAGCTCGCGCGCGCCGGCGCCATCGACCCCGACGAGCGCGTCGTCATCTACATCACCGGCGACGGGCTGAAGACGCTCGACGCGGTGGCCTCGCGCGTGCGCCGCCACCCGATCGAGGCGACCGTCGCGAGCTTCGAGGCCGCCGTCGCCGACGCGGTGCTCGCCTGACCCCCGAAGGAGAACGAACCACATGGCCGTGAACGTCCGAATCCCCTCCCCGCTGCGCCCGCTGGTCGGCGGCCTGTCGCAGGTCGAGTGCGAGCCCGGGACGGTCCGGGAGCTCATCGACCAGCTCGACGGGCAGTACGCCGGCTTCCGCGACCGCGTCATGCAGGACGGGTCGCTGCGCCGCTTCGTCAACGTCTTCGTCGCCGGCGACGACGTCCGCTTCGCCGACGGGATCGAGACCCAGGTCGGGGACGGCCAGGAGGTCACCATCCTGCCGGCCGTCGCGGGCGGCTGAGCACCGGATCACCGGGTGCCGGCCCCGGGCCGGCGCCGACGGCGTTCGTCACCGGGGGCACCGGCATGGTCGGGTCGGCGCTGGTCGCCCGGCTGGTGGGATCCGGCGTCCGGGTGCTGGCCCAGGCCCGCACCCGGACG
>JAWVEV010000075.1:0-7629 GCA_033856535.1 Miltoncostaeaceae bacterium | reverse complement strand
CGTCGGCTGGCACGGCACCTCGATGCTCTGCTACGTCACGCCGAAGGAGCACCTCGGGCTGCCGGGCCCGGAGGACGTCAAGCAGGGCCTGATCGCCTACCGCATCGCCGCCCACGCGGCCGACGTGGCGCGCGGCCGGCCCGGGGCCCGCGACTGGGACGACGCCCTCTCGCGGGCCCGCTTCGCCTTCGACTGGAACGAGCAGTTCCGGCTGGCGGTCGACCCGGAGACCGCGCGGGCGATGCACGACGAGACGCTCGCCGACGACTACTTCAAGAACGCGGAGTTCTGCTCGATGTGCGGGCCGCGCTTCTGCCCGATGCACAACTTCCGCGACGTCGACTGGGCGGAGGTGGAGCGGGTGGCCGCCGAGGTTTAGCGGAGGCCGGGCCGGGCCGGCGGAGTCAACGCCGCGGCCGGTGCTACGGGCCCGTCAGCTCGGCCAGCCGCCGCTGCAGGAGGCGTCGCTCGGCGTCGGAGGCCACGAGCTCGAGCGCGCGGGTCAGCGCCGCCCGCGCCTCGGCGGGGCGGCCGAGCCGGCGAAGCCACTCCGCCCGCGCGGCGTGCAGGTAGTGGTACCCGTCGAGGTCCAGCCCGTCGGCCAGCGCCAGCGCCGCCGCCGGGTCGCCGGCCTCCGCGAGCGCGACCGCCCGGTTCAGCTCGACCACCGGCGAGCCGGTGATCGCGGCGAGCGCGCCGTACCGCTCGGCGATGCGGGGCCAGTCCTGAGGGTCGTCCGCGTGCAGCGCGGCCAACTCGGCCTGCAGCGCGTAGGGCCCGGTGCCGGCGAGGGCGGTCACGCGGGCCAGCGCGGCGCGGCCGGCGTCCATCTCCGCCCGGTCCCAGAGCGCCCGGTCCTGGTCGGCCAGCAGCACCACCTCGCCGCCGGCGAAGCGCGCCTCGCGCCGGGCGTCGTCCAGCAACATCAGCGCCAGCAGGCCGTGGGCCTCGGGCTCGTCGGGCATCAGCCCGGCCAGCGCGCGACCCAGTCGGATCGCCTCGCCGGCCAGGTCGCCGCGGCCGGCGTAGCCCTCGTTGAAGATCAGGTAGACGACCGCGAGCACCGCGGCGAGGCGGTCCGGCAGCAGGTGCGCCGGGGGCACCCGGAAAGGGATGCCGGCCGCGCGGATCTTGTGCTTGGCGCGCACCAGCCGCTTGGCCATCGTGGGCTCGGGGACGAGGAAGGCGCGCGCGATCTCCTCGGTCGCGAGGCCGCCCAGCGTCCGCAGCGTGAGCGCCACCTGGGCGTCGAGCGCCAGCGCCGGGTGGCAGCAGGTGAAGAGCAGCTCGAGCCGCTCGTCGGGGATCGTCGTCTCGGCCAGGTCCACGTCGTCCTCCACCGCCCGGAGCGCCTCGGTCTCGAGCAGCCGGGTCTTCTCGCGCAGGGTGCGGTCGCGGCGCAGGCGGTCGATCGCGCGGTTGCGGCCGGCGGTGACCAGCCAGGCGCGCGGGTCGGCGGGGACGCCGGCGGCCGGCCAGCGCTCGGCGGCCAGCGCGAAGGCCTCCTGCGCCGCCTCCTCGGCCAGCTCGACGTCGCGCAGGATCCCGACGAGGGCGGCGAGCACGCGCCCCCACTCCTCGCGGAACACCTCCTCGAGCCGCGGCCCCGCCGTCATCCGTCGCCTCCCGGTCGCCCGTCTGCCCTGAGGACGAACGAGGGTCGAGGATATGGACACCGCGGCCGGTGATCCGCCGGCGGCCGGCGCCCGAACCCCTTTGGATGACGACCGTCGCCGTTCCGGAGCGCACCGCCTGGACGCGCGACCTCGCGCCGTACCTGCGCATCGACCGGGTGCGCAGCCTGGGCCAGATCGCGAGCGCCGTCGTCCCGTACCTCGGCATCTGGGCGCTCGCCTGGGCCCTCGACCCGGGGCCGTGGGTCGCGCTCGCGCTGGGCGCCGCCGCGACGGTGGTGCTGCTGCGGATGTACTCGCTCTTCCACGACCTGACCCACGCGTCGCTCTTCCGCTCGCGCGCGGCCAACCGGGCCTGGGGCCACGCGCTGGGGTTCCTGCTCTTCACGCCGTTCCGCTGGTGGCAGCGCCAGCACGCGATCCACCACGCGCACACCGGGAACCTGGCGGGCCGGGGGCCGGGCGAGATCACGACCCTCACCGTGGCCGAGTACCGCGCGGCCTCGCCGCTGCGCCGCGCCGGCTACCGGGTCTACCGCAACCCGCTCATGATCCTGCTCGTGGGCCCGGCGCTGGTGTTCCTGTTCCAGCGGCGCTTCCCGCAGCGCGGCATGCCCCCCCGGATCCTGGCCGGCGTGGGGGTCACCAACCTCGCCCTGGCCGGCTGGGTCGCGGGCTGGATCGTCGCGCTCGGCCCCGAGACCTTCCTCCTGATCCAGGGCACGACGCTGATCCTGGGCGGCGCCGTCGCCGCCTGGATGCTCTACATCCAGCACCAGTACGAGGACACCTACTACCGGTCGCCCGAGGACTGGAGCTTCGAGCGCTCGGCGCTCCAGGGCAGCTCGTTCCTCCGCGTGTCGCGCCCGCTGGCCTGGGCGCTCGGCAACGCCAACTACCACCACGTGCACCACCTCAGCGCGCGCATCCCGAACTACCGGCTGCGGGCGGCGCACGAGGAGCAGCCGATGTTCGCGCGCACGCCGGTGATCACCCCGCGCAGCAGCCTCGCCACCCTGCGGCTGAAGCTCTGGGACGAGGAGCGCGAGCGCCTCGTCCCGTTCCCCTCACGGCCGGCGGCGGCCGGCTCGAGCGCCGGTCGGCGTCCCCCCGGCCCGGATCGCCCGGCTGGACCCGCGCCGCTCCCCCGGGGTAGCGTCACGCCAGTGCCGGCCAGACGCGCAATGCGGAAGGGGTCCCGGGCCGTCCGGGCGCTCGCCGCGGGGCTGGCGGCGTCGGCCTGCCTCGCCTGGGCCGCGCAGGCCCAGGCGGAGACGGTCAACGGCGTGACCCAGTCGGGCAGCCTCATCACGTTCCCGTCGACGGCCCCGAGCGAGATCACCGCGTCGGTCCCGATCACCGGCCTCGCGCCGGGCGACGAGATCGTGGGCCTCGACATCCGCCCGGCCGACGGGCGCCTCTACGCGATCGGCGCGCAGGACCGTCTGTACGCGATCGCGCCGGCGACGGGCGTGGCCACCGCGGTCGGGTCCGAGCCGTTCGCGCCGGCGATCGTGGGCGCCGAGCCGGACATGGACTTCAACCCGGTCAGCGACCGCATTCGGGTCGTCTCGAACCTCGACGAGAACATGCGCCTCAACCCCGACACCGGCGCGGGCGTCGACGCCGACCCGATGAACCCGGGGCCGCAGGGCGACGCGGCGCTCGACACGGCCGGCGCCGTGACCGGCCTGGCGTACTCCAACAGCGCGCCCGGCGCGACCGCCACGACCGCCTTCGGCATCGACAGCCTCGCCGACACCCTGGTCATGATCGGCGGCGAGGGCGGCACGCCATCGCCGAACACCGGCATCGTCACGCCGATCGGCGCGTTGGGGATGAACGTCCTGCCGCGCGTCGGGCTCGACATCTCCCCCCACGGCGGCCGCCTGCTGGGGGCCTTCCAGGTCGGCGCGACCACCGGGCTCTACGCGGTCAACCCGAGCACCGGCGCCGCGACGTTCCTGGGCCCGATCGGCTCGGGTGCCGCCCTCCGCGACATCGCGGTCGCGTCCCGGCCGGTCTCCCTCTGGCTGCTGCAGCAGCCGGGGACGCTCCTGCGGGTCCGCAGCAGCTTCCCCAGCGCGCCGATCGGCGATCCGCTGACCGTGACCGGGTTGTCGCCCGGGGTGCCGCTGGTCGCGATCGACGTGCGGCCGGCGACGGGGCAGCTCTACGCGCTCGACGCGGCGGCGCGCCTCTGGACGATCGACACCGCGACCGGCGCCGCGACGGCGGTCGGCGCGGGCCCGGTGGCGGCGGGCCTGGCCCCGGGGGTCGGGATGGACTTCGACCCGATCCGGGACGTCCTGCGGATCGTCGACGCGGACGACCGCAACCTGCGCGTCGACCCGGCGACCGGGGCGGGGACGGCCGACACCGCGATCGCGACCCCGGCGGTCGCGACCTCGGCGATCGCGTACTCGAACCCCGCCGCGGGCGCGACGACGCTCTTCGGCGTCGACGCGACGGCCGACGCCCTTGTCGTGATCGGCGGGCCGGGCGGCGTCCCGCTGCCCGACCTGGGCTCGGTGGCGGCGATCCAGCCGCTGGCCCCGTTCGACATCACCGAGCCGGCCGGCCTCGACGTGGCTCCGGTCGACGGCGCCATGTTCCTGTCGAACCCGGCCGGGCCCGGCACGGGGCTGAGCATCCTTCAACCCCCCGCCGCCCCGATCTCCCTCGGGCCGCTCGGCCCCCTGTTCTCCGCGATCAAGGACATCGCCGCCGCCGCGCCCGGGCGGATCGCCTTCTCGGCGGCCGATGCGACCGTCGCCGAGGGCGCGGGACAGGCCACCGTCACCCTGGTACGCCAGGGCGGCGCCGACGGCACCGCGCAGGTGACCGTCTCGGCGAGCCCCGCCGGCGCGAGCGCGGCCGACTTCACCCCGTTCACCCGCCGGATCGCGTTCCGCGACGGCGCGGCGAGCGCCGAGGTCGTCGTGCCGATCACCCAGGACGCGCTGAAGGAGTCCGAGGAGAGCGTCGTGCTCACGCTCGCCGACGCGCCCACCGGCCTCGGGACGCCGGCCGGCGCGGTGCTCCGGATCCAGGACGACGACACGCCGCAGCAGCCGACCACGCCGACGACCCCGACGACGCCCACCACGCCGAAGCCCCCGACGGCGCCCGGCAAGACCTGCCCCGGCGTCGTCCCGGCGGGCCGGCACGTCGTGCGCGGCACGCCCCGCGCGGACCGCCTGCGCGGCACCGCCAAGCGCGACGTGATCTGCGGCTTCGGCGGGAACGACCGGATCACGGGCCTGGGCGGGAACGACCTGCTCCTCGGCGGGACGGGGAACGACGTCCTCCTGGGCGGCGGGGGCGCCGACGACCTGCGCGGCGGGGCGGGGAGGGACCGTCTCGTGGGCGGTGGCGGGCGCGACAAGCTCGATGGCGGCGCCGGGCGTGACGTGATCCTCGCGATCGACCGGATCCGCGACAGGGTGCGCGGCGGCCCCGGCTCCGACCGCGCCGAGGTCGACCGCGTCGACAGCCGTCAGGCGATCGAGAAGATCACGAAGCTGCGGCGCTGACGCTCCGGGCGTTCGGGGCACCCCGGGGAGCGCCATGTAGGTGACGTCCAGGTACTCGGCCTACGGCTCGGGCTGTCTCGGTTGGAAGAGCTCCACCAGGTTGCCGGCGGGGTCCGCGATCAGGACCTGGTGGCCGCCCGGGCCGGACACGACCTCGCTGCGGAACGGCACGCCCGCATCGCGCAGGCGGGCGATCTCGGCCTCGAGGTCGTCCACCACGAGGTGGATGCGGTTGCGGCCGGCGGCCGCGTGGTCCACCGGCGTCGAGCGCGCGCCGGAGCTCGCGGCGCCCGACAGCAGCAGTCGCAGGGGCCCGCGCACCACGTCGGCGAAGGCCGGGATCGCGTCGGTCCCGAGCTCGAAGCCCAGCTGGGCGACGTAGAAGGCGACGGCGGCCTCCACGTCGTCGACGAGATAGCGGACGCTGGCGAGACGGTCGTGCTCGCTCATGGCTCGGGCCTCCTCCCGGCGGTCTCCGGAGTCTGTCGAATCGGCGCCGGCGATGACTTCCACCCCTTCGCGCGGTCATCTTGGGCAGGACAACGAGACCGGGGAGGTCGGACGTGCTGCTCGAGGACAGGACCGCGGTGATCTACGGCGGCGGCGGGTCGATCGGCGGGGCGGTCGCGCGCGCGTTCGCCCGCGAGGGCGCGCGCGTCGTGTTGGCGGGCCGCACCATGGCGACGCTCGAGGGGGTCGCCGGGCCGCTCCGGGAGGCGGGCGGGACGGTCGAGACGGCCGTCGTCGACGCCCTCGACGAGCGATCGGTCGACGAGCACGCCGATGCCCTCGCGGCGCGGACCGGCGGCATCGACATCTCGTTCAACCTGATCGGCCACCCGTTCACCCACGGCACCCCGATGGCCGAGCTGTCGGTGGACGACTTCATGGCGCCGGTGCTGGTGGCCGCGCGGTCGACCTTCCTCACCGCCCGGGCGGCGGCGCGGACCATGATCCCGCGGCGCTCCGGCGTGATCCTCGCCTTCGGCGGCCCGGGCGACCGCAGCGCCCCGTTGCGCGACTACTACCTGGGCGGCACCCAGGTCGCCTTCGACGCGATCGAGACCATGCGCCGGCAGCTCTCGGTCGAGCTCGGACCCCACGGGATCCGCGTGGTCACCCTCGAGACCGGCGGCGTCCCCAACTCGTTTCCCGACGAGTACGAGCAGAAGGGGAGCATCGCCGAGATGATCGCGGGGCAGACCCTCCTCGGGCGGGCCGCGACGCTGGAGGACGTCGGCAACGTGGCCGTCTTCGCCGCCTCCGACTGGGCGCGCACCATGACGGCGGCGACCCTGAACATCAGCTGCGGGGCGCTGATCGACTAGGGGCGGCGGCCCTGCCGCGGATCCCGCCGTAGGCGCCGTCAGCGCCAACTGCGGGATCCGGAGGTCAGCCCTCGCCGGCGGCGGCGCCGGCGGCCGCGACCGCGGCCCGGCGGACCGTGATGTCGCCGAAGCCGCTGCCCGCGCGCACCTCGACGGTGGGCTGATCGGGCTCGGGCGGGAGCGCGTCCAGCTCGTTGCGCAGCCGCCCGCGGCGGGTGTCCAGGTCGAGCCAGGCGGCGACGCCCTCGGGGATCCCGATCTCGATCGGGCCGAAGCCGCTCTCCGCGACGACCGGGCCGCCCTCCAGGCCGCCCAGCCGAATCGCCCCGTTGGCGGTCTTGGCGGTGAGGGCCCCGCGGGAGCGCTCGACCTCGATGGCGCCGTTGGCCGTCTTGGCCTTCAGCTCGCCGGCGATCTCGCCGACCCGCACGTCGCCGTTGGCGCTCTTGATGGACAGCGCGCCGTCGCTCCGGCCGACGCGCGCCGTCCCGGAGGCGGTGGTGACGTGGGCGTCGCCGGTCGCGCGCTCCACCTCGATGTCGCCGGCGCCGACCGCGAGCGACACCGCGGCGGCCTCCTCCACGCGGATGTCGCCGGCACCGGAACGGAGCTTCAGGTCGCCGAGGGTCCCGGTGCACCGGAAGGTCCCCATCCCGAGGTGGCCGCTGACGCGCGAGCCGGACGGCAGCTCGATCCGCACGTCCACCGACCCGTCGCCGCCGAAGGGCCCGATCGCCCGCCAGCGCCGGGTGCCCTTCACCTGCAGGGCGCCGGCGGCGAGCTCGACGCGGGTCTCCGCGGCGGCGGCCACGTCGGCGGGCCGGGAGGGATCGGCGGGCAGGACCTCGACGGTCGTGTCCGCCCGGTCGCCGGCGGCGATCAGGACGGCGCCCATGCCGATCTCGACCGAGACGGCGATGGGATCAGGGGTCTCGAAGCGCTTCATCGCATGTGTCCTTCGTGAGTCGTTCCCGGCGGGGGCTAGCGGCCCCAGCCCGAGTAGCGCTGCCCGCCGCCGCCGCCGAAGCCCCGCCCGCGGTGGCCGCCCGGGCCTCCGGAACCGCCCCGACCGCCGCGCGCCACCACCGCGGCCCCGGCCCACCCGAGCCAGGAGTTGACGGAGAGGCCCCC
>JAWVEV010000074.1:0-37720 GCA_033856535.1 Miltoncostaeaceae bacterium | reverse complement strand
GCCCCTGTGAGGATTTCGTAGGCCTCAGCTTCCCCGGGGGACCAGGTGCAGCCGAGGCGGGTCGGCGGTCTCCTCGTCGCCCTCGACGTCGCGCACGTAGATCTGCATCCCGTCCCGCGCGCGCCGGCGCCGGAGCCATCCGAGGACGATCACCTCGCCGGCCACGAGCCCCGCCATGCCCCCCAGGAGGATCCGGACCGCGTCATCGAATGAAAAGACGAAGTATGCGACGAACGCGGCGGCGAGGAGGACGGCCAGGATCGTCCAGCCGACCGTGCTCAGCGACCAGCCCTTGGGGCGGACCGCGTCCTCCCGAGCGGCCGCGAGCAACGGCAGGGGGCCCGAGCGGGCGGCCTCCAGCCCCTTGCGCAGACGCCCAAGCTCCGTCCATGCGTGCACGGGGCCGAGAAGGACGATGCCGATGAGGGCCACGCCCGCGAGCCGCGAAGGGCTGGCTCCGAGCGCGATGCCGGCGGTCGCCAGCACCGCGGTGATGGTGGCGCCCCTGGCGATCGTCCCGCGGGAATCGTCCTCGTACGGGCGGTACCCGGCGCTCGTGGCCGCGGACGCGCTGGGGGAGGAAGATGACCAGCCCATGGTCTGAGGAATCGGCACCCCCGAGGCCGCCGTTGACGCTTCCGGCCGGTTCTTCTCTGCGAACCCCCAGAACCTCCCTGGCCCCCGGGGGGCGCAGGTGATGAAGATTTCGCATGGACCGCAGGCGGACCGCCCGGATCGCCGTCTGGACCGCCGTCGCGCTCGTCGCGGCCGCGGCCTGGGGGGTCATCGCGCTGGCCCGCGGGGAGCGCATCAGCGCCGCATGGCTGATCCTGGCGGCGCTCGGCTCCTACGCGATCGCCTACCGCTTCTACGCGCGCTTCATCGCGCGGAAGGTGCTCCGGGTCGACGACACCCGGGCCACGCCGGCCGAGCGGCTCGACAACGGGGTCGACTTCCACCCCACCGACCGGCGCGTCCTCTTCGGCCACCACTTCGCCGCGATCGCCGGCGCCGGCCCGCTGGTGGGCCCGGTCCTCGCCGCCCAGATGGGCTATCTGCCCGGGACGATCTGGATCATCGTCGGCGCGATCTTCGCCGGCGCGGTGCAGGACATGATCACCCTGTTCTTCTCCATGCGCCGCGACGGGCGGAGCCTGGGCCAGATGGCCCGCGAGGAGATCGGGCCGGTCGGCGGCGTGGCGGCGCTGGTCGCGGTGCTCGCGATCATGATCATCCTGCTCGCGGTGCTCGGCCTGGTGGTGGTGCAGGCCCTCGCCCAGTCGCCCTGGGGCACCTTCAGCATCGCGATGACGATCCCGATCGCGCTGGCGATGGGCGTCTACCTGCGCGTGCTCCGCCCCGGCCGGGTGCTCGAGGCGACGGCCATCGGGGTCGCGCTGATGCTGGCCGCGATCGTCGCCGGCGGCTACGTCGAGGACAGCTCGTTGGCCGGCGCCTTCACGCTCTCGCCGAGGGCGCTGGTCCTCTGCCTGATCGTCTACGGCTTCGTCGCGTCCGTGCTGCCGGTCTGGATGCTCCTCACCCCGCGCGACTACCTGTCGGCGTTCATGAAGATCGGCACCATCGGCCTGCTCGCCGTCGGGATCCTCGTCGCGCTGCCGCTGATGCAGAACGAGGCCGTCACGAAGTTCGCGAGCGGCGGGGACGGGCCGGTCTTCGCCGGCACCCTCTTCCCCTTCGTCTTCATCATCATCGCCTGCGGCGCCCTGTCGGGCTTCCACTCCCTGATCTCCTCGGGCACCTCGCCGAAGATGATCGAGAAGGAGAGCCAGGTGCGGCTGATCGGCTACGGCTCGATGCTGGTCGAGTCGTCGGTGGCGATCATGGCGCTGATCGCGGCGTCGATCATCGACCCCGGGCTCTACTACGCGATGAACGTCCCGGTCGGGGCGCTCGGCGGGTCGGTCGAGTCGGCGTCCCAGTTCGTCGGCGGCCTGGGCTTCGCGATCGCCCCGAGCGAGCTCGCCTCGCACGCGAGCGCGGTCGGCGAGGACACCCTGCTCGGCCGCACCGGCGGCGCCCCCACGCTGGCGGTCGGGATGAGCGACATCTTCTCGGGCATCCTCGGCGGCGAGGCGCTGAGGGCCTTCTGGTACCACTTCGCGATCATGTTCGAGGCCCTGTTCATCCTCACCACGGTGGACGCGGGCACCCGGGTCGCGCGGTTCATGCTCCAGGACACGCTCGGCAACGTCTGGAAGCCGCTGGGGCGCACCTCCTGGAAGCCGGGCGTGATCGGCGTGAGCGCCGTCGTGGTCGGCGCCTGGGGCTACTTCCTCTACGCCGGCGCCACCGACCCCCTCGGCGGGATCAACCAGCTCTTTCCGCTCTTCGGCATCTCGAACCAGCTGCTGGCGGCGGTGGCGCTCACGGTCGGCACCACGCTGCTGATCAAGTCCGGGCGCCTGAGGTGGGCCTGGGTCACCGGCGTGCCGCTGGCCTGGGACCTCGCGGTCACGCTCACCGCGAGCTGGCAGAAGATCTTCTCGGGCGACCCGCGCGTCGGCTTCTTCTCCCAGCGGGAGAAGTTCCAGGACGCGATCGACGCCGGCCAGGTGCTGGCGCCGGCCAAGACGATGGACGACATGCACCAGGTGGTCCTGAACTCGACCGTCGACGGCGTGCTGGCGGTGGTCTTCGCGGTCCTGATCATCGTCGTCGTCGCCGACGCCGCCCGGATCTGGGTGCGGGCGCTCCGGTCGCACGCCCCGCTCGCGACGGCCGAGGCGCCCCACGTGCGCTCGCGCATCGTCGCCCCGTCGGGCCTCTGGCCGAACGCCGCCGAGCGGGCGCTGGCCCGCGCCGGCGCCCCCGCCCCGTCGCGGGGGGAGATCGCCACGTGACCGTGCGCACCGCGCTCGGCCACGCCCTCTGGTACCTGCGCGAGGTGGCCGGCGAGAACGCCTACGACCGCTACCTCGAGCACCGCCGGCGCGAGCACCCCGGCGAGCCCGTGCTCGACCGGCGCGCCTTCGAGCGCCTCCGGATGGACGAGCGCGAGCGCAACCCGCGGGCCCGTTGCTGCTGACCTGAGCGCCTTCGCCGCGGTCTCGGTGGTGGCATTCTCCCGCGGATGCCCTCCCCGCTGCGGCGCCTGGTCAAGGACGTGCTGGTGCCGGTCGCCGTCGCGATCGTGCTCGCGTTCGTGATCCAGGCGGCGATCGCGAAGCCGTACAAGATCCCGACCGGGTCGATGGTGCCGACGATCCAGGCGAACGACCGGATCGTCGCGAACCGACTCATCTACCGGATCCGCGGCATCCACCGAGGCGACGTGATCGTCTTCGAGCCGACGAGGGTCGCGCGAGAGAGGTGTGGCGACGACAGCGGGAGTGACGTCCCCTTCGTGAAGCGGGTGGTCGGCCTGCCCGGCGATCGGGTCGAGGTCCGAATGGGCCTCACGTACGTCAACGACGAGCCGTTCGTCCTGGAGCAGGCGCGGGCGCCCGACTACGCGAAGACATGGCCGGTGGTCCCGCGCGGCGAGCTCCTCGTGCTCGGCGACAACCGGCCCAGCTCGTGCGACTCGCACATGTGGCCGGACCCGTTCGTTCCCGAGGGCCGCGTGATCGGCGAGGCCGAGATCATCTACTGGCCGCTGGGTCACTTCCGCTTCTTGTAGGCCGCCCGCGGCAGTTGGCGTCGCCGGCGCCAACCGCGCGACGACGGACCTCAGGGCGCCGGCAGCGCGATGTACTTGGTCTCGAGGTACTCCTCGATCCCCTGCCGACCGCCCTTGCGCCCGAAGCCGGAGCGCTTGACCCCGCCGAAGGGCGCCGCCGGGTTCGAGACCACCCCCTGGTTCAGGCCGACCATCCCGGTCTCGAGCGCCTCGCTCACGCGAAGCGCCCGGTCCATGTCCTGCGTCCAGACGTACGCCACCAGGCCGTACTCGGTGTCGTTGGCGGCCGCGACCGCCTCGGCCTCGTCGGTGAAGGACACGATCGGCGCCACCGGCCCGAAGATCTCCTCGCGCAGCACGCGCGCGTCGGCCGGCACCCGGTCGAGCACCGTGGGCGGGTAGAACCAGCCCGGCCCCTCGTGGCGGCGGCCGCCGCACAGCGCACGCGCGCCGCGCGCCAGGGCGTCGTCCACCAGCTCGGCCACCTGGTCGCGCTGCTCCTCGTTGACCAGCGGGCCCACCTCCGAGTCGGGGTCCGTACCGGGGCCCATCCGCAGCCCGCCCATGCGGTCGGCCAGGCGCTCGGCGAACGTCTCGGCCAGCGGCTCGGCCACCAGGAAGCGGTTGGCCGCGGTGCACGACTCACCCACGTTGCGCACCTTGGCGAGCAGGGCGCCCTCGATCGCCTCGTCGAGGTCCGCGTCCTCGAACACGACGAATGGCGCGTTCCCGCCGAGCTCCATCGAGAGGCGCAGCGTGTGCTCGGCCGCCTTCGCCATCAGCTCCTGGCCGACGCCGCCCGAGCCGGTGAAGGTGAGCAGGCGAAGCCGCGGGTCGGCGATGAGCGGATCGGTGACCGGGCCCGAGTGGCCGGTCGGGAGGGCGTTCAGCACCCCGGGCGGCAGCCCCGCCCGCTGCAGCAGGTCGGCGAGCGCCAGCGTCGAGTAGGGCGTCTCCTTCGAGGGCTTCAGCAGCATCGTGCAGCCGGCGGCGAGCGCCGGCGCCACCTCGCGGGCGGCCATCACCAGCGGCCAGTTCCAGGGCAGGATCGCGAGCGCCGGCCCCAGCGGCTGGCGCATCACCAGCATCCGCCGGCCGTCGGGCGCCACCTGATAGCCGCCCTCCACCCGCACGGCCTCCTCGGAGTACCAACGCAGGTAGGCCGCCGCGTAGGAGACCTCCTCGTGCGACTGCTTCAGCGGCTTGCCCATCTCCAGGCTCATCACCGTCGCCACGGTCTCGGCCTCGCCGAGCAGCGCGTCGTAGGCGTCGCGCAGGACGTCGGCGCGCTCCCCCGGCGAGCGCCCCGCCCAGTCCGCCTGGGCGCGGTCCGCCGCGTCGAGCGCCGCCAGGGCGTCCGGCTCCCCGGCCTGCGCCACCGACCCGATCACTTCCCCGGTGCTGGGGTCCTGGACCTCGAACTCCGACCCGTCGGCCGCGTCGCGCCACTCGCCGCCGATCAAGAGACGCTTCGGCACCGCATCGAGCGCCGCGCGCGTGCCATCCGTCGTGGCCATGCCGAGCCTCCGGGTCGCCGATTCGGTGCGGCTTCTGTACCCGTGGAGGCGCGGTTCTGAGCATCCCGCGCCGCGAGATGCCCGCTGCGGGTGAGCCCCGGCCGGCCTCACGGCCGGCCGGGTGCGAGCGCTCCCCGTCCCGCTACTGGGGCTGCTTCACGATCCGGATGTAGGGCTTGGGGGACTCCCAGCCCTCCGGGTACTTCTCCTTGGCCTGCTCGTCGCTGACCGAGCCGGCGATGATGACGTCGTCGCCCGGCCGCCAGTTGACCGGCGTCGAGACGGCGTGCTTCGCGGTGAGCTGCAGCGAGTCGATGACCCGGAGCACCTCGTCGAAGTTGCGCCCGGTGGTCATCGGGTAGGCGAGCTGCAGCTTCACCTTCTTGTCCGGCCCGATCACGAACACGGTGCGGACGGTCTGGTTGTCGGCCGGGGTGCGGCCGAGCGGGTCGCCGTCGACCTCGGCCGGCAGCATGTCGTAGGCCTTGGAGACCGCGTAGTTCGCGTCCGCGATGATCGGGTAGTCCGGGGCCGCGCCCTGGGTCTCCTCGATGTCCTTCGCCCACTCGGCGTGGCGGTCGGTCGGGTCGACCGAGAGGCCGATCACCTTGACGCCGCGCTTCGTGAACTCGGGGCTGATCTTCGCCATGTAGCCGAGCTCGGTCGTGCAGACCGGCGTGAAGTCCTTGGGGTGCGAGAACAGGACGGCCCACGAATCGCCGATCCACTCGTGGAAGTCGATCGAACCCTCGGTGGTGTCGGCCGTGAAGTCCGGCGCGATGTCGCCGATCCGAATACCCATCGTGTGAATTCCCCTATTTCGAAGGATGTTCACTGCATTTTGCCACCGCGGACGCGGCGACGTCCAAGGCGAGCAGCGAAATGTGGGGAAAACCCGAGGGTCGAGGTCAGCCGGCGGGCGCCGCTCCGACCAGGTCGGGGGGCCGCGGCCAGCCCGCGCCGGCGGCGTCGGACGCCGGAGCGTGGTCGTGGATCAGCCGCGCCAGGGCGCCGGTGCACGAGCCGCAGCCGGTGCCGGCCTTGGTGACGCGCTTCAGGTCGGCCACGGTCGAGCAGCCGTCGTCGATCGCCGCGAGGATCTCCGGCTCGGCCACGTGGTTGCAGGTGCACACCTCGACCTCGAGGGCCGGCCCGGCGCCGGCGTGCGCGGCCGGCGAGCAGAAGATGTCGACCGGGTTCTCCGGCAGGGGCAGCCCGCGGTCGAGCATCCCCACGAGGAGCGCCCCCGCGTCGGGGTCGCCGACGGCGATCGCGCCGGCCAGGCGTCCGTCGCGGATCACCAGCTTGCGGTAGACGCCGCGCCGCTCCTGGATCACCTGGACCACGTCGTCGTCGTCGCGCTCGGGCTCCAGCATCCCGAGCGAGGCCACCTCGACGCCGGCGGCCTTGAGGCGCGCGTAGGTGGTCGAGCCGCGGTAGCGGGCGGCCCGGTCGCCGGTGAGCAGGTCGGCGAGCACCAGCGCCTGGTCCCAGCCGGGCGCGACCAGGCCGAAGCCGGCGCCCTCGTGCTGGGCGCAGTCGCCGATCGCGTAGACGTTGCCGTCGCTCGTGCGGAGCCAGTCGTCGATCAGGATCCCCTTGTCGACCTCCAGGCCGCTGCGCCGGGCGAGGTCGACCCGCGGGCGCGCCCCCACCGCGAGCACGACGGTCTCGACGTCGATGACGCGGCCGTCCTCGAGCTCGATGGCCTCCACCGGGTCGCCCCGCAGGCCGGAGGTCATGCCGACCACCACCTCGATCCCCGCCGCCTCGACGTGGGTGCGCAGGATGTCGCCGCCGATCCGGTCGAGCTGCGTGTTCATCAGCGTCTCGAAGGGGTGCACCAGCGACACCCGGTGGCCCTGGTCGGCGAGCGTCTTCGCCAGCTCCAGCCCGAGCAGCCCGCCGCCCACCACGGCGGCCGAGCGGCGCCCGCGCGAGGGGTCGACCTCGGCGCGCAGGACGAGGCAGTCGGCCAGCGTCCGGAAGACGTGGACCCCGCCGGGCAGGACCCCCGATGCCGGGTCGATCCCCGGGATCGGGAGGATGATCGCGTTGGCGCCGAGCGCCAGCACCGCCACGTCGTAGGGCACCTCGTCGCCGCCCTCGAGCACCGCGACCCGCCGGTCGCGGTCCAGGCGATCCACCATCCGGCCCGAGATCAGCGTCACGCCGCGCTCGTCGTACCAGGACGCCGGCTTGCTGACGATCGTCTCGGCCTCGGCGCCGGCCAGGACCTCGCTGAGCAGGATCCGGCTGTAGGCGCCGTGGATCTCGTCTCCGACGACGGTCACGTCGTAGCGCTCGAGGCCGCCGCGGCGCTCGAGCTCCTCGAGCAGCCGGTCGCCGGTCATGCCGTTCCCGACCAGGAGCAGGCGCGCCCGGCTCATGCCGCTGCCACCTTCGCCTTCGCCTCGACGCGGCGCACCCGCACCGCGCAGACCTTGAACTCGGGCATGCGGCTCACCGGGTCGAGCGCCGCCGAGGTGAGCGCGTTGGCCGCCTGCCGGCCGCCCCAGTGGAACGGCGCGAAGACCGTGTCGGGGCGGATCTCGGCGCTCACGGCGGGGATCAGGGTCAGCGCGCCGCGCCGGCTCTCGATGACGATCCGATCGTCCGGCCCCAGACCCAGGCGCTTCGCCAGGAAGGGGTGGATCTCGGCGCGCGGCTCGGGGGCGGTCTCGGTGAGCCGGCCCACCCGGCGGGTCTGGGCGCCCGAGTTGTAGTGCTCGCGGTAGCGGCCGGTGGTGAACCAGAGCGGGTACTCGGCGTCGGGCTCCTCGCCGGCCGGCCGGTGCGCCACCGCCACCATCCGGGCCCGGCCGTCGGGGTGGGCGAAGCGCTCCGCGAAGAGACGCGGCTCGCCGGCCTCGCCCTCGGCGCACGGCCAGAAGACGCCGCTCTCGGCGTCGATCCGCTCGTAGGTGATGCCCGAGTAGTCGGCGCGGCCGCCGGCGCTGGCGCGGCGGAGCTCGTCAAACACGTCACGCGGGTCTGGGCTCGGGAAGCGCGCGCCCTCGCCGAGGCGCTCGGCCAGCGCGACCAGCACCTCCAGGTCGCTGCGCGCGCCGGGCGGCGGATCCACCGCGCGCCGGCGCCGGATCACCCGCCCCTCGAGGTTGGTCATCGTGCCCTCCTCCTCGGCCCACTGGAGCACCGGCAGCACCACGTGCGCGGCCCGAGCGGTCTCGTTGGGGAAGGAGTCGAGCACCGCCAGGCAGTCGAGGCGGCCGAGGCCGTCGATCACGCGGCGGTTGTCGGCGCTGGCGACGGCCACGTTCGAGCCCATCACGAGCAGCCCGCGCACGCCGCCCGGGGTCCCGAGGGTCGAGAGCAGCTCGTCGGCGCTCAGGCCGGGGCCGGGCAGGTCGTCGGGGTCGACGTCCCAGACGCGGGCGACGGCCGCCCGGTGCTCGGGGTCGGCGATCATCCGGTAGCCCGGCAGCTGGTCGGCCTTCTGGCCGTGCTCGCGTCCGCCCTGGCCGTTGCCCTGGCCGGTCAGGCACCCGTAGCCGCTCGCCGGCAGCCCCACCTTGCCGAGGGCGAGCATCAGGTTGGTGAACGCCAGGACCGTGTCCGAGCCCTTCGACTGCTGCTCCGGCCCGCGCCCCGAGAGCAGCATCGCCGCCGGCGCCGTCGCCAGCAGGCGCGCGGTCTGGCGGATCTGCCGCTCCGGCACCCCGGTGATGCGCTCGACCAGGCTCGGCGGACACGCCAGGACCGAGCGGCGCGCCTCCTCCCAGCCGACGGTGCGCTCGGCCAGGTAGCGCTCGTCCACGAGGCGCTCGACGACCGCGACGTGCAGGAGGCCGTTGGCGAGCGCCAGGTCGCTGCCGGGCGCGAGCTGCAGGTGCAGGTCGCCGGCGCGGGCGGTGGCCGAGCGCCGCGGGTCGGCCACGATCAGGGTGCCCCCGTTCGCCCGCATCCGCTCGAACCACTGCATGATCGGCGGCATCGTGTCCGCGCAGTTCGAGCCCCACAGCAGGACGACGTCGGCGTCGGCGATGTCGCTCACCGGGAACGGGAGGCCGCGGTCCAGGCCGAAGGCCCGGTTCTGGCCGGCGGCCGCCGACGACATGCAGTAGCGGCCGTTGTAGTCGATATTCGGCGTGCGCAGCGCGACGCGCGCGAACTTGCCGAGCAGGTAGGCCTTCTCGTTGGTGAGCGCGCCGGAGCCGAAGACGCCGAGCGCCGCCGGGCCGTGCCGGTCGCGGATGGCCGCGAGCCGCTCGGCCAGGGTGTCCAGGGCGGCGCCCCAGGACGCCCGCCGCATGCGCCCGTCCCCTCCGCGCACCATCGGGTACCGCAGCCGAGTCGTCTCCGCGAGCAGCTCGCCTGAGGACATGCCCTTGATGCACATCAGGCCGCGGTTCACCGGGAAGTCCTGGTCCGCGGCCACCTCGGCGCCGCCGTCGATCGGCGTGAGGCGCATTCCGCACTGGAACGCGCAATAGGGGCAGTGGGTGGCCACGGCCGCGCCGGCGGGCGCCGGCAGCGACCAGGCCGTCCAGCTCACGCCGACGGCCGGGCTCCCCACGGGGTGGGGCGGTCCTTCCGCGCCGCCGCGTCGTCGTATGTGGCCGGCTGCCCCACGCGCCCTCCCGGTCTGGCCATCCCTCCCGGGAACGGGTGAGCGGCGGGCAGCACGCTATGGGGCGGACACCGCCCGGGCGTTGGGACGATGCACTGAACCTCCGGGGCGAGGACCTGGGCACTTGTCGCGCACCCCGGCAGGTGACCGGCCCTCAGGATCGACCCGTCCTCGGCCGATGACGTACTCGATGAGGTCCGTCCGCCCGCAGGGTCCCGGGTCGAGCCGCGCTCGAAGCCGCATCCTCAGCGTCTTCGCCGTGGCGGGAATGGTCCTGGGCTGGGGCTGGGCGCGGGAGCCCTGGAACCGCGTGGCCTGCGCGCCGGCGACGGCCTGCCTCCAGGGGACGATCCGCGACGCCCTGCTGCCCACCGCGCTCCGCATCTCGGCGTGCGCGCTGGTCGGCCTGGCCGTCGGCGTCCTGGTGTGGTCGCTCGCCGTGCACCTCGACCGGAGCTGACGCCGCCCCGGGGGAGCGAATCCTGCGGTAGCTCAAGAACGGCGTCCCCGTGGAGGCGCCTCCCTAGGGTTCGCCCCCGTGGCGACGGCACGGATGCGGCGGGCGATGACCGGGGCCCTCCTGGCCGCGCTCGCGATCCTCCCGCTCGCCGCCTGCGGCGGGCCCGAGGCCGGCGACGAGAAGGCCGCCGAGGGCTCGGGCTCCACGTTCGCGCGCCAGGCGATGAGGGCCTGGTGCGACGGCTCGGACCTCTGCACCTACCGGGCGGTCGGCTCCGGCCAGGGCGTCGCCGACGCCGTCGGCCAGACGACCGAGCTCGGCATGAGCGACGTCCCGCTGACCGACGAGGAGAAGGAGGCCTTCTTCCGCACGGGCGGCAGCGTCGCGCCCGACGGCACCGTCGCCGTCCAGATCCCGGTGCTGATGGGCGCGGTCGCGGTCGTCACCAGCGTGCTGCCCGAGGGCGACCCCACGCGGCTCCGCTTCACCGGCCGGGCGCTGGCCGGGATCTTCTCGGGCGCGATCGGGCGCTGGAGCGACCCGGCGATCGCCGCGGACAACCCCGGCGTCGCGCTCCCGGACCGGCCGATCACGCGCTGCGTCCGCAAGGACAGCTCGGGCACCACCGCCACCCTCACGACCTTCCTGGCCCAGGAGGACCCGGCGTTCGCCGGGGCGGTCGCGCCCTCGCGCCTGCCGGCATGGCCCGGGGCGCGGATCGTGCGCTTCGAGGGCAACGAGGGCATGGGCGCCTGCGTTCGCGACCGCGACGACGCCATCGGCTACATCGACCTGCCTGACGGCGTCACGATCTTCGGCCGGGGCGCCCCGCCCGAGCGGGTGACCCGGCTGGCGCAGATCGGCGTGGAGCGCGACGGCGCGATGGAGTGGGTCTCCCCGACGCCGGCCACGACGGCCCTGGCGGGGTCGGTCGAGCTGCCCGATGACCAGCCGCTGACGTCGTTCGGCGCGCACGTGCTCGACTCGCCGATCCGCGGCGCGTATCCGGTCGTGCTGACGACCTACATGGTCCTGCACACCGAGTACCGCGGCGCCCGGACCTGCGACCAGGTGGTCGGGACCGCCCGGTACGCGCTCTCCTCGAAGGGCCAGCAGGAGCTGGTGGACGCCTACTACGCCCCGCTCAGCGGCGCCCTGCGTGCCCGCGCCCTGGCCGAGCTCGACCGCGTGACGGCGGACGACGGGTCGTGCGGCCCCTCCACGCGCTAGATCCCGACCGCGTGTGCGACGACGATTGCTCTGTACCGCAGAGTTCTTTGCAGTAGTGGCAACCGCGGTATCCTCGGCCGCATGAATCGACCATCGCGGCTGGCCGAGCTCGGCGTCTTCGCGCTCAAGCAGGCCTGGGCGTGCCTGTTCGGGGGGCTGCTGCTGGCGGCCCTGATCGCGGCCCGGCTCTGGTACCCCGACGACGCCGCCCTGGCCCGGAACGACGCCCTCACGATCGCCGCCGTGGCCATCCAGGCCGGCATGCTCGCCGCCCGGCTCGAGACGCTCCGCGAGATCCGGGTGATCCTGCTGTTCCACCTGGTCGGGACGGCGATGGAGCTCTTCAAGACCCGCGCCGGCTCGTGGTCATACGAGGACGACGGGCTGCTGCGCATCGCGGACGTGCCCCTCTTCAGCGGCTTCATGTACGCCGCCGTGGGCTCCTACATGGTCCGCGTCCACCGGATCTTCGACCTGCGCTTCACCGGGTACCCGCGGCGCTGGGTGACGGCGATCCTCGCCGGCGCGATCTACGCCAACTTCTTCGCGCACCACGCCCTGCCGGACGCGCGCTGGGTCCTGCTCGCCGGCGTCGCCGCGATCTTCGGCCCGTGCACGATGTACTTCCGGGTGCACCGGCGGACGTTCCGCATGCCGATCGTGGTGGGCTTCCTGCTGGTCGCCCTCTTCATCTGGATCGCCGAGAACGTCGCGACCTGGTCCAACGCCTGGCTCTACCCGAGCCAGCTCGAGGGATGGCAACTCGTCCCGGCATCCAAGCTCGTGGCCTGGTTCCTGCTGATGATCATCTCGGTCGTGCTGGTCACCTGGGTCTCCCGCCCGTACCCGCCGGCCGCACGAGCGGCGATCAGGAGCCGCTCATCGGACACCCCCCGGGCGCCGAAACGACGAAAGCCCCGCAGGAACGGGGCTTTCGGTGATGCGCCAGACAGGACTCGAACCTGTGACCTTCGGTTTCGTAGACCGACGCTCTATCCGCCTGAGCTACTGGCGCCCGGTGCCGCGACCGCCGATCGTACCAGCCCGGAAGGGGCGGTCGGCGGGGCCCTTCGACCCCTCGTCCCGTAGGCTCGCCTGGTGCCGCGGATGACCGATCAGGAGGCCCGCGCGTTCCTCACGGGGGGCGCGCCGACCGGCAAGCTGGCCGTGGCGGACTGAGCGATGGCGAGCGACGCCGACGACCTGCGCGAGCTGACCGCCGAGGCGCTGCGGCGCACCGGCGCGGGCGACGTCGCCGAGCTCGGGCGCACGCCGCAGTTCACCCGGCTGGAGCCCGACCTCGGGATGTGCCTGCGGCTCCGGCTCGGCCTGGACCGCACGCCGCCCCGCCCGCGCACGCGCGCCGAGGTCGCGACCGAGATGAGCATCGGCGGACGGATCGCCGAGCGCGCCGTCGCGGCCCTCGAGGAGGACGCGCTGCTGGCGCTGGGGCCGCCCTCGGCCATCGGCCGGGCCTGACCGGCCGGGGTCCCGCGGCGCGGGACCCCGACGCGGCCCGGGGGACTACGGCTTGACCGCCACCGGCGGCATGACGCCGTCCTCGGGGGTGACGAGGATCGCGCCCTCGCCGGTGACGTAGGCCTCCTCGCCGTGGGAGACCACGTCCAGCCCGACGGCCTCCTCGAGCGGGGTCGCGCGCAGCGGCATGATCGCCCCGATCACCTTGAGGATGATGAAGGTGGCCACGAAGGCGTAGGCCGGCGCGGCCGCGGCGGCCGTGATCTGGTCCACCAGCTGGTCGACGTTCCCGTAGAAGAAGCCGTCCGAGATCCCGTTCCAGGACTGCTGGGCGAAGAGCCCGATGAAGAGGATCCCGACGAAGCCGGCGACGCCGTGGGCGGCGAGCACGTCCAGGGTCTCGTCGACGCGGGTGCGCGTGCGCCAGGCGATGACCATGTACGAGGGCACCGCGGCGACCACGCCGAGCACCAGCGCCCACACCGGGCTCACGAAGCCGCCGGCCGGCGTGATGCCCACGCAGCCGACGATGATCGCGGTGGCGGCCCCGATCGCGGTGACCTTGTGCCCCCGGATGTGGTCGAGGAAGAACCAGGTCACCAGGGCGACGGCCGGGGTGAGCAGCGTGTTCACGAAGGCGAGCACGCTGTTGGCGCCGGTCGAGAAGCCGCTGCCGCCGTTGAACCCGAACCACCCGAACCACAGCAGGCCGGCGCCGACCAGCACGTAGACCGCGTTGTGGGGCAGCAGGGCCTGCCGCCCGTAGTCCTTGCGCGCGCCCACCACCAGCGCCGCCGCGAGGGCCGAGAAGCCGGAGCCCATCTCGACCGGGACGCCGCCGGCGAAGTCGAGCACGCCGTTCTGGGCCATCCAGCCGCCGCCGAAGGCCCAGTGGGCCATCACGGCGTAGACGGCCACCGACCACACGGCGGCGAAGACCAGGAAGGCGCCGAAGCGCATCCGCTCGACGACCGCGCCGGAGACCAGCGCGGTGGTGATGATGCAGAAGGTCGCCTGGAAGGCGAAGAAGACCAGGTGCGGGATCGTCGTCCCGTCGCGCGGCGTGAAGTCCACGCCGTTCAGGAACATGTGGTCGAGCCCGCCGATGAGGTCGCCCGTGCCGTCGAACGCGAGGGAGTAGCCCACGACGGACCAGGTGACGGTCGCCACCGCGATCGCGGCGATCGACATCATGAAGGTGTTGAGGGCGTTCTTGGACCGGACCAGGCCGGCGTAGAAGAGGCCGAGCGCCGGCGTCATCAGCAGCACCAGCGCCGTGGCCACCAGCATCCAGGCGGTATCCCCGGTGTCGATCATTTCGTCACCGGCGTCACGGCGCCCTCGGCCAGCTCGCCCGTCCGGATCCGCACGGACTGCGCCAGGTCGATCACGAAGATCTTCCCGTCGCCCACGTCGCCGGTGCGCGCGCCCTCGACGAGCGCGTCGATCGTCGCCTGGACGAACGGCTCCGAGACGGCGATCTCGAAGCGGGTCTTCTCCGACAGCTCCATCTTCACGGTGGTGCCCCGGTAGGTCTCGACCCGCTCGAGTTCACCGCCGTGGCCCTGCACCCGACTCACCGAGAAGCCCCGGATCTCGGCGCGGTACAGCGCCTCCATCACCTGGTTGGCCATCTCGGGTCGGACGATGCCGATCACGAGCTTCACGTTGTTCCCTTCTCACGACGTGGACGCGTCATGCCGACCGGAGCAGACCGGATGCCCGGCGCAGTCGCTTTCGCCCGAGGGCCAAAGGTCGGGGGAAGGCTTTGGCCGGAGGGCGCAAGGCGGCGACAGTCCCGCGCGAGGCGGTTGGCCTACGATCGCGCCCATGGCGGCCGAGCGGATCGTCATCTGCGGGGCGGGAGTGATCGGGGCGGCGACGGCCTGGTTCCTGGCCCGCCGCGGCGCGCGCCCGCTGGTGGTCGATCGGGCCCGGCCGGCGGCCGCGGCGTCGGGGAAGGCGGCCGGGTTCCTGGCCCTCGACTGGAACGCCGGACCGGTCGACGCGCTCGCCCGGGCGAGCTTCGCCCTGCACCGCGAGATCGCCGAGGAGCTCGGCGCCGAGCGGATCGGCTATCGGCCGGTGGAGACGCTCGCGACCGCGGCCGCCGAGGACGGCGACGTCTCGCGGTACGCGCGGATGCCGAGCCCCGACTGGCTCGACGGCAACGTGGCCGCCCACCAGGCGATCGGCGACCCCGCGACCACCGCCCAGGTGGACCCGCGCCGGCTCACGACCGCGCTGATCGAGGACGCGGTGAGCCGCGGGGCGGAGCTGCTGACCGGCGTGGTGGACGGCCTGGAGCTGTCGGGGCCCGGCGGCGCCCTGACCGGCGTCTCGGTGGACGGCGAGGTCCGGCCGGCCGATCACGCGGTGCTGGCGCTGGGCCCGTGGACCCCGCAGGCGCAGCGCTGGGTCGCCCTCCCGCAGGTGCTGGGGATGAAGGGCGCGAGCATCGTGCTCGGCGCCGAGGCGCCGGCGCAGGTGGTCTTCGCCGAGGTCCTGACGGCCGGCGGCCGGCCGCGCTCGATCGAGATCTATCCGCGCCCGGGCGGCGCGGTCTACGTCTGCGGCCACCCGCAGGCGGACCCGATGCCGGACGACCCCGACGCGGTGCTGCCGAGCGACGAGGCCTGCGAGGACCTGCACCGCCTGGCCGGCCTGCACTCGACGGCGCTCCGCGACGCCGAGGTGCTGAGCCGCGCGGCCTGCTACCGGCCGGTCACCGTGGACGGCATCCCGCTGATCGGCCCGGTGCCGGGCGCGCCCGGCGTGCTGCTGGCCACGGGGCACGCGGTCTGGGGGATCCTCAACGCCCCCGCCACCGGCCGGATGGTGGCCGAGATGATCCTCGACGGCGGGTCGCCGTCACTCGACGCGAGCCCGTTCGCGGTGTCGCGCCTGCCGGCCGCGCGCGCCTGATCCCGTCGGGGGGAGGCGGCGGCCGGCGCCGCCTCCCCCGCGCGGGTCCTACTGGGTCGGAGGCGTGGACCCGCAGCCGCCGACGGCGGTGATCTCCGCGCCGCGGCCGTTGTGCAGCCCCGGGGCCACCGGGCCGATCGATGCCCCGTCGATGCCGCGGTGGACGTTCGCGTGGAACTGGTTGAACGCGTTCTGGATCCCCGCGTTTCCGGGGTGGTCGCACAGGTCCGGCCCGACCTCCCGGTAGGTCCCGTTCGGGCTGATCACGTAGTGGCGGTGGGCGCCGATGTTCGGCAGGTTCGGATCGGCGACGGCCATCGCCGTCATCATCACGGCGAGCGCCGCCACGAGTGTCGCCACCATCAAGAACCAACGCATGGGTCTCTCCTCACGCCTGATTGCTGTGGAGCGCTTCTCCGGTGGTGCGGTCCCGCCGCCTGATCCGAAGCGCTTCCTATGTGCCGGGTGCGGTTTTGTCGAGTCCGCCCGGCGCGACCCGCGGAGAATGTGAGCGGAGAGGGAGGGATTCGAACCCTCGAATCGGGTTGACCCCGATTAACCGCTTAGCAGGCGGCTGCCTTCAGCCACTCGGCCACCTCTCCGGAGGGCACATCGTACCGGTCGGCCCAGGGCGGAAGCTTGCTCCGCCGGTCGCCGCGCGCGCACGCGACGACTCCGGCGGTATCAATGACTCAATCATTTACTCATCCCGACTCCGATGGGGTTGAAAGGATAAGTTGAATGATTGAAATTCAACGTCATGGCGCATCCCGTCTTTCAGGTGCCGACCCTGAACGCCCGCGAGCTCCGGGTCTGCGACACCATCCAGCGCCTCCGCGAGGAGGTCGGCCACCAGGTCCGTGAGCCACGCCGATGGGTCGGCCAGCTCCGAAGGATGACGCTGGCCCGAGCCGTCCAGGGCTCGAACAGCATCGAGGGCTACGCGGCCAGCCTCGACGACGTCCTCGCCGTCGAGGGGGGCGAGGAGCCGCTGGAGGCGAGTCGGGCGACGGCGCAGGCGCTCGCGGGCTACCAGGACGCCATGACGTATGTGCTGCAGCTCGCGCAGGACCCGGACGCCGGGGCGGTCGACGAGGGGCTCCTGAAGTCGCTCCACTTCATGATGCTCAAGCACGAGCTGGCCAAGAATCCGGGACGCTGGCGACCCGGGGCGATCTTCGTCCGCCGGGAGCCTCGGGGCCAGCAGGTCTACGAGGGTCCCCCGCACGAGCGCATTCCGGCCCTGCTCGCGACGATGCTCGGCCAGATCGAGGACGACGGGTCGCCGGTGCTCGTGCGCGCCGCCATGGCCCACCTGAACCTCATGATGATCCATCCGTTCAGCGACGGGAATGGCCGGATGGGCCGTGCCCTCCAGACGCTCGTCCTCGCCCGGGACCGGATCGTCGCTCCGGTCTTCTCCAGCATCGAGGAGTACCTCGGGCGCAACGCCGAGGCCTACTACGAGGTGCTCGAAGCGGTCGGACAGGGCTCGTGGCACCCCGAGAACGATGCCCGGCCCTGGGTGCGCTTCTGCCTCACCGCCCACCACCGGCAGGTCCGCACCCTGCTCCGGCGGATCCAGACGACCGAGCACCTCTGGACGGCCTGCTTCGACCTCACCCAGCGGCTCGGCCTGCCCGAGCGCATGGTCGGCCCCCTTTCCGATGCCGCCCAGGGCCTCCGGATCCGCAGGGCGGGCTACATCGAGTCGGTTCTGGTGGTCGGCGGCGACGAGATCGCTCCCCAGTCCGCGACCCGCGACCTGGCCGAGCTGGTCGCGCGGGGGCTCTTCGTCGCGCACGGGGAGCGACGAGGGCGGATCTACACGGCCTCCGATCGCCTCCGCGAGATCTGGCTCACGATCCGCGCCGGCCAGCCGCCGCGCGCCGACGAGGATCCGTTCGAGGACGCCGGGGCGGCGCCAGGGAGGCTGGCGGGACAGCTGTCCATGGACGACTGAGGGTTCCCGCCGGCTCGTGATCAGCCGAGCGGGCGTGTGCGAGGCTTCGCCGGCGCCCCCGGCCTCGGCCCGGGATCACGCGGAGGGATGGCAGAGCGGACGAATGCAGCGGTCTTGAAAACCGCCGAGGGCGGCGACGTCCTCCGGGGGTTCGAATCCCCCTCCCTCCGCCTTCCGCGTCGAGCGGTCGATCCGATGGGGCGCGGCGCGCATCGGTCGCGCCGCGCCCCGGCGGGGTCCGGACGCGAAAGCAGCAGGTACGCCTGCACGGAGGCGCGCTTCAGGGTGCCGTCGTCCGGCGTGCGCGCGAAAATGCCCCTCCTTCTCCCCGATCCGCGGCGTCGGAAACGGACCGGCGCGGACGTGCGGCCGAGGCCCGCGCTAGATTGGCTCCCCGTGAGCCTCAGGTCCGGCACCCTCGCGCGCGCTTCGATCGCCGGCCTCCTGGTCACGGGGCTGCTCGCCGCGTGCGGCGGGGGCGACGACGACGGCGACGCGGGGCAGCAGGGCACCTCCACCGCGCCCCAGACGCCGCTGGTGATCAAGGTGAGCGGCCGCAAGGTGGACCTGGCCGGCATCGGCACCGCCAAGCCGCTCCTGGCCGACGGCATCCGCCGCTTCGGCGCGCCGTCGGAGCAGGAGAAGGTCGGCGACGACGCCTGCCACCTGCGCTGGGGCGACATCGGCGTCTTCGCGATCTACGCGAACCTCGGCGGCGAGGACCCGTGCGGCCCCACGACCGGGAGGCTGCAGGGCGCCGCGCTCACCAACACGCGCTGGCGCACCGCCAAGGGCCTCGCGTTCGGCGATCCCGAGGCCAAGCTGCACGAGCTCTACCCCGACGCCGTGGCCAACGAGAACCGCTTCACGATCGCCAGCGCCACCAGGGCGGACGGCACGCGCGAGGGCCTGATCAGCGTCGTCATCCAGGACGGGAAGATCACCTCGATGCAGGTCTACGTCGGGGCGGCCGGCGACTGACGCCTCACGCCGACCGGCGGCCGGGGATGGCGGGGCGGGGCCCTGGGGTAAGATCAGCGCCGTGAAACGAAGACCGGGCCGGTGACCAACGCGGCCCAACTCGGCGCAGCGCTGTTCCTGGTGCTGCTCAATGGATTCTTCGTCGCGGCGGAGTTCTCGCTCGCGCGGGCGCGCGTCACGCGCCTCGACCAGATGGCCCACGAGGGCAGCGTCCGCGCCGGGGCCGCCCGGCGGTACGTCGATCAGATCGACCGCTATCTCGCGGCCTGCCAGCTCGGCATCACGCTCGCCAGCCTGGGCCTCGGCTGGCTGGGCGAGCCGGCCTTCGGCCACGTGATCGAGCCGGCGCTCGACGCCGTCGGCGTGGGTGAGGCCGCCGCGGCCGTCTCGGCCGGCATCGTCGCCTTCGTGATCATCACGGTGCTGCACGTGGTGGTCGGCGAGCTCGCCCCGAAGACGATCGCCATCCAGCGCGCCGAGGGCACCGCGATCCGGATCGCCCGGCCGCTGGAGCTCTTCCGCCGCGTCTTCTCGCCCTTCATCTTCCTGCTGAACGGCGCCGGCAACGCGCTGGTGCGCGCGCTCGGCGTCGAGCCGGCGACCGAGGCCGAGCTCGCCTCGACGCCCGACGACCTGCAGCGCCTGATCGCCCAGAGCGAGGAGGGCGGCGCGATCGAGCCGGCCGAGGCGGACATGCTCGAGGGCGTCTTCGGCCTGCAGTCCACCGAGACGCGCGACATCATGACCCCGCGCCCCGAGGTCACCACGCTCGCCGCGGAGCTGACCGTGCGCGAGGCGATCACCGAGGCGCTCGGCACGCGCCACAGCCGCTTCCCCGTGATGGGCGGCGACAGCGTGCTCGGCGTCGTGCACCTGAGCGGGATGGCGCGCGGGCTGCTCGAGCGCCCCCCGGAGGCCACGGTGCGCGAGCTGGTCGACCCGGCCCTGTTCGTGCCCGAGACCATGCCCGTGGACGACCTGCTGCGGCTGCTGCAGCACCGGCGCAGCTCGCTCGCGATCGTGCTCGACGAGTACGGCGACCTGGCCGGCGTGGCGTCCGTCGAGGACGTGCTGGAGGAGATCGTCGGCGAGATCGACGACGAGCGCGACCGCTCGCCGGCGGTCGACTCGATGCCCGACGGCCGCCTCCTGGTGCGCGGCCACGTCCCGATCGAGGACCTCGCCGACCACGGCGTCGAGATCGCCGACGAGACCGTCACCAGCGTCGGCGGGCTGGTCTTCACGCGCCTGGGACGCCTGCCGCGGACCGGCGACTCGATCGAGGCCGACGGCTGGAACCTGACCGTCGAGGCCACCCGCGGCACGCGGGTGGTGCTGGTCGCGATCGAGCCGAGCGGCAAGCCGGGCACGGGGGCGAACGGCGGCGATCCGTCCGAGGAGCGCGCCCGCCGCGAGCATTCCTAGCCGGGGGCGCTCTCCCGCAGTTGCGGCACCAGGCCGCCCCGGCCGGTCAGGCAGGTCGCCCCGCAGCGGGCGCCGAGCTCCAGCGCCGCCTCGAGCGGCAGGCCGCGCGCCAGCCCGACCGTGAGCCCGGCCGCGAAGCTGTCGCCGCAGCCGTAGCTGTCCACCGGCGGCCCGGGCGGAGGCGCCGCGGCCCAGCGCCCCTCGGAGCCGTCCGCGCGCCGGAAGCGCCCGCCGCGCGCGCCCTCGGTCCAGACGATGACGCCGGGCGCGGCGGCCAGGTCCTCGGGCGCGATGGCCTCGGACGGGTCCGAGGCGCTCCCCACGACGACGTCCGCCCGCACGCCGCTGCTCAGCAGCACCTCCAGCCGGCGGGCCGTGACCACCAGGGTCCGGGCGCGGCGCGCGTGGGCGAGCGTGAGCGGGTCGCGGCCGGTGAAGTAGGCCCCGGCGCACGCCGAGAGCTCCTCCCAGGGCAGCGGATCGTCGGCCCGCGGCGCGGTCGGCCGGCCGATCACCGCGATCCCCCGGTCGCCGGTGGCGCCGGTCGCGCTCAGCGCGCGGGTCTGCGGGCGGGAGCGGCTCCCGGCCAGCACCCGCACCCCGAGGTCCTCCAGCGTCTCGCGCGAGCGCCTGCCCGCCTCGTCGACGCCGAGCGCGGTGAAGAAGACGCACTCGCAGCCGAGCTTGGCGACCTGCGAGGCCGCCACCGCGCCGCCGCCGGCCGGCTCCTCGAAGGGGTCGGCGAGCGCGGTGATCTCGCCCGGGCCGGGCATGACCCCGAGCGCGTGGGTGAGCCACTCGACGTGGCCCACGACCCCCACGCGGAGGCGCTCCGGCACGGGATCAGGCCGGCGGCGTGACCGGTGTCAGCTCCGCCGGCGCGCCGTAGGGCAGCAGCACCTCGGGCAGCGCCACCGAGCCGTCGGCGCGCTGGCCGCTCTCGACGATCGCGATGATCGTGCGCCCGAGCGCCATGGCCGTGCCGTTCAGCGTGTGGAGGGGCTCCGGGCCCCTCGGGCCGCGCACCCGCGCCCGCAGGCGGCGCGCCTGGTAGTCGGTGCAGTTCGAGCAGGAGGTGACCTCGCGGTAGCGCCCCTGCCCCGCCATCCAGGCCTCGCAGTCGAACTTGCGCGCGGCCGAGGACCCCAGGTCGCCGGCGGCGATGTCGATCACCCGGTAGGCGAGCCCGAGCGACTGCAGGATCTGCTCCTGCATCCCGAGGATCCGCATGTGCTCGGCCGGCGAGTCCTCGGGCGCGACGAACGAGAACATCTCGACCTTGTCGAACTGGTGCACCCGGAAGATCCCGCGCGTGTCGCGGCCGGCGGCGCCGGCCTCGCGGCGGAAGCAGGTCGAGTAGCCGGCGTAGCGCAGCGGCAGGTCCTCCGGCGCCACGATCTGGTCGGCGTGCAGGCCCGCCAGCGGGACCTCGGCAGTACCCACCAGGAAGAGGTCGTCCTGGACCGTCTCGTAGATCGACTGACGGTCCGTCGGGAAGAAGCCGGTCCCCCACATGGCCTCCTCGCGCACGAGCACCGGGGGGATCACCGGGATGAAGCCGGCGCCCTCGAGCGTGTCGAGCGCGAAGGCGATCAACGCCATCTGCAGCCGCACGAGCGGGCCCTTGAGGTAGGCGAAGCGCGAGCCCGAGACCTTGGCCGCCTGGTCCAGGTCCAGCGCGCCGGCCGCGACGGCCAGGTCGACGTGGTCCCGAGGCTCGAAGTCGAACTCCGGCACCACGCCCACCTTGCGCAGCTCGACGGCGTCGTCCTCGCCGCCGTCGGGGGCCTCGTCCTCGGCCAGGTTCGGCAGCATCGCGAGGACCGCGTCGCGACGCTCCTCGACGTCGCGGAGGGTCGACTCCTCGCGTCCCAGGACCTCGCCGAGGGCGCGGGCCGCGGCCTCCTCGTCGGGCGCCTCGCGGCCGGCCTTGCGGGCCTCGCCGACGGCCTTCGACAGGCGCCCGCGCTCGGCGCGGGTGGCCTCGACGCGGGCCCGGAGCGAGCGCGCCTCCTCGTCGAGCGCGACCAGGTCCGCCAGCCGCTCCGCGGCGTCGCGGCGGCGCAGCGCCTCGCGGACGCGGTCGGGCTCCGCCCGGATGAGCTTCAGATCGAGCAGCGGTGCCTCAGGCCGCCGAGCTGCCGGTCTGGTTCTCCTTGAAGGCCGCGCGCACGCCCTCGAGATCGTCCCCGAAGATGAAGGCGCGCCGCAGCCCCGTGATCTCGAACACGCGGCGCAGGCGCCGGTGCGGGCAGATCAGCCCGAGCTGGCCCTGGCCGGAGCGCGCCCGGTTGAGGAGGCTCACCAGGGCGCCGAGGCCGGAGGAGTCGAGCAGGGTCACCTCGGTCAGGTCGATCACGAGCGGCGCGCTCGCCGGGTCGAACCGCTCGAGGTCCTGGCGGAAGCTGGCGACCGTGTAGATGTCGAGCTCGCCTCCGAGGGTGACGAGCGTCAGGTCCTCGCGCGCCTCGGTGGTGACGTCAAGGGCCACACGCCGATGCTAGCGGGCCGCGACGCGCGACGGCCAGGGTTCTCCGGGGCTACGAGGTGAGCGCCGCCACCAGATTGGTGAGGTCCTCGTCCGACAGCGAGGTGCCGTAGTTGCCGGGCATCACGCCGGGCGGAAAGCCCTCGGTGATCTTGGCCTCGGGGTCGACGATGTCGGTCTTGATCTCCTCGGGGCTCTGGCCCGCGAGGGCCTCGTCGAGGTTCGGGCCGACCATCCCGCTGGCATTCGCCGCGGCGAGGGTGTGGCACGAGCCGCAGCCCGTCGCGTTGAAGACCTGCACGCCGGCCGCCGCGTCGCCGGCCGCGCCGCCCGCGCCGCCCTTGTCGGGGCCGGCCGGCGGGGTCTCGCTGCCGCCGCCCTCGCTCGGGGTCTCGGCCGGGGCGGTGATCGTGTTGCCCTTGGAGTCGGTCTGCAGGGCGCTGTTCATCACCGTGGTGGCGTTCGTCGGCGTCTCCGCGGCCTGCGGGTCGGACTCCACGCAGCCCGCGAGCGCGCCGAGGGCGAAGACCACCGAGATGACCGCGATCGAAGCCTTGCGCCTGCGCACCTGAGCACACCCCCGAGAGCCGACCGAAAACGTCGGCGGATCCTAGGCCCCGGGACCGGACGGCGCCAGCGCATCGCCTCGAATGGGGTCATTTCGCCCGGCCGAGGGCGGCACGAATGGCGTCGAGCGGGGTCCATCGGGCTACATTGCTCGTATGGATACCTCGCGCCGCGTCGGGACCGGGCGAGCCCCGCTGCTCGAGCGGCTGGCGGCGGCCGAGTCGGCCGCGCTCGGTCCCGCCCTCGAGCGGATCGCCTCCGAGCTGCGGGCCCACCTCGGCGTCGACCTGGTGGCCGTGGAGGCCGCGGGCGGCGTAGGCGAGGGCGGGCCGGCCCGCGGGTACGGCGTGGGCCCCTCCCCCCGCGCGCGCTCGCTCGGCGCGCTGCTGCCGCGCGAGCGCACCGACCCGATCGGGCTGGCGGCCTGGGCCATGCGCGACGCCGCCCCGGTGATGGCGCCGCGGCTCGGCGCGGGCGACGGGTCGGGCGAGGACGGGCGCAGGGAGGGGGGCGGACGGTGGGACGCCGCGCGGGCCCTGCTGGAGGAGGCCAGCGCGGTGGCGGTGCCCCTGCTCGCCGAGGGCGAGACGATGGGCGCCGTGACCCTGGTCGGGCTGGAGGAGCCGGTCGGCGAGACCCACCTCGAGGAGCTCGAGCTGCTGGCGCCGAAGGTGGCCGCGGTGCTGCGCGCGCGCCGGCTGGGCGCGCAGGCCGCCCGCGCCACCCAGCTGCTCCAGGGCGTGATCGCCGCCACCGACCGCGGCGTGCTCTTCAGCGACGTCGACGGGCGGCTCTTGCTCTCGAACCGGGCCGCCAGCCGGCTGATGGGCATCGACTTCGCGGCGCTGGCCGGCCAGCCCATGGCCGAGCTGCTCGCCGAGCGCGTCAAGTGGCGCATGAAGAACCCGACCGAGTACGAGGCCCGCATGAGCCGCCTGCGCGGGGATCCCGAGCGGTCGGCCCAGATCGAGGTCGACACGGTCGACGACCGCACCATCGAGCACTACAGCGCGCCGGTCCGCGACGCCGACGGCGGCCCGCTCGGGCGGGTCGAGATCCTGAGCGACGTCACCGCGGTGAAGGAGGCACTCGGCGCCGCCCAGCGGCTGGCCGAGGAGCGCGCCATCCTGCTCGAGCGCGAGGAGCGGCGAGCCCGCGAGGAGATGCAGCTGGCGCGGGCGGCTCACATGATGGCCTCGGCCCTCACACGTGCCGACGTGCACGAGCAGCTCCTGGAGCAGGCCACCCAGCTGGTGTCGGCCGACAAGTGCGCGGTGCTGGCGCTCGACCGGCGCGGCGACGTCTTCCCCGCCGCCACCCGCGGCTTCGCCGAGGAGACCGTGGCCCACATGGGCTTCGAGTTCGGCGAGGGCGTGGTGGGCCGCGTGCTCGCCACCCGCCGGCCCTTCATCTGCAACGACACCGAGCGCGACGCGCGCGTCTCGCGGCGGATCACCCAGCCCGAGGGGATCCGCTCGTTCATGCACGTGCCGCTGGTCGTGGGCGAGCGCGTCTACGGCCTCCTGAGCGTGAACAGCGCGGTCCCGCGGGCCTTCGGCGAGCGCGAGCTGCACGTGATCACCGAGCTGACCCGCCACGCGGCGATCGCGCTCCAGAACGCGCTCCAGTTCGACCAGGAGCGCCACATCGCCGAGACGCTGCAGCAGGCGCTGCTGGCCGAGGAGCTGCCGATCGTGCCGGGCCTGGAGATGGCGGCGCTGTACCAGGCCGCCGCCGGCTCCGGCGTGGGCGGCGACCTCTACAACGTCTGGCGCCTGCCCCACGGCGAGGTGGGCGTGCTGCTCGGCGACGTCAGCGGCAAGGGCGTCGAGGCCGCCGGCGTGACGGCGATGGTCCGGTACATGACCGAGGCGCTCGGGCAGCACCAGCGCAGCCCGGGCGGCCTGCTGACCGAGCTCAACGAGCTGCTCTGCCCGCGGCTGGCCGACGGCTCGCTGGTGACCGCGTTCATCGCGGTGCTGCACCCGGCGGCCGACACGCTTCGCTGGTCGAGCGCCGGCCACCCGCCCCCGCTGGTGGTCGACGCCACCGGCCGATCGCGCTGGCTCGAGGACCCGGGGCCGCCCTGCGGCGTCTTCCACGGCGTGGGGTACGCCGATCACGTGGAGCCCTTCCGGACCGGCGACCTGCTCTTCGCCTACACCGACGGCCTCATCGAGGCGCGCCGCGGCGAGCGGCAGTTCGGCGAGGACAACCTCCGCGCCGCCCTGCTCGAGGCACTGGGCCAGCCGCCGCGCGCGCTGGCCCGCGCGGTCTACGCGGCGGCGCGCGCCTGGAGCGACGGCCGTATCGCCGATGACGTCGCCATTGCGGTGGTCTCCCGGACTGGCTCCACCTGAACTGGTCGGACAGGGCCGCGCGCCTTCGGCCCGCGGCCTAACACCCCCGCTGCACCCTCGGGACGAGAGCCCTTCTCCACCACGATGAGGGCCGTTTCGGCCGGAGGCGCACGCCTCCGGCCCGGTAGCACGGCCCACCTGTTCCGCCTCGGGCGGATCAGGTGATGGTGTACTCCGGACCGCTCCCGCCCTCCGGGGGCGTCAGACGGCCGCCCTTGGCGGTGATGGCGCCGCACTGCACGCAGTTCGAGGGGTTCAGCCGCACCGTGACCGTGCCGTTCCTCGGCGCGTCGTCGGCGATCTCGTAGACCTTCGCGGGGCACATCGACTCCCAGGCCACGGCGAGCTCGCGCGGCACCTGGGTCCTCACCCGGATGTGGTTCGGCTGGTCGTCGCGGGTCTGGTTGCCGCTGGCGAAGACGCTGCCGAGCTTGTCGAAGATGTACTTGCCGTCGGGCTTGGGGTACTCGCGCGCCTTGGCCGGCAGGAACACCGGCTCCTTGGCGTCCGGCTTGAACCGGACGAGCTTGGGCGCCCGGCCCAGGGAGCCCGTGGCCATCCCGTGGACCATCCCGCCGTAGATGAAGCTGCGCTGGAAGGCCGGCCGGATGTTGCGGACCTTCCAGAGGTCCTTCCAGATCTCCGAGTCGCGGATCGCCCGGTCGTAGCCCCAGAGGCCCGCCGTGGTGGTCGCGGTCTCGGCCTTGAGGGCCTTGTAGATCTGCTCGGCGGCGAGCATCCCCGAGCGCATCGCGTAGTGGATGCCCTTCAGGGAGATCATGTTCACGAAGCCGGCGGCGTCGCCGACCAGGATCGCGCCCGGCACGTGCAGGCGGCCCGGGAGGCCGTAGGTGCCGCCGCCCGGGATGGTCTTGGCGCCCCAGGTGAGCCGCTTGCCGCCCTCGAGCAGGCTGCGGATGAAGGGGTGGGTCTTGAACTGCTGAAGCAGGTCGTGCGGCGAGAGGCTGGCGTCCGCGTAGTCGAGGCCGCACACGTATCCGATCGAGATCTTGTCCTCGCCCATCGGGTAGATCCACGACCCGCCGTACTCGCGCCACTTGGCGCCCAGCCGCAGCGGCCAGCCCAGCGTGTGGATGACCTTGTCGAGCGGCTTGGGGACCTCCCAGACCTCCTTGACGCCCAGCTCCCAGATCTGGGTCGAGGAGCGGTCCAGCTCGAAATGGCGCCGGGCGACCTGCGAGAGGTGGCCCTGGGTGCCCTCGGCGAGCACGGTCACCTTGGCGTGCAGCTCCGCGCCGGGCTCGAACGCGCCGAGCTCCTCGCCCTCGCGGCCGCGGCCCTTGTCGCCGGTCAGCACGCCCACCACGCGGCCCTCGTCCACCAGCAGCTTCTGGCAGTCGGTCTCCGGGAGGACGTAGGCGCCCATCTCCTCGGCCTGCTCGGCCATCCAGCGCCCCAGCTGGCTCACCGAGACCACCCAGTTGCCGTGGTTCTTCATCTGCGGCGGGGTGGGGATGCGCACCTTGGCGCCCTTGGTCATGAAGTAGACGGCCTCGCCGGTGACCTCGCCGTAGTGCGGGATGTCGCTCGGGGCGATGTCCGGGAAGAGCTCCCTGACGACGTGCGGGCGCATCACCGCGCCGGAGAGGAGGTGCGAGCCGGCGGCCTTGCCCTTCTCGGCCACGGCGAACGGCACCTCGCCCAGCTGCTCGGCGAGCGCCGGGTCCTCGGCCAGCAGCTGGCCGAACCGCACCGCGCCCGCCAATCCGGCCGGGCCGGCCCCCACGAAGAGCACCCCGACCTCGATGCGCTCGTCCTCGGCGGAGTGCGGCGCGGCGACGTAATCGGAGGGGCTGAAGGGCGGCGGATAGTCGGCCGGGAGGGTCGTCATGTTGTGCGCTTTCCTGCTCGGGAGCGGGGGTCTCGCCAGTGTAACCACTGCGCCGCGGCACCCGGTCGGGTGCCCCGAGGGTCGTCTGTCCCGACCTACGCGGCGCGCATCGCGGCCCAGGCCGCGCGGGCCTCCTCGGGGGTGCCGGCGCGCTCGGCGACGGTCAGGTCGCCCGGGTCGAGGTCGAGCACGACGGCCCGCAGCACGCGCCGCATCAGGGCGCCGTCGCCGGCGCGCGGCAGGGCGGCGACGAACCGGATCTCGCCCACCGCGACCAGCGGCCCGAGCTCCCCACGGACGGCGGCGACCAGCTCCTCGCGCAGCGCGTCGCCCGGCGCCGGCCCCTCGCGGAGCACGGCGAAGGCGACGACGGTCTCGCCGCGGAGCTCGTCAGGGCCCATCGTCACGCCCGCCTCGCGGACGGCCGGGTGGCTCTCCAGCGCGGCCTCCACCTCGACGGCCCCGATCCGGTGCGCGGCCGAGGTGATGATCTCGTCGGCCCTGCCGGGGACCCGGACGTACCCGTCCTCGTCGATGCGGGCGGCGTCGCCGGTGAACCAGGCGCCGGGCACGGGGTCGAGGTAGTCGTGGGCGTAGCGGTCGGGCTCGCCCCAGATGCCCGGCGACAGCGCCGGCATCGGCCGGCGGAGCACCAGCAGGCCCTCCTCCCCCGGTGGCAGCTCGGCGCCGTCGTCGTCCACCACCGCGAGCTCGGCGCCGGGCAGCGCGACGCCGGCCGAGCCGGGGCGGATCTCGACCGGGCCCAGGCCGTAGGGGTACCCGATCACCGGCCCGCCGGTCTCGGTCTGCCACCAGTTGTCGAGCACCGGGACGCGGTCGCCCAGGGCGTCGTGCTGCAGCCAGGCCCACACCTCGGCCTCGAGCGGCTCGCCGGCGCAGAAGACCCGCCGCAGCGAGGACAGGTCGTGGCGCGCCGGCGGCTCGTCGCCATGGCCGCGCAGCAGCCGGACGGCCGTGGGCGAGACGAAGAGGCCGGTCACGCGCTCCTCCTCGACGACGCGCCAGAGGGCGTCCGCGTCGGGATGGTCGGGCGCCCCCTCGTGCACGACCGTCGTGCAGCCGGCCATGAGCGGCCCGTAGACCATGTAGCTGTGGCCGACGATCCAGCCGATGTCGGAGGTCGCCCACCAGACGTCGCCGGGGTCGAGCCCGTAGGCCCACCGGCCCATCGCGTGCACGCCGACGGCGTAGCCGCCGTGGACGTGGATGACGAGCTTCGGCCGGGCCGTCCCGCCGGCCGCGCCGATCAGGAAGGCCGGGTCGGTCGACTCGGTGGCGACGTACCCGCCGTCGCCGCCGTCGCCCGGGCGAGGAAGTCGTCCCAGTCCAGGTCGCGGCCCGGCGAAAGGGTCGCGGTGCCCGGCTCGCGCTGCAGCACGACGCACGCCTCCACCGTCTCGCCGGCGTCGGCCAGCGCGGCCTCCAGCACCCCCATCAGGGGGATCGCCTTCCCCTTGCGGTAGGTCACGTCGGCGCCGGCCACCAGGCGGGAGCCGCTCGCCCGGATGCGGTGGGCGAGCGCCGTCCGGCCCAGGCCCGCGAAGGCGACCTGGTGGATCGCGCCGATCCGGGTCGTCGCCAGCATGAGGCAGATCGCCTCGGGGCAGATCGGCATCGCGATCGTGACCCGGTCGCCGCGCCCGACCCCCATGGCGCGCAGGGCCGCGGCGGTGCGCTCGACCTCGGCGAGGAGCGCCGCGTAGGTGAACGCGCGCCGCTCCCCGCGCTCGTTCCGGTAGACGAGGGCCGGATGGCCGCCCCGGCCGGCCGCGACCGGGGCGTCCAGCGCGGCGTGCGCCAGGTTCAGCCGGCCGCCGGGGAACCAGCGGACGGCGCGGCCGTCGCGCTCGAGGACGCGGTCGGGCGGTCGCAGCCAGGGGAGCCGGCGTGCGGCATCCCCCCAGAGGCGCTCGAGCTCGTCGTCGCCCACTCGTCTCCCTCGGTCGGCCGCAGGGGAGCTACCCCGGCCGGCCGCGGGGTCAAACGGGCGGGGATGCGCAGCGCGGCCAGCGCGGCCGCGAGCGAGGCCGCGACCATGAAGACCCAGGCGGCGCGGAAGTCGCCGGCCTCGAGCGCGCCGTCGCCGAGGATGGCGACCGCGACCGCGACGCCGATGACGCCGCCGATCTGGCGCGCCATGTTGAAGAGCGCGCTGCCGGTGGCCGCGCGGTCGGGCGGCAGGCCGGCGACGGCGGCGCCGGCGAGGACCGGGAAGATCAGGCTCACCCCGATCCCGCCCACGACGATCCCGGGCAGCAGGTCGGCCGCGTAGGCGTGCGCCGGGCCGGCGCGCCAGATCCACCAGCCGCAGGAGGCGGCGAAGAGCAGGGCGCCGGCAACGGCGAGCGGGCGCGCCCCCACCCGGCCGGCGAGGGCCCCGGTGGGCCCCGACAGCAGGGCGACCATGAGCGGGCCGGGGGCGAAGGCGAGGCCCGCCTCGAGCGCCGAGTAGCGCCAGACCGAGGTCAGGAAGAGGACCGTGACGAGGAGCAGGGAGAAGAAGGTCATCGAGAACAGGAAGACGCTGAGGTTCGCGGCGCGCGGCCCGCGCGCCCGGAGGAGCGCCGGCTCGATCACCGGGGACGGGTGGCGGGCCGAGCGGATCGCCAGGACGGCGAGCGCGAGCGCGGCGACCAGGACGGCGCCCAGCACCCGTCCGCCGGTCCACCCCCAGGCCTCGCCCTGAACCACCGCGAGCGCCAGCGCCGCGACGCCGGCGCAGAGCGCCACGGCGCCGACCAGGTCCGGCCGGCGGCCGCCGGCCGCCTCGCGCGACTCGGTGAGCACCCGGACCGCGGCGATCCAGGTCAGGGCCCCGAGCGGCAGGTTCACCAGGAAGACCCACCGCCACCCCGCCTCGACCAGCAGGCCGCCCAGCGTGGGGCCGAGGGTGGCCGCCACGGCCGCGCCGGCCGTCCAGAGCCCGACCGCCGCCGCGCGGCGCTCGAGCGGGAACGCCGGCAGGAGCAGCGCCAGCGAGGTCGGGATGAGCAGCGCCGCGCCCACGGCCTGCACGACCCGGGCGCCCACGAGGGTCCACGGCCCGAGCGCGGCCGCGCACAGGGCGGAGCCGGCCAGGAAGACCGCGAGCCCCACGAGGAACAGGCGCCGCCGGCCGAGCCGGTCGGCCAGGCGGCCGGCGGGGACCAGCAGCGCCGAGAACACGATCGCGTAGGCGCTCAGCACCCACGAGAGGTCGGCGAGGCTCGCCCCGGGGAAGTCGGCCCGGATGGCCGGGAAGGCCACGTTGACGATGAAGAGGTCGAGGTTCGCCAGGAAGGCGGCGGCCGTCACGACGACGAGCACCTGCCACTGGCGGCGTGAGGTCGGCATGGCCGGCGTCCTCCAGGTCGCTTGCGTGATGCAAGTTATCCCTCAGGCTTTCGTCATGCAAGCGACCTGTGCCAGAATGTGCCCATGCTCGGCCGTGACTACGCGGGACAGAACTGCTCGGTCGCCCGGAGCCTCGAGCTCGTGGGCGAGCGCTGGACGCTGCTGATCGTTCGCGACGCCCTGCTGGGCGTGACCCGCTTCGAGCACTTCCTCGAGCGGCTGAAGATCGCGCCGAACGTCCTGAGCAAGCGCCTGAAGACGCTCATCGACGCCGGCGTGCTGGAGCGCCGCCCCTACCAGGAGCGGCCGGTGCGCCACGAGTACCTGCTCACCGAGGCCGGCAAGGAGCTGCTGCCGGTGGTGCTCAGCCTGGCGCGCTGGGGCGACGCGCACCTGTCGCCGAACGGGCCGCCGGTGGTGGCGCGCCACGCCGGCTGCGGGGGCGCGCTCGAGGCGACGGGCCGGTGCGAGACGTGCGGCGCGACGATTGGCGCCGACGACGTCGAGTGGCACGCCGGCCCGGGATCGTCACGGCCGGCGGGGCCGATCCCGCGGCCGCCGACGCCCGCCCCCGCCGGCTCCTAGACCGAGGGCCTCAGCCGCAGGGGGACGCGGCGAAGAGGCACATCCGCGCCGCCACCCGGCGCGCGGTCGGGCGCGCCCGCCGGTCGACGGCCTCGGCGCCCCCCGGCGCCCCGCCGAACTCGCCGTCGTAGGTCTGCGCGTAGACGGCGTTGCCGACGCGCACGACGGCGTAGTGGCTCGCGAAGACCGCGTCCTGGGAGACCGCGATCGCGATCAGCGCCTCCTCGCCGGCGCCGAAGGGCCGCGTCTCCCACCGGACCGTCGCGTCCCCGACCGGCCCGCCGTCGGGGATCGTCACCGTCGGACAGTCGGCCAGGCGACCGCGGAAGTCCTCGAGCACCGCGTGGGCGGCGCCGGCGTCGGCGTAGAGCCCGAGCTGGCGGGTGTGGCCCGCGGCGGGGATCGGCTGGACGACGCTGCGGAAGGCGACGCGGGTCGCGTCCGTCGCCGAGGCCCTGGCGCCGCAGAGGTCGAGGGTCCAGGGCGTGTCGCGCGCGTCGGAGGTCTGGCGCGGCTCGTTGTCGCCACCTGGGGCCGGCAGATCCTGCGCCAAGGGGAACTCGGCCGGGATCTCCGTGACCCAGGCGGGGCCGGGCGCCGGCGGCGGCGCGTCGTCGCCGTCCTTCCAGAGGACGCCGGCGCCCTCGAGCGCTCCGATCACCATGCCGGCGACCAGGATCACGGCGACGGCGACGAGCGTGGCGCGGTGCTTCACGTGAAGGCCCCCTCGGGAATGACGAACCTACCGTCCGTGCGCCCGGGACGCGGACATCGTCACTCCAAGCGGCCCTCAGAAACAAAAAACCCCCGCGTTTGCGGGGGATTTCCCGAGTGGAGCATAGCGGATTCGAACCGCTGACCTCCTGGGTGCGATCCAGGCGCTCTCCCAACTGAGCTAATGCCCCGGGGGGGCCAGTGTACCGCGCTCCGCGCGGCGGTCCAGGCTCGCGGAGGCCCGCGCGCACGCTACCCTGGGCGGCCGTGATCGACCTCCACAGCCACCTCCTGCCCGGTCTGGACGACGGCCCCGCGACGCTGGCCGACGCCGTCGCGCTGGCCCGCGCCGCCGTCGCGGACGGGATCACCACCTCGGTCTGCACGCCGCACATGGCCGAGGCCTGGCCGACGGCCCCGGCGCGGATGCGCGAGGCCGTTGACGCGCTGCGCGCGCGCCTGGTCGAGGAGGAGATCCCGCTGGAGCTCCGGACCGGCGGCGAGATCACCCTCGGGTGGCTCGCGGGGATGAGCGACGAGGACCTGGCCGCGGCCAGCCTGGGCGGCTCGGGCAGGTGGCTGCTGATCGAGCTGCGCGGCGGCGGCTGGCCGCTGGGGCTGGCCGACCGCCTGGGCGACCTTGAGATCCGCGGCTTCAACGTGGTCTTCGCCCACCCCGAGCGCGCCGAGTTCGTGCAGCGCGCGCCGGATCGGCTGCACGAGCTGGTGGGGCGCGGCGCGCTGCTGCAGCTCAACGCCGAGAGCCTGCTGGGCGAGCACGGGCCGCGCGCTGCAACGACGGCGGTGACGCTGCTGCGCGGCGGGCTGGCGCACCTGATCGCCAGCGACGCGCACTCGGCCGACGACCGGCCGCCGCGGCTGACCGCCGGCCTGGCGGCCGCGGAGCGCGAGCTGCGCGTCGACCCGGGCGCGCTCGCCTGGATGGTCGAGGAGGGGCCGAGCCTGGTGATCGAGGGGCGGCCGGTGCGGCCGCCCCGACTGGCTCCGGTCAGGAAACCAGCGCCCCGGGCGGTCGTGCGGCCGGCTGCGCGCGGCGGGCGGCGACCGACGCGTAGGTGACGGCCAGACCGCGCGCCAGCGGCATCTCGGCCTTCCACCCGTACAGCCGCTCGGCCTTGCCCGGGTCGAGCGCGCTGCGCTGCAGCTCGCCGGCGCGGGCCGGCGCGAAGACCGGCGGGATCTCGTTGCCGAGGCCCTCGAGCAGGTCGAGCACGGTCACCTCGCGGCCGCAGCCGACGTTGACCGTCTCCCCCGCCGGGCCGCGCTCGGCCGCGAGGAACGCGTTCACCACGTCACCCACATAGACGTAGTCGCGCGTCTGGAGGCCGTCGCCGAAGACCGTGCACTGCTCGCCGTCCAGCATGCGCCCGCAGAAGATCGCGACGACGCCGGCCTCGCCGTGCGGGTCCTGGCGCGGGCCGTAGACGTTGCCGAGGCGGAGGATCACGCTCTCGACGCCGTAGAGCCGGCCGTACAGGCGGCAGTAGCCCTCGCCGGCCATCTTGCTCATGCCGTAGTGCGAGAGCGGGCGGGTGTCGGCGGTCTCGGGGGTCGGCACCACCAGGCCGGGGTACTCGCCGTAGCCGGCGCCGCCGGTGGAGGCGAACACGACGCGAGCGCCCACCGCGCGGGCGGCCTCGAGCACGGCGATCGTGCCGAGCACGTTGACCTCGGCGTCGTATGCCGGGTCCTCGAGCGCCCGGCGGACGTCGGCCTGGGCGGCGAGGTGGAAGATCGTCCGCGGGCGGATCGACCGGACCAGCGTCGAGAGGTCGGCCGCGCGGCGGATGTCGAGCTCGTGCAGGTCGGCCTCGGCGGGGACCTGGATGGCGCGTCCGGTCAACAGGTTGTCCACGACGTGGACGCGCCGGCGCTCGGCGACGAGGTGGTCGGCCAGGTTGGAGCCGATGAAGCCGGCTCCCCCCGTCACGAGAACGGTCGACATCAGGCCTCCTTGCTAGCCTTGCCCGGCTGTCCGGGATCGAGCGGAGCGGTCCATGCCGCGCATGAAAAAGGTCATCACGCGAAGGTGAGGATGGCCGAACCCACACTCCCGGGCAACCTCGCCAAAGGAACAGGTTGACCGGCTCCGAGCGGGGGGCCCGGCGGCCCGAGACCTACGCACGGCTGGCCGCCGAGGCCGAGCGGACCGTCGCCCGGCGCACGCCCCCGCCGTGGGTGCGCTGGCTGGGCATCGCGATCTGCGTGCTGATGGCGCTCGGGGTGGTCGCGGCGATCGCCGGGCTCGACCCCTGGTGAGGGCGCGGTTCATCGCCCTGGAGGGCGTCGACGGGAGTGGGAAGAGCACGCAGGCGCGGCTGCTGGCGGAGGCGTTGGGAGCGCGCGGCGTGCCCTGCCTGCTGACCCGAGAGCCGGGCGGAACGCCGCTGGGCGAGGGCCTTCGCGGGCTGCTGCTGGACGGCGCGGTGCCGCGGATCGGACCGGTGGCCGAGGCGTATCTGTTCGCGGCGGCGCGGGCGGCGCTGGTGGAGGAGGTCGTGCGGCCGGCGCTGGCGCGCGGCGAGTGGGTGGTGACGGACCGGTTCGTGGACTCGTCGCTGGCCTACCAGGGCGCCGCCGGCGGGCTGGGGCTGGACGAGGTGTGGGCCCTCAACGAGCGGGCCGTCGCGGGCTGCCTGCCGGACCTGGCGCTGGTGGTGGACGTCCCGGTGGACGTGGCGGCCGAGCGGCGCTGCGCCGGCGAGGACCGGATCGAGGCGCAGGGGCTCGGGTTCCAGGAGCGCGTGGCGGAGGGGTACCGGGCGTTGGCGTCGCGGTTCCCCGAGCGCGTGGTGCTGGTGCCCGGTGAGGGCTCGGTCGCCCACGTGCACGAGGCCGTGATGGCAAGAGTGGCGCCGTGGCTGTGATCGACCTCCCGGACCAGCCGCTGGCGCAGCGGGTGCTCCGGGCCGCGCTGGGGAGGCCGAGCCCGCCGCAGCAGCTCCTCTTCTTCGGGCCGCCCGGCACGGGCAAGCGCGCCGCGGCGCTCGAGATGGCCTGGGCGATCATGGATCCGGAGGGGCGCCACCCGCACACCGACGTCGCGCTCGATCTGACCGAGGTGCGCGCCAGCGGGGCCGAGATCCGGCTGGAGGAGCTGGAGCCGGGGCTGGCCGCGATCGCGACCCGGCCCGCGGTGGCCGACCGGCGGGTGCTGATCATCGGCGGCGCCGAGCGGCTGCGGGAGCAGGAGGGCGCGCCGCGCATCCTCAAGACGCTCGAGGAGCCGCCGCCCCGCTCGCACATCATGCTCATCACCGACCGGCCGGCCGACCTGCTGCCGACGATCCGGTCGCGCTGCCTGCCGGTGCCGTTCCGGACGCCGGGCTGGGCGGCGATCGCGCGGCGGCTGGAGGAGCGCGGGATGGCGCCCGCCGAGGCGGCGGCGCGCGCGCGGGCCGAGGGGACGCTGGCGCTGCGGATGGGGCCGTTCGAGGTCGAGATGCGCACGATCGGCACCGAGCTGGGGCTGGCCGCGCTGTCGGGCCGGACCCCGCCGGCGCAGCAGGTGCGCGGGATCCAGGGGCGGATGGAGGCGGCCGCGACGGGGACCCCGTCGCCGGAGCTGGAGGCCCTGCGGGCCGAGGCCGAGGCGCTGGCCGGCAAGCGCGGCGAGCGGACCGCGCTGAAGCGCGCGGAGGATCAGGAGAAGCGCGAGCGGCGGAGGATGGTGAGCGACGGCTGGGAGCACGTCCTGGACGCGGCGGCGGGGCTGATGGCGGACGCGCTGGCGGTCGCGGTCGGCGCGCCCGGCGCCGTTCGGCACCGGGATCGGATCGACGCCCTGGGCGACGCCGGCGGGCCGGCGTTCCTGGAGCGCGCCCTGGACGAGATCCAGCGCACCAAGTCCGAGCTGATCCTCAACCCCACCGTGGATCTCGCCGTGGAGGCGCTGCTCACGAGGATCGCCGCCGCCCGGGCCGGGAAGGCGGGCCGGCTGGTGCCCCCGGGTCGACTGGGCTGGTAGCCGGCGCGGCCGGCGCTATCCTTGACCGCCGCGGCGCCCGAGGGCGCCCGCGCCGACGTAGCTCAGCTGGTAGAGCACTTCACTCGTAATGAAGGGGTCCGGGGTTCGAGTCCCCGCGTCGGCTCTATCAGAAGGCCTGCAAAGGCGCCACTTTGCCGCCTCGGTTCGCCGTAGCCACCTGTCGGGAGGATAAGGGTGGCAACCAAAGTGGCAACACTCGCCTGGCACCGGCCCTGGCCCTCGGCGGCGGCGCCGTCCGCCAACCCACCGACGGCGTCGAGCTCGCCAGTCGCCGCTGCCCCGCGTCTCGTCCGCCAAGCCGCCCGCCTCTTCATCGTCGGCTCTTATGACCTTGTGAATCGGACCTGGCCCCGCTGCCCAGTAGGCTCCCAAGCATGTCGGCCTTTGCCTTCCGTATGCGCGCGTACGCCGCCGCCCACATGGACTATGACAACCACCTGCGCGTCACCTGGCCCGGCGCGACCGCAATCTTACAGAGCGAATACACCGGCGGTGAAGCTGGTCGCGCGTATCCTGTGACACTCCATGGCGAGATCCGTGGGAGCGCTGAGTCGCTCGACGATGCGCAACACCGCCTGGCGGCGATGCTCGGTAACTCCCTATCGGTTTTGGCTCTCGCGTCGAACGCAGCGATTGCGGATCCACTCGCACTGGCCGCGTACGGACTCGACCTTTCAACACCTCAGCCTTTCATCTGGTACCAGACGCCGGCAGCGGCCGACTGGTTCCCACCGGGTGAACGACGCTTCGAACCGGAGCCCATGGAACGCTTCATGGCTGCCGTTGGCTCGCACCCGCAGTACGCTTTACTTCACCGCGCAATTGAGGCGTACCGCCGAGCTTTGAGCCACTGGACACCAGAGGGGCGCTTGCTCGCCGGGGAGTTCCTTTACATCGCCGCGGAAACGTTGAGTCGGTGCATTCTCGAAACGGAGGCGGCGGACGCTCAAGTGACGCCTAAGCGCTTGGCGAAGCTGCGCCGCGCGCAAACCAGCGAGGTGTATCGCCTCCGTGTGCTGCACGAGCGCGTCTTCGGTGGCGATGACGCTGCGCGGGAGGCGATGGAGGAGGCGAGTAACGGCTTCGAGCACGGGTACATGGCCGCGGACGATGTGCGGACACGTATCGTGGGCGTTCTCGACAGGGCCATGGGCCTGGTCCGCCGTGCACTCATTGCGGCAGCGTCCCCGGACGCAGAGACGGAACGCATTCTCCTCGCGGATGCATTTGCCGAACCGCGGGGACTGGTCTCGACTATTCAAGTTGTTCTTGGCGAGTTGTCCGTCACAGATCCTCAGCAGGTTCCACCCGCTGCCGGCGAAGTCAGAGTCGAACTTGAGTGGCCGCGGGGTCCGATCAAGGCGGAGCGCACGCCGGCCGGTGGTCTCGTCGTCACTGTACCCAGCAATGTAAAAGTGTTGAGTCTTCCGCCTAACACAACGCTCTCATTGTCGGGCGCCGGTCTGCGAGCCGCCAACGTCGGGGCGTATTCGGTGGAGGCTGGAAACGCCGAGGAGGCAGAGCTAGGGCCGCTCACAGACCACAAAGGCCTCCGCGGCGAGGGCTCGCACGGGACG
>JAWVEV010000073.1:0-10103 GCA_033856535.1 Miltoncostaeaceae bacterium | reverse complement strand
CCCGCGCTCGCCGGCATGGCCGATCCGGCCCCGCCGGTCGCCGCGGTCGAGGCCGCCCAGAGGCTGGAGTTCCGGGCCCTGGTCCTGGTCTACCTGGTCCTCGACGGCGGCCGGTACACCCCATTCGACGCGCACTACCTGCCGGAGCCCTTCACGCCGGTCACGCGGATCTCGGAGCCCGCCAACTACCGCGACGGGGACGACCCGCCGGACCGCACGGTGCTCTGCGCCGAGATCCCCTGCGCGCCTGGCGACGACCTCTTCACTGCCGATGAGACCGAGCTGGCCGGGCTCGTGGTCCACGCGCTGGGCCGCGCCGGGCTGCCGGCGCCCCGGGTGCGCGAGGTCGCGGCGCGGCGCCTGCCCCAGGCGTACCCCGTCTACCGGCGCGGCTTCGAGGACCACCTGGCCGCGCTCGAGGCGTGGGCCGCCGATCAGCCGGCCCTGCTCAGCTTCGGGCGCCTGGGCCTCTTCGTGCACGACAACGCCCACCACGCCCTGGCGATGGCCTGGGCGGCGGCCGACGCGCTGGGCCCCGGCGGCAGCTTCGACGACCGCGCCTGGGCGGCCGCGCGAGCGCGCTTCGCGGAGCACGTCGTCGAGGACTGACGCGCCCTCAAGGACGCCGCCGGGGGTATCGTCCGAGGCGTGACGACGGTCGGCAAGGCGTCGCCTGACGGAGCCGTGAGCGCCGATCGACCGCGCGCCGCGTGCGACCTGGGCGCCCTCGCCGAGGCGGCGACCCACCTGCTGGCGACGCCCGTCGCGGCGCTGGCCCTGGTGCCGGCCGGGGCGGCGCCCGCCGCGGCGGATCCGGCCGAGGCGCTCTGCCGGCGGCTGCTGGCGGCATCCGGCGGGGAGGCGATCGAGGACCTGACCGGCGACGCCGAGGCGCTCGCCCTGGGCGCGGCCTCGTTCCTGGCGGCGCCGACCGGGGGCGACGGCGCGACGCTCTGCGTGCTGGGGGCCGATCGGCGGGCCTGGAGCGCGACCGACCTGCGGCGGCTGGCGAGCCTCGCGGCGGCGCTCAGCGTCGCGCCGCCGCTGTCCGGTGCCGGGGAGCGGCGCTGGCGCGAGATCCTGCGCGAGGCCCCGATCGCGGTGAGCGTGCTGCGCGGCCCGGACCACCGCATCGAGTACGTCAACGACGTGGTGGAGCGGCTCTTCGGCCGGCGCCATCCCGTGGGGCACAGCCTGCGCGAGCTCGACCCGGAGCTGGCCCGCCAGGGCCTGTTCGAGGCCTGCGACCGGGTCTACGCCACCGGGCGCCGCTACGAGGCCGACGAGCTCCCGGTGCTCACCGACCCCTCGGGCGCCGGCCGGCCCGAGGAGACCTTCTTCAACGTCATCTGCCAGCCGATCCGGGGCGATGGCGGCGCCATCGACGGCGTGCTGGCGGTCGGCGTCGACGTGACCGAGCAGGTGCGCGCCCGGCGCGAGGCCGAGCGGGCGGCCGACCGGCTGGCCCGGCTCCAGCGCGTGAGCAGCGCCCTGGCCTCGGCCCTGACGCCGCAGCAGGTGGGGGAGGTGGTGGTGACCGAAGGCCTGGCGGCGCTCGGCGCGACCGCCGGGATCGTGACCGTGCTCGACGAGGACGCGGCCCAGGTCGTGAGCGCCGTCGGCTATCCCGAGTCGCTCATCGAGAGCATCCGCCGATTCGGCCTGGACGCGCCGATCCCGCTCGCGACGGCGCTGCGCGAGGGCGAGCCGCTCTGGCTGGAGAGCGAGGCCGACTGGATGGGCCGCTGGCCCGCGCCGACCTCGGGCCGCGGGCCGGTGGGCGCGGCCGTCCCGCTCCACGCCGAGGGCCGGATCATCGGCGCGGTGGGCCTGCGCTTCGACGCCGACGAGCACACCTTCGAGCAGGGCGAGCGCGACTTCATCCTCACCCTCACGCGGCTCTGCGCGCAGGCGATGGAGCGCGCGCGGCTCTACGCCGCCGAGCAGCGGGCGCGCGCGCTCGCCGAGCGGGCCGAGCAGCGGGCGCGGCTGCTCGCCGAGGTCAGCCTGGCCGTGGACGCCCCGGTCGGCGTCGAGGAGCGCCTGAAGAGCCTGGCCCGGCTGGTGGTGCCGGACCTCGGCGACTACTGCACGGTGCGCCTGGTCGAGCTCACCGGCGATGCGCGGCTGGCGGCCACCAGCCACGTCGACCCGCTCAAGGAGCCACTGGTCCGGGCGCTCTACGGGCGCCACTACTCGCCCGACGTGGCCGTGGGGCCGGCGCAGGTGATCCGCACCGGGCGCCCGGGCCTGATCAAGAACGTCAGCCTGGAGATGCTCCGCGCCTACGCGCCGGACGAGGACTTCATGGCCGGGATGGTCGAGCTCGGCCCGATCTCGTACCTCTGCGTGCCCCTGACCGCGCGCGGGCGGGTGCTCGGAGCGCTGTCGCTGATGACGGCCGAGTCGGGCCGCCACTTCGACCGCGACGACCTGCACATGCTCACCGAGATCGGCCGCCGCGCCGGCCTCGCGCTCGACAACGCGCGCCTCTACGAGGCCGAGCTCGCCGTGGCCACCACGCTGCAGGAGGCGCTGCTGCCCGAGCGGCTGCCGGAGGTCGCCGGCCTCGAGCTGGCGTGGCGTTACGTGGCCAGCTCCGAGCCGGGCCGGGTGGGCGGCGACTGGTACGACGCGATCGCGCTCGACGACCGGCGCCTGATGCTCTGCGTGGGCGACGTGGTGGGCCGCGGCCCGCAGGCCGCCGCGGTGATGGGGCAGCTGCGCGCGGCGCTGAACGTGCTGGTGCGCGAGGGGCTCTCCCCCGGCGCCGTGCTGGGGCGGATGAGCCGCGTCGCCGACCGGATCCCGGGGGCGCGCACGACCACCGCGGCCGTCTGCCTGGTCGATCTGGAGGCCGACGAGGCCACCTACGCCTGCGCCGGCCACCCGCCGCCGCTGCTGCTGCGCGCCGACGGGACCGCGGCGCTCCTCTGGGAGGGGCGCTCGCCGCCGCTCGGCGTGGGCGACCAGGGCGCGCGGCCCACCGCACGCGTCGCCCTGCTCCCCGGCGACGGCCTGCTGCTCTACACCGACGGCCTCGTGGAGCGGCGCGGCGAGCCGCTGGACTCCGCCTTCGCACGCCTGGCCGAGGCCGCCGCCGGCGCGCCCGATGAGCGTCCCTCGGCGCTCTGCGGGCGCGTGCTCGAGACGATGGTCCCTGCCGGCGCGGCCGAGGACGACGTGGCGCTGCTGGTCGCCCGCCGGGGCGGCGCGCCGGCGTTCGAGATGTCCCTGCCCGCGCGGGCGGCCGAGCTGGCGACCCTGCGGGCGGGCCTGCGCGGCTGGCTGGCGGAGGTCGGCGCCGACGAGGAGGAGGTCGCCGACATCGTGCTCGCCTGCGACGAGGCCGCCGCCAACGCGATCGAGCACGCCTACCTGGAGGGCCCGGTGCGCGAGATGAGCGTGATCGGGACGGTCGGGTCCGACGGGCTGCTGCGGCTGGAGGTGCGCGACGCGGGCCGCTGGCGGGGCACGCCGGCGCCCGGCGACCGCGGCCGCGGCATCCCGCTGATGCGCGCGCTGATGGACCGGGCCGAGGTGGTGCCCGGGGCCGAGGGCTGCGCGGTCCGGATGTCGCGCCGGCTGCGCCGCGACGGCGGCGGGGAGCCGCCGGGCTCGCTCGCCACGATGGCGACCGCGTCGGCGGCGCCGAGCCACGCGCGGCTGCGCGACCTCTCCCGCGCCGCGGGCGCCGGCCCTCCTCGCGCGTCCGCGCGGCTGGTGGGCGAGGTGGACCACGCGAGCGTCCCCGAGCTGGCGCGCCGCCTGACCGAGGCGGTGCAGCCCGGGGACGAGCTGACGCTCGACCTGACCGAGGTGACGTTCCTGGACAGCGCCGGCGTGCGGATGCTGGTCGATCTGGCGCGCCGATTGGCGCCCCCCGCGGGCCGGCTGCGGCTGCTGCTGCACCCGGCCTCGGCCCCCCGGCGGACGCTGGCGCTCTCCGGCGTCGACCGCGCCCCCGGGGTGAGCGTGGAGGAGTCCGGCTCGGCTTAGGCGGCCGCGGCCAGCGCCCGGGTGACCACCCGGCCGAAGGCCACCGCGGCGCCGGCGGTGCGCAGGGTCGCCGAGGGCCGCGTGTGGTCCAGCGTCGGCGTCACGGTCAGGCGGGCGCTCGGAAGCGCCGCGGCCAGCGCCATCGCCTCCGCCCGGGGGAAGTACGCGTCCATCGGCGGCACCAGCAGCTCGACGGGCGCGCGCACGGAGGCGGCGCAGGCGACGGGCGACAGGCGCCGGATGGCGGCGCGGACCCCCGGCGCCACCGCCTCGAGCAGCTCGGCGAACCGCTCCGGGTCCTCGTTGGCGAGCAGCCGGGCGACGGCCTCGGCGCCGTCCGGACCGGTGGCGGCCCCGAGGGACCGCGCGACCGCCGCGCGCAGCAGGTCCGCGACGGGGTGCTGGACCCCGTCGTAGCGCCCGGTGGTGGCGAGACAGACGATCCGCTCGAGGTCGGCGAACGGCGTCAACGAGACGACCACGCTCACCCGGTCGCGCAGCTCCGGGTCGGCCGCCGCGAGCAGCGCGAGGCTGCCGCCGGTGGACGCGCCGAGGATCGCCACGCGGCCGCCGCGGACCTCCGGCAGCGCCGCCGCGGCACGCCCGGCGGCGATCGCCCCGTCGAGGGTTCGGGGAGAGATCTCGCCATCGGCCAGGCCGGGCGGGTCGGGGACGACCACGACGAAGCCGGCCCGCGCGAGCCCGTCGACGACGCGCCGTACCACCGGCTCCCGGCGGCGCTCCGGGTGCGCGCCGTTCAGGAAGAGGAATGCCGGCCGGGGAGCGTCGCCGGCCGGGCGCAGCACCTCGACGGGCACGCCGCTGACGACGATCGACCGCGCGCGCGGCGTACCGGTCGCCCGGCGGCTCGCCGGACCGAGCGCGGGCACGTCGAGGACCGTGGCCAGCAGGAGCAGGGCGCGCAGGCCGGCGGCGCCGACCACGTCAGGCCGCGTCCTCGAGGAGCCCGGCGTGGTGCCGGTACCAGTCGCTCTGGATCAGGCCGCCGGGATCGCGGCGGCGCTTCTCGCGCAGGACCCCGGGAAGCGCGGGATGCGCCGCCAAGACCTGCTCGCGGGTCGCCCACCGATGGTAGGTCAGGAAGTAGCTCCCGCCCCGCTCGAGGGCGATGTCGATCAGCCCGCGGAACGCCGCCGCGGTGCCGGCGATCCCGTCCGGCGTGTGGTCGGTGTGGAGGTTGATGACGACGCACGCGAAGTCGTCGCGGGCCCAGGGCAGCGCGGTCTCGTCGTCGCGGTGGATCAGCCGGACCGTCCCGTAGATGACGTTCCCCTCGCGCCGGCGCAGGTCGTCGGCGGCGGCGGCCATGAAGCCGGCCAGCGCGGGGCGGGGCACGTACAGCTCGCCGATCATCTCGCTGCCCGGATGCACCGCCCCGAGCGCCGTGTCGAGCGCCTCGTGGTAGCCGTCCTCGTAGTCGGCGAGCTGGTGGAGGTCGGACCAGTAGACCTGCCCCGACGTCGCCAAGTAGTGCCTCGCGTACTCGGTGAACGCCCGGGACTTGTCCGTATGGCCCAGAAACAGCAGCCGGCGCCAATCGTCGCGGACGAGCACACGCTGGCCATCCGGGATCGGGCGATCCGGATCGGTCGGCCGATAGCACGAGAAGACCCCGCGGTGCAGGAAGTCCGCCGACGCGGAATCGATCGCGAACTGCATGTCGCCGTAGAGGAAGCCGGCGGCGATGCGCTCGGCGAAGGCGGCCTCGAGCTCCGGCACGGTGATCGGCTCGACCACCCGCTCAAGCTTGCGCCGGGGCGCCAGCCGGAGCGTGACCGCGGCGATCACGCCGACCAATCCGTAGCCGCCGACCGCCAGGCGGAACAGGTCGGGCTCGCGATCGCGCGAGCACTCGACCACCGCGCCGTCGGGCAGGACCAACCGCAGCGCCTCGACGTCCGCGACGATCGGCGCCATCGCGAGCCCGCGCCCGTGGCCGTTCACGGAGACGGATCCGCCGACCGTGAGCCGGTCGGCGCCGGTCTGCTTCTGGGCGATGCCCCAGGCCGGCCCCTCCCCTCGCTGCGCCTCGATCAGGTGCGCGACGAGCTCGGGCCACATGATCCCGGCCTCGACCTCCACCAGCCCGCGCTCGCGGTCGAGCCCGAGCACGCGGTCCATCGCGCGCATGTCCAGGAGGGTTCCGCCGGCGGCGAACTGCTGACCGCCCATCGCGTGGCGCCCGCCGCCGATCGAGAGCGGCCGGTCCGATGCCGCCGCGCGCGCCAACGCCGCGCTGATCTCCTCGACCGATCGCGGCGCGACGACCTCCGCGATTTCGGTCGGGTTCAGCCCCGAGTGGATGTCGTTGACGAGCACGCACTCCAGATCGGCCGCTCCGGCGCCGACTGGAGCGCGGCGCCGGGCCGGGTCAGCGAGGGGGCGCCAGCGCCTCGCGCAGGCGGCGGACCGCCGGCGGCGGCGGTCCCAGACGCCAGAGCACCAGCAGCGGCAGGGTCAGGTCGCCGCTCAGCAGGATCCGGATGACGCCGTCGGTCACCGGCCAGTCCTCCGGCATCACCGCGACCGCGCTGAGCCTCGCCAGCTCCGACGCGCTGCCGGCGCCGGTGATGCGGGACTCCACCGGCTCGACCCGGGCCCCGGCGGCGGCCAGGCGCTCCAGCAGCAGGTCCGTGAACGCCGTCCCCGGCGGGTTCCAGGTGAGCAGCCGCTCGCCGTCGAGCTCCTTGGGCGCCACGGCGCGGGCGGCGTCCAGCCGGTGGCCGGCGGCGACGAAGAGGACGGCCCGGGTCGGGCGAAGCTCGGCTGCGTCGACCTCGGGCCCGCCGACGCGGGACCGGGAGAGGACCAGGTCGAGCTCGCGGGAGGTCAGCAGCCGGCCCACGTCGCGCGGGCGCACCTCGTGGACCCCGACGGCGACGTCGGGCGCGTCGCGGCGGATCGCGCTCACCACGTCCTCGCGCTCCCGCGCCCCGACCGCCGGCGTGACGCCGATCCGGACCGTCCCGGTCGGGACGCCTCCGGCCTCGCGGGCCGCCGCGACCGCGGCGTCGACGGCCGCGAGCACGCCCTGCGCGGGCTCCAGGAGGGCCGCGCCCGCCCGCGTCAGCCGCACCTCGCGCGTCGTCCGCTCGAGCAGCTCCACCCCCAGGTCCGCCTCCAGCCGCGCGATCGCCTTCGACACCGCCTGCTGGCCCACGCCCAGGCGCGCGGCGGCGCGGGTGAAGCCGAGCTCCTCGGCCACCGCGACGAACGCGCGCAGCTGGCGCAGATCCGGCACGCGCGGACGATAGCCCGATTCACGCCCGTCGGGCGTGGATCCACGTCGGCCCGGCGTTTCCGTTCGGGCGCGCAGGGCGAGACCATCCAGGGCGTCACCCAGGCGACGGAAGGCGGCTCCAGATGGACACGCGCACGCTCGGCACCACCGGCCCCCAGGTCTCGGCGATCGGCCTGGGTGCCATGGGCATGTCGGACCTCTACGGCCCCGCCGACGAGCGGGAGAGCATCGCGACCATCCACGCCGCGATCGACGCCGGCGTCACGCTGATCGACACCGGCGACTTCTACGGGATGGGCCGGAATGAGCTGCTCATCGCCAAGGCCCTGCGGGATCGCCGGCGCGAGGACGTCGCGATCAGCGTCAAGTTCGGCGCCCAGCGCGACCCGGGCGGGCGCTGGCTCGGCATCGACGGCCGGCCCGCCGCGGTGCGAACCTCGCTCGCCTACACGCTCGCCCGCCTCGACACCGACCACGTCGACGTCTACCGCCTGACGCGGGTCGACCCGGACGTGCCGATCGAGGAGACGATCGGCGCCATCGGGGAGATGGTGCAGGCGGGGTACGTGCGGCACATCGGCCTGTCCGAGGCCGGGCCGGAGACGATCCGCCGGGCGGCGGCCACGCACCCGATCTCCGACCTGCAGATCGAGTACTCGCTCATGTCGCGCGGGATCGAGGCGGAGATCCTGCCGACCCTGCGCGAGCTCGGGATCGGCGTGACCGCCTACGGCGTGCTGTCGCGCGGCCTGCTCAGCGGCCACTGGCGCCCCGACCGCGAGCTGGCGGCGAACGACTTCCGGGCCGGCAGCCCGCGCTTCCAGGGCGACAACCTGGCGCGCAACCTGGCGCTGGTCGAGACGCTCGGCGCGCTGGCGGCGCGCAAGGGCGCGACCACCGCCCAGCTGGCGATCGCTTGGGTGGCCTCGCGCGGCGACGACATCGTGCCGCTGGTCGGCGCCCGCCGGCGCGACCGGCTGGACGAGGCGCTCGGCGCGCTGACCCTGGCGCTGACCGCCGACGACCTCGAGGAGATCGAGCGCGCGGTCCCGGCCGATGACGTGGCCGGCTCCCGCTACGCCGACTACGCGATGGCGGAGCTCGACAGCGAGCGCTAACCCTTCCGGCGGGCCGAGCCGGCGCCGGGTGGCTCGGCTCCCGGGAGGTGCTCCGCGGCCCACCGAGCGATCCGCTCGAGGGCCGGCATGAGGGCGGCGCCGCGCTCGGTGAGCGCATAGGAGACCGCAACCGGCGGGCCCGCGTCCACGGTCCGGGCGATCAGCCCGGCTCCGGCGAGCCCCGCCAGCCGCTCGGAGAGCACCGAGTCGGAGATGCGGCCGATCTCGCGCGAGAGGTCACGGAAGCCGACCGGACCCGCGCTGAGCGCCCCCAGGATCACGCCGTTCCAGCGCTTGCCCAGGAACTCGAACGCGCGCGCCAACGCCGCGTCGCCGCGGACGCACGCCTCGGAGGAGGCCGCCGGTGGCTCGGGGGTCGCGCTCATCGCCCCAGATGCTAGCGTGGCCGCTGTCGCTCTGAAATTACTAGCGACATGTCCTATCGATGCAGATACTGACAGCGGAGCACTCCATGACCGACCCCTCGCCCTCCCCCGCCACCGTCGCCGTGATCGGCGGGGGCTACGGCGGTATCACCGCCGCGAAGGCGCTCGACGACGTCGCCGACGTCACCCTGGTCGACCCCACCGAGGCGTTCACGCACTCGGTGGCCGCCTGGCGCGCGCTGCTGCAGCCGGAGTGGCTCGACCGGATCCACTTCCCCTACGACCGCCTGCTCGCCCGCGGGCGCTTCGTGCGCGACCGCGCCGTCGCCGTCGACGGGCGGCGGGTGACGCTCGAATCCGGCGCGGTCCTGAAGCCGGACTACCTCGTCCTGGCCACCGGGTCCGCCTATCCCTTCCCCGCCAAGAGCGAGGAGCCCGACCTGGCGACGGCCCGCGCGCGCGTGCTCGCGGCGCACGACGCGCTCATGGCGGCACGGCGGGCGCTGATCGTCGGCGCGGGCCCGGCCGGTCTGGAGCTGGCCGGCGAGATCGCGGCCTTCGCCCCGGGGACCCGCGTCACGATCCTCGACATGGCCGACGACGTCCTCTCCGGCCCCTACGACCAGGCGCTCCGCGACGAGCTGCGCCGCCAGCTCGACGCGCTCGGCGTGGAGCTGCGCCTGGGCACGGCGCTCCTGGCGCTCCCCGAGGCGCCGCCGGCGACGCTCGCCCCGGTCCGCGCGGTCACGGCCGCGGGAGAGACGCTGGAGGCCGACATCTGGTTCCGTGCCTTCGGCGTGCGCCCGCAGGCCGGCTACCTCGACGGGGGCTCGCTGGCCGACCGACGGGACGAGCGGGGCTACGTGCGCGTCGACCGGCACCTGCGCGTGGCCGGCGAGGAGCGGGTGTTCGCGCTGGGCGACATCGCCGATGCCGACCGCGACATGGCCGGCATCGCCACGATGCAGGCCGAGGTGGTGGCGGCCAACATCCGCGCCCTGGCGACCGGGGCGGGTGAGCTCGCGGCCTACGAGCCCTTTCCGCCGCTGATCGCGGTCCCGCTCGGGCCCGAGGGCGGCGCCGGGTCCTTCGGCGAGGGGGTGGCCGGCCCCGAGGCGGTCGCGGCGGTCAAGGGCCGGGACATGCTGGTCGACCGGTACGCGGCGCTGTTCGACGCCGGGGAGCCCGCGTTGAGCTCCCGGTAGACCGCCGGGACCACCTTCCGCAGGTACGGCCCGAGTCGGACGAAGGAGCGGCCGTGCCGGCGGAAGCGGTAGCCGATCGGCACCTCGGCGTAGGCGTAGCCCTTGGCCAGCAGGTCGAGCGTGAGCACCTGGG
>JAWVEV010000072.1:0-3416 GCA_033856535.1 Miltoncostaeaceae bacterium | reverse complement strand
CTCCCCCAGGCGCAGTACCTCGAGTCGGACGCCGGCCACTGGGTCCCGCCGGAGCTGATCCCGGTCGCCCAGGAGTTCGTCAGGGTTTCACGAGCGTCGGCAGGCTGAACGCCCCGACGCCCGGGATGATCGCCTCGGGGTCGGCGCCCATCCACTGGTCCAGCAGCGCGCCGTAGACGGCGCGGAAGTCGACGGTGTGGCGGAGGTTGCCCCAGGCATCCAGGGAGGACAGCCCCGGGAATTCGCCGACCATGGTCCCGGAGGCGCGGGAGCCCATGAGGAAGGCGCAGCCGCCGGCGCCGTGGTCGGTGCCGTTGGCGTTCTGCTCGGGGCGGCGGCCGAACTCGCTCCACACGAGCGTCATCACGCGGTCGGCGAGGCCGCGGGCCTCGAGGTCGGCCTGGAAGGCGGCGAGGGCCTGGGTGGCGCCGGCCACGTCGTCGCCGAAGGTGGAGGCCTGGTTGTCGTGGGTGTCGTAGCCGCCGTTGGCGGTCAGGGCCGCCACGCGGACGGGCATGCCGCGCGAGAGCATCTCGGCCAGCGAGGCCAGGCGCTCGGCGAAGCCGTTGTCCGGGTACGCCACGGCGGTCTGGTAGGGCTGCTGGGCGCCCTGCAGCGGGGCGAGATCCTCCACCAGCTTGGCCGTCCGCGCGGCCACGCGGCGGGCGCCGCCGAGGGCCGGGTCGGACGTCTCGAGCTGGCCGAGGCGCTTGAGCAGCGGCACCATCGAGCCCTCGATCTTCGAGTCCCACACGTTGCGGATCCAGAAGTCGAAGTGGGCCGGGTCGGGGACCGAGGCGACGGGAACGTCGGCGGCGGCGATCGACGGCGACAGGGTCCAGTCGAGCGAGATGCCCTGCAGCGGGTTCTCGGCCGAGCCGTGCAGGTCGAGGTAGCGGCCCAGCCAGCCGAAGCGGCCGACCGGGTCCAGCGCGCCGACCTCCCAGTAGTGGCGCGAGGTGAAGTGTGACTGGTTGGGGTCCTGGTAGCCGACGCCCGGCAGGACGGTCAGCTTCCCGGCCGCGTGCAGGTCGCGGAAGGCGAGCGCGTTCGGGTGCCACTGCAGCGAGGGGTCGGCGCCGAAGGCGTGGGCGTCGTTGCGCGGCAGGGCGAGCGACGGGCGCAGCTGCTGGTAGCGGGCCAGGTGCGCGCCGCCGGTGGGGGCGAGCAGGGAGAGCGAGTCGACGCCGCCGGACATGAAGATCGAGACGAGCACCGGCTGGCCGGCGGCCTGGGCCTGGGCGGCGGCGATGCCCTCCTCGAAGGCCCGCGGCGCGAGCGCGCGGCCGCCGTAGACCGCCAGGGCAAGGCCGGCCGAGCGCATCAGGAAGGTGCGGCGGGAGAGGGTGGACCCCGCGGGGGTCGGCATGCCGGGTTCGCAGCAGCGCTGGATCATGAGGTCTGGAAGTCGGGGGAGATGGCGATCATGTGGCGGAGCAGGTTCTGGCGCTGGGCGCGCTGGTAGGGCTGGTTGGCGGCGGGCATGCAGGTGGCGGCGTGGTCGAGCAGCGCGGCGACGGTCTCGTCGGACAGCCACGGGTCGCCCCAGAACGCGCGGGCCGAGGCCAGCGCCTGGGCGGCCGATTCGGCCGGGTACGTGTCCCACGCCGGGTAGGTGAGGCTGAGCTCGGCCATCGCCTGGCCGACGCAGTAGAAGCGCCCGCGCAGCTTGCTCGAGTCCAGCCAGCGGCTCTCGTCCCAGCCGGCGACGTCCGGCGGCGAGGTGACGCGCTGGCCGGCCTCGTCGCTCAGCCAGCTCCACGCGCTCGTCTCCACGCCGCGGCCGAGCAGCCGCAGCATCCCGGCGATCAGCACGGCGGGCGGCTTGACCAGCCGCGGGCCCTCGTAGAACCACGGCGACAGGAGGATCGCCTCCAGCACCGGGCGGATCTGCCAGCCCGAGTCGACGTAGAGCTTCTCCAGCGCGGCCCCGACGTCGGCCGGGGGCGGGCCGCCCACGAGGTGGCCGCTCAGCTTGCCCACGAAGACCGAGGCGTGCAGCGGGTGCTCGACCACCAGCCGGCAGGCGTCCTCCCAGTTCCAGGCGCCGGTGTGGCCGAACACCGTCTTGTTGCCGGTGTCGTGGCGGTTGGCGTCGTAGCGGAAGTTGGTGAGCCCGACGCCCTCGACCCAGTCGGCGCGCCAGCCGGTGAAGGCGCGGGCGATCTCGCGGACGTCGGCCTCGGTGTAGGCGCCGCGGTCGGCGCCCAGGGCGAACAGCTCCATCACCTCGCGGCCGTAGTTCTCGTTCGGGCGGTTCTTCGTGTTGTCGATGCCGTTGAGGAAGACGAGCATCGCCCGGTCGACGGTCACCGCCTTGAGCAGGTCGAGGAAGGAGCCCAGGCACTTGCCGCGCAGCAGGTTGGACTGCTCGAGCATGAACTGGGACGAGCCGACCGCGTCGTTGGAGGTGGCGAACCAGTCGTGGAAGATCAGCGTCATCCGCTCCACCAGCGGCTGGTCGGAGCGGACCGTGCGGTCGGTCCACCAGAGCACGTCGTGGCCCCACTCCTGGTACGGGTACAGCGCGCCGCCCTCGCCGTCGTGCGGGGCGGGGCCGACCAGCGTGGAGGCGCCGCTCGGCCGGGTCAGCCTGGCCACCGCGCCCTCGAGTCCCAGTTTCGCGAACGCTTCGATCTCCCCGGGGCGCGGGCCCATCCCGGCGCGCCACAGCAGCCGTTCGGCCTGGCGCGGCCCGAAGGTGCCGGTGTAGGCGGCGATCGGTGTGCCCAGCGGGGCGGCCGGCGGGTCGGCGACCGGGTCCGGCGCGGGCGGCGAGTCAGGGCTCGGGAAGCTCGCGGGCAGCGGCGCGGCGGGGTGCGTCCCGCCCGTGGCCACCGGCGGCTTGGGCTTGACCGGCGCCTTCTTCTTTTTCTTCTTGCACAGCGGCAGCTTCTTCTTGCGGCGCTTGCGCCTTTTGACCGCGAGCGGGTCGTAGCTGCTGCGTGAAGCGACCTTCTTCTTGCGCTTGGGGGGCGGCTTACGGCAGGTCGGCTTCTTCTTCTTGCGTGTGGACTTTCGGCGGGCCACGAATGTGTCATCGGCCGAACCAATTCCGGACTTCACCCGGATCCGTACAGTCGGACGGATGAGCCTTGCTCACATCGTCGGGAGCGAGAACGTGCTCTCGCCGCCGCCCGCCTGGGCGCTGCACGACGCGACTGAGTGGGCCGGGTTGAAGGGCAGCGCGGACGCGCTCGTCCGGCCCGGCTCGACGGACGAGGTGGCGCAGGTCGTGGCCTGGTGCGCCGAGCGCGGCGTGCCCGTCACCCCGCGCGGCGGCGGCACCGGGCTGGCCGGCGGCTGCGTCCCGGACGGCGGTGTCGTGCTCGCGCTCGACCGGCTCGACCGCGTGGTCGAGGTGGAGCCCGAGACCTGGCGGATGGTCGTCGGGGCCGGCGTGACGACCGCGCGCG
>JAWVEV010000071.1:0-24090 GCA_033856535.1 Miltoncostaeaceae bacterium | reverse complement strand
AGGAGACGAAGTAGGCGCACCAGGGTTGGCCGGCGGCCGCGCCGGCCACGGCCGCGCGGTAGGTGCCGAGGCGCGGGCCGTCGTTCGAGCCGGGCGGGACCTCGGCGTGGCCCACCTCGGCCTGCGCCGAGGCGAGCATCCGCATCCCGGTGAGCGTCCCACCGCCGGTCGTGTCGACCGGCAGGGACATGGTCGCCCTGGTCAGCGTGCCGGCGAACCCCCCGGCAGCGACACTCGACGCGCCGGCCGGCGATGCCGCCGCCGCGGGCGTGAGGGGGTTCGTCGCGCGCTGCATCAGCGCATCGAGCTCGGCCATGCGGGCCTGGACGGCGGGGAGGCTCATCGCGTCGGCCGGGCGGCCCGGCTCAGCTGATCAGCGCCATCCGCAGCGCGGTGGCGACGGCTTCGGTGCGCGTCACCGCGGCGAGCTTCACCATCGCCTTGCGGATGTGGGTGCGGACGGTCTCGGAGCCGATGAAGAGCTGTTTGCCGATCTGCTCGTTGGAGAGCCCGTCGGCCAGCAGGCGCAGCACCTCGCGCTCGCGCTGGGTCAGGGCGACCTTCGGCATGGGCGCCCGGGAGGTGGCCATCGCGCCGGCGAGCACCGGGTCGATGTAGGCGTCGCCGTCGGCGATCAGCTTCACCGCGCGCAGCAGCTCCTGCAGCGGCGCCTGCTTCAGCACGAAGCCGCGCACGCCGGCGTCCATCGCCTCGGTGAGCAGCGCCTGGTCCATCGCGCCGGTGTAGAGGATCGCGGCGGTGGCCGGACTCATGCGGCGCGCCTGGCGCGCCACCTCGATTCCGCTGAACTTCGGCATCCGCAGGTTCAGCACGGCGACGTTCGGCTGCGCCGCGGCGATCTGCGCGAGCGCCTGCTCCCCGTCGACCGCGCGGCCCGCGATCGCGATCTCCTGCGACTCCAGGTAGGCCGCGGCGGCGTGCAGGACGACCGGATGGTCGTCGGCCACCACGCAGGTCACCTGCTCGGCGTCGTGGTGCGGCAGGAAGTCCGCCGGCGCGGCGGTGCTCACCGGGCCGCGCCGGCGCGGCGCGATCGGAGGACGGGGGGGACGCGAGACATTCACGGGGCTCATCGGCATCCGGCGCCGCCGAATTGAAAGCGCGGCGCGAAACCCCCCGCGCGGGCGGTCCGGGGCCCCTCAATCGGGGAGGGGGGCGGTCGATTACGGGGTCGTCTCCTGATGCGACGATTCCATTTCAGCCTCGAAACCGTGCGCTCCCTCCGCGAGGATGCGGAGCAGCGGGCGCAGCAGGATTTCGCCCAAGAGCTCGCGGCCGACGCGGCCCGCCGCTCCGAGGCGGCCGCCGCCGACGCCCGCCTGGACGCCGCCCGCGACCTGAGCCGGCCGGTGAGCGGCGCAATGGTCACGGCCGACGTGCTGCGCGCGCGGCAGGCCTTCGTGGAGCGCTGCGAGCGTGAGCAGGCGCAGGCCGAGGCCAGCGCCCGTGCGCAGGGGCAGGCCGTGGAGCGCCGCCGCATGCTGCTCGAGATCGCCAGCCGCGATCGCAAGGCACTGGAGCGGCTGAAGGAGCACCACCGCGAGGCGCACGTCCGCGAGGAGCTGCGGCGCGAGAACGCCGAGCTCGCCGACATCACGCTTGCCCGCCCGGCCCAGCCGCTCGGGGGAATGGCGTGAGACGGTCTCACCGTCTCACGCCATGGGCGAGCGGGCCGGCTGAGCTGGCCCGACGAGCGATGAGCCGCCCTGGGCGGGTCACGCGAGGGCGAGCGGGCCGGCAGAGCCGGCCCGACGAGCGATGAGCCTGGAGCTCGTCCTGCAGCGGATCGCCGACCTCTCCGGCGCCCGGCCCGTTGCGCCGCTCCCGACCCCCGCGCCAAGTGGCGCGACCTCGTTCGCAAGGACGCTCGAGCTGGCGACCGGGGCCTCGGCGACCGCCGGCGCCGGCGCCTCGCCCTTCCAGGGCGAGATCGCGGCCGCGGGGCAGCGCTACGGCGTCGACCCGCAGCTGATCCGCGCGGTGATCCAGCAGGAGTCGGGCTTCAACCCGAACGCCACCAGCAGCGCCGGCGCCGCCGGCCTGATGCAGCTGATGCCTGCCACCGCCCGCGGCCTGGGGGTCGCCAACCCCTACGACCCGCTCCAGGCCATCGACGGCGGCACCCGGTACCTGAAGGGGCAGCTCGACCGCTTCGGCGGCGACGTGCGCCTGGCGCTCGCCGCCTACAACGCCGGCCCCGGCGCGGTGCAGAAGTACGGCGGCGTGCCGCCCTATCCCGAGACCCAGGCCTACGTCGAGTCGGTGCTCTCGCGCATCGGCGGGGGTGCGTCCCTGCCGTCCGGCTCTGAAGGGAGCATCACTTGAGCGAGCGAATCGCCAACGCCACCGTCCCGCCGGCGCCGAATGGCGCGAGCGGACACGACGGTCCGCAGGGTTCCGGCCCGGCCGGGGTGTTCGGGCCGATGCTCGAGGCCGCCAGGGACGGGAGCCCGGCGGCGCCGCACGCGTGCCACCCCGGCAAGGGGAAGGGCCACGGCTACGGCCACGACCGGGGCGAGGGCCCGGGCCACGGCGACGCGACGAATGGCGCGACGGGCCCCGGCCGCGCCACCCGGCGCGGCGAGGACGCGGACGCGCCGGCCCAGGAGGCCGGCGCCCCGGGGGCAGCGACCTCGCCGGCCACCGAGGGCGACGCCTCCGCTCCGACCGGGCCCGCCGACACCGACGCCGCCGCGGCAAATGACGCGACGCCCGCCGACGCCGCTTCCGCCCCGCTTCCGGTGAACGTCGCCACGATCATGACGCTGACCGACCTGGTCGCGCCGCCGGCGACGCCTCCGGGCGACCAGGGCGCCGCGCAGACCGCCGCCGAGACTCCGCCCGCACAGACCGCGCCCGCCGAGCCCGCGGCAAATGGCGCGGCGCCCGCGGACGCCGGCGTCCCCGTCCCCGCGAGCGCGCCGAGTGGCGCCCCGACCGCGGCCTCGCCCGGCGCCGCGAGCGACGCCACCATCGCCAGCCTCGCGGCGCTCGCGCCCAAGGCCAACGGCGCCACCCCGGCGACGCCGGCGACGCCGGCCACCCCGGCCACCCCGGCCACCCCGGCTCGGGGGTCCGAGGGCACCGGCGGTCCCGCGACCCCGGCCATCCCGGCGACCCCCGCCACGCCGGCCGCGAAGGCGGCTCCGGCGGCGGACCCCTCCGTGGTCCCCGCCACGCCGGCGCCGGCCGCCGCCGCGGCCGCCCAGGGCGCGACCCCCACCGCAACCGACGCGCCCGCCGTGCCGGCCGGCCAGCCGACCTCGCCCGCGGCCGTCGTCACGGCCGCTCCGCCGGCCGGCGCCGCGGCCGCGGCCGCGCCGCCGGCTCCGGCCGCTCCGGCGCCCGCACCGACGTCCTCCGCGCCGGTCCCGCCGCCGCCCGTGCGCCTGTACGAGCTGGCCGAGGCCGCCCAGAACGCCGTCCGCCTGGCGGTTCGCGAGGGCCACACCACCGCCCGCATCACGTTGACCCCGGGCGAGCTCGGCCAGATCGACATCCGCCTGCGCCAGGGGCCGGAGGGCGTCTCCGCCGTCCTCGTGGCCACGACGAGTGACGCGGCGCGCGCGATGGCCGACGCCGCCGGCGACCTGCGCCGCTCGCTCGAGGCCCAGGGCATCACCGTGGTCGACGTCGACGTCCGCCAGGGCGGCGAGCACGGCCACGGCGCCGAGCGCCGCGAGGGCCACGAGCCCCGCGGCCACGCGTACGGCCGCGTCGGCCGCGCGATCGAGTCCGAGGCCGTCGCCGGCCGCGCCGAAGGGCGCGTCCTGGCCGGCGGCTCCACCATCGACGTCCTCGCCTAGGAGGCACCGATGAGCACCATGCCACCCGTCTCCGGCGACGGCGCCAACGCCCCGCAGACCTACGTCAACCCGAAGGCCTCGATGGGCAAGGACGACTTCCTGCGCCTGCTGGTCACCCAGCTGCAGCACCAGGACCCGCTCAACCCGATGGAGGACAAGGACTTCATGGGCCAGATGGCCCAGTTCTCCTCGCTCGAGCAGATGACCAACGTGTCCTCGTCCCTCGACCGGCTCACCTTCTCCGGCCAGCTCGGCCAGAGCGTCGGCCTGATCGGCCGCACCGTGAGCTACGAGACCGAGGACGGCACCCCGGCGAGCGGCACCGCCACCGCGGTCTCGGTCGTCGACGGCGCGATCCAGATCACGGTCGGCGACGACCGCGTCAGCCCCGACGCGGTGCGCGTCGTCTCCTGACCCCCTTCCCGCCCGGCCCGAACCACACGACAGAAACCAGGTACCTCAGATGATGCGTGGAATGTTCGCCGCGATCAGCGGCCTGAAGGTTCACCAGACGATGCTCGACATCGCCGCCAACGACATCGCCAACGTCAACACGGTGGGCTTCAAGGGCGAGCGGGCGAGCTTCAAGGACGCCCTCAGCCAGCTGCAGCGCGGCGCCAGCGGCCCGTCGAGCAACCTGGGCGGCACCAACGCCCTGCAGGTCGGGCTCGGCGTCCAGCTGGCCTCGATCGACAAGACCATGGGCTCCGGCGGCATCCAGCAGACCGGTAACCCGCTGGACCTGGCGATCCAGGGCGAGGGCTTCTTCCGCGTGGCGGAGGGCGACGGCGGCACGGGCCTCGGCCCCGACCGGCTCTACACCCGCGCCGGCAACTTCACGCTCGACAGCGGCGGGAACCTGGTGACCCAGGACGGCATGTTCGTCGTCGGCTACGCCTTCGCGGCCGGCATCCCGACCACCACCGAGACCCGCATCACGGTCCCGGCCGGCGGCAAGAGCCTGTCGATCGGCACCGACGGCATCGTGAGCTACACCGACGCCGGCGGCACGCTGCAGAAGCTCGCCCAGATCACCCTGGCGAAGTTCCCGAACCAGGCCGGCCTCGAGCGCGTCTCGGGCAACCGCTTCGGCGAGTCGAACAACTCCGGCCCCGAGGCCGTGGGCGTGCCCGGCGACGTCGCCGTCGGCACCGGCTCGCTCGCGCCCGGCGCGGTCGAGATGAGCAACGTCGACCTGGCGCAGGAGTTCACCACCATGATCACCGCCCAGCGCGGCTTCCAGGCCAACAGCCGCGTGATCTCGGCGACCGACGAGATGCTCCAGCAGCTCGTCAACCTGGGCCGCTAGTCGCGGCTGAGCCCGGGCCGCTCGCGCCGCAGCGGCCTCGCGGGGCGGCGTGCCCTCTCGCGCGCCGCCCCGCCCCTCCTCCCGAAGCGAGACGCGGATGATCTCTCTGCACCGACTCACCCACCCGGACCACCCGGTCTACCTCAACCCGGACCTGATCCAGACGATCGAGGCGCACCCGGACACCGTGGTGCTGCTCACCAACGCGACGCGCGTGCTCGTCTCCGAGTCGCCCGAGCGGGTGATCGACCTGATCCGGGACTGGCGCGCCGGCATCATCGCCCGCGCCCTGGAGCACCACGACGGGGGCGCCCTCGCGTCCCAGTCCGCGCGGCCCGTGCCGCTCGGGGTCGAGTACTGAACTGATGGCTCCCGCGGTCGATTACCCGGACGCCAGTCGCGTGCCCACGGAGCGCCGCGACGCGACCAACTGGAGCCCCGGATGAAGGCGATCACGGCGATCGGCATCGCCGGCACGTTCGTCGTGCTGCTGCTGGCCGTGATGATGGAGGGCGGCAACCCGATGGGGTTGTTCAACATCCCCGCCTTCCTCATCGTCATCGTCGGCACGATCCTCGTGACGGCCGCCTCGACCAGCATGGAGCAGCTCAAGCGGCTGCCCGCGCTGATCAAGAAGGCGATCTCGGGCAACGACATCGACCTGAACGGCGCCGCCAAGCGCATGGTCGGGCTGGCCGAGAAGGCCCGCCGCGACGGCCTGCTGGCGCTCGAGGACGACCTCAAGGACATCGACGACGCCTACACCCGCAAGGGCGTTCAGCTGGTGGTCGACGGCGCCGACTCGGACCTGGTCCGGGCGATCCTCCAGAGCGAGATGGACGGCATGAGCAGCCGCCACTCGGCCGGCGCGAAGATCTTCGCGACCGCCGGCGGCTTCGCGCCGACCCTGGGCATCCTCGGCACGGTGCTGAGCCTCGTGCACGTGCTCGAGAACCTGTCCGACCCGGGCTCGCTCGGCCACTCCATCGCCGGCGCCTTCCTCGCCACGCTCTACGGCGTCGGCACCGCCAACATCGTCTTCCTGCCGATCGGCAACAAGCTGAAGGAACTCTCCAACGAGGAGATGCTCTACCGCGAGCTGCTGCTCGAGGCGATCCTCTCCATCCAGGCCGGCGACAACCCGCGCATGCTGGCCGAGAAGCTCGAGACCTTCGTCGCCCCCGGCTCCCGCGCCGAGGCGGCGGCCGCCAAGGGCCGCGCGCCCGAGGGCGCGGCCGAGCCCGCCGCGGCATGAGCAGCGGGCCCCACAACCGCCGGCGGCGGCGCCGCGACCACGGCGGGGGGCACGAGGGGGGCGACGAGCGCTGGCTCCTGACCTACGCCGACATGATCACCCTGCTGATGGCGCTCTTCATCGTCATGTGGGCCATCAGCTCGGTGAACCAGAGCAAGTTCGAGGAGCTGAAGGTCTCGCTGAAGGCCGCCTTCTCGGGCGAGGTCCTCCCGGAGCAGGGCGCGATCCTGCCCGGCGGCCAGGGCGCCATGGAGCTGCCCGGCACGCCGGTCGTGCCGACCAACCCCTCACAGCCCTCGGCGTCGTTCTTCCCGCAGCCAACCCCGTCGATCACCGCCTCGCTCGCCGCGGCGGCCGGCGAGGCCGACCTGGAGAGCCTGCAGCGCGTCAGGGAGCAGATCGAGCAGTACGCCCGTGAGCACGGCATGGCCGGGCGCATCTCGACGAGCATCGACGAGCGCGGGCTCGAGATCCGCCTGCTCACCGACGAGGTCATGTTCGACCCCGGATCGGCGCAGCTGAAGGCCCGGTCGATGCCGCTGCTCGACCACATCGCCCGCCTGCTCTCCGGGCCCGAGATCCCGAACAACATCCGCGTCGAGGGAAACACCGACTCGATGCCGATCGGCACCGCCCGGTTCCGCTCCAACTGGGAGCTCTCGACGGCCCGCGCCACCGCGGTCCTGCAGGAGCTCCTGCATCACGGCGTCGCGCCGGGTCGCCTCTCGGTGGCCGGCTACGCCGACCAACGGCCGGTCGCCACCAACGCGACCGCCGAGGGCCGCGCCGCCAACCGCCACGTCAGCCTCGTCGTCCTGCGCCGCCAGTCGACGACCGGAAGCCAAGGGACCTCAACGCCGTGAAGAAGCTCAAGCTCAAGATCCTGATCCCCGTGCTGGCGGTCCTCGTGGGCGGCGGCGTGGGCTACAAGGTCGTCCTGGCGCCGGCCGCTCCGGCGGAGCACCACAAGGTCGAGGGCACGCTGATGCCGCTCGGCGAGAAGTTCATCGTGAACCTCGAGGGCGGCCGCTACGGCCAGGTCGCGGTCTCGCTGCTGGTCGAGGGCGGCGCCGGCGGCGGCGGCCACGGCGGCGCGGGCGAGGTGGTCCTGCTCCCGCAGAACGACCTGATCCGCTCGATCATCACCGACCACCTCACCGGGCTCTCGCCCGAGCAGCTCACCGACCGCGAGGCCCGCCACGAGGTGCTCCAGAAGCTCCTCAAGGACCTCAAGCACGACACCGACGAGCCGATCACCCGGGTGCTGTTCACCGACCTGGCCGTGCAATGACGAACGAAGGAGCCGTGATGTCCGAGGTCATCGCCGAGCCACTGGTCCCGGGCGAGCCCTTCGCCGCCGCGGAGACGGCCGAGCCCGCCGGCGCGATCGCCGGGCTCGAGGACCTCACGATGCTGCTCGACGTCCCGGTCGAGCTGGCCGTCGAGATCGGCCGCACCACCATGACGATCCGCGACACCCTGGCCATCGGCCCGGGCTCGGTGATCACGCTGGACCGCCTGGCCGGCGAGGCGGTCGACCTGCTCGCGAACGGCAAGCGGATCGCCCGCGGCGAGGTCGTGGCGGTGGACGAGGAGTTCGGCTTCCGTGTCACCGAAGTGACGGGACAGATCGCCGAGGGGTAACGGATCGGGCGCTTTGCGCCCGGCCTAAATGCCCCGGGAGCGCCGGGGCGCTGGTGCGTTCCGCGCCAACCGGCGACCCGGACCGAGGCGGGAAAGCGCTCATCTGACCCTCGACTTAAGCGTGAGCCTCGCGACGAGACAGCCTGCGGGACGGCCGTTGAGGCCGGCGCGAAGCGCCGGCCCGGTACCACGGCGCTCCGGGCGTGATGGAACCGGGCTCCCGGGCGTATGTCCGTCGCTGGTACTTCGCGCAGCGGCGACCCGAGGTGAACAGGATGACCGGACCTGAGCTGGTGGCCCTTGGCGTGGCGGCCCTCGCCGCCCTCTGGAGCGGGGTGGGCGGGTCGCGCCTCGGCTCGGTGGCGCTGCTGGTCGCGATCGAGGCGGTCATCCTGGCCTCGGCGTTCGGCACCGCCCTGGCGCCGGATCTCGGCTGGGCCGGCGCGCTCGGCGTCATCCTGATCCCGTACGGCCCGGCCGTCTGGATCGGGTGGGCGGCCGGCACGGGCCTCGGCTCGATCGCGCACCTGCTCGGCACCCGCATCCGGCGCGGGCGGCCCCGGGGGGCGGCGACCGCGGGATGATCGTGCGGCCGCCGGGGAACCGCGCCCTCGCTACTCGTCCGATCCCTGGCAGCGCGGCGCGGAGACCGCGTAGTTGAGCAGCACCGCGTCCGCGGGGCTGTCGGCGCTGACGCTCCAGATGAACTCCGGGTACTTCCGGTAGTCGCCGAAGACGAAGTGGTTCGTGCCGCCCAGACGGATCGTCTGGCGCGGGCGCAGCATCGTCGACGTCTCGACGCCGTCCGTGGTGAGCGTGACCGGCAGGAAGGTGAAGTAGCTCTGGTTCTGCCAGAGCACCGAGACCGACATTCCGCCGGCGACGCCGAGGTCCTCGCGGCCGATGGTCTCGCTGTTGAAGAAGCCGACGGCGCAGACCGGCCAGCTCTCGGGCCCGTCGTGGTGGATGCCGGCGCCCGGCGGTGGCTTGTCGGGCGGCGTCGGCGGGGCCCAGGCGACCGCGGGGAGCGCCAGGGCGGCGGCGCCGACCAGGGCGATCAGCGCGGCGAGGGCGCGCCGGCGCGAGCGGGACGGGGGAGCGGGAGTGGTGCTGGCGGGCGGCATCTCGGACTCCTTGCGGCCGGGGCGGGTCGGCGGGCGGGGCGGGGGTCTCGACATGCACGGGACCGAGGCCCGCCGTTCTCTTGCACGCGCCTGAAGGAACCCGCGATCTGCCCCATCGGGCACACCTGCCGCCGGGCCGTTCGCGGCCGCGACGACCGGCGCTAGGGTCGATTCGGATGTCGATGGAGCGGACGCCAGCGACCCGCACCGGCCGGCCGCATGAGCCGCGGCCCGACGCCCCGGGCCTCGCCGCCGCGATGCCGGCGGCCGTCATCGTCGACCTCCAGCGGACCGCCGGAAACCGCGCCGTCCAGGCGCTGATCGCCCGGAGCGGGGGCCCCGGAGCGGCCACCCAGGGGCACGCACCGCCGAAGCGCGGGAGCCTGCTCGAGGCGATCGGCGGCAGCGTCGGGACCCTGCGCGAGCTGCTGGCGATGGTGAGGCCATACGAGCTGTGGAACCTCATGGACGGCCTGGGGACGACCGACGGTTCGCAGATCCTCACCCTGCTCGAGGGCGCCGGCGGCAGCCCGATCTGGCTGATGCGCCTCGTCCACCCCGTCCGCGCGAAGGGCGGCACGCTCGTGACCGTCGGCCGGCTGCTGGACGAGGACGACGACATCAACGTCCTGCTCGACCTCGTGGCCGCCGCGAGCGCGCTCGATCAGCTGCCGCGCCTGATGCACCTCGTGGAGCACCCGCCGCTGGTCCTGCGGATGCTGGAGGTGGAGGCGAACCCGGCGGCCCTGGTGCCCATCTGCGGCAACGTCGGCGGGTCGCTCGACCTGTTGCCGCACCTGTTGCAGGTCGTGGGCGCGCCACTCGTCGCCCAGCTCGTCGGACACGAGGCCGAGCTGCCGCTGCTTGTCTCCCTCGTCGAGAGCTCGACCGATCGCTCGCAGCTGCCCGGCCTGCTCGCGGCGGTGCCGGACCGGGATCTGCTCCTGCAACTGGTGAAGCTGGAGCCGTCGAGCCCGCTGCTGCTGCCGCTGTGCACGGCGGTCGCCGACGTGGCGACCCTTCCCGGGCTGTTGCCGCACGTCCGCGACCGGACGTTGCTGGCGACCCTCCTGTCGAAGGAGCGCGACGCGACCGTCCTGGCCGGATTGGCGACGTCGATCGACGACCAGTCCCAGCTTGCGCACCTGCTCGATCTGGTGTCGGGCCGCCCGCTGCTCGCGGAGTGCCTGACGCTCGAGCCGTCGGGCGTCCGGCTGGTGCCGATCTGCCGCGCGATGCGCGACCACGCGCCGCTGCCGAAGTTGCTCGCCGCGGTGCCGGACCACGCGCTGCTGGCCGAGATCGTCGCGCGGGAGCCCGACGGGGCGGTCGCGCTCCCCCTCATCGCCGGCTGCGCCGACCCGGCCGTCCTTCCGGCGCTGCTGGAGCTGTGCCCCGAGCGGCCGATCCTGACCGAGGCGCTGAAGGCCGCGGATGGCGCCGGCGCCGCGCTCGTGCCGTTCCTGGAGGTGCTCACCGAGCGCTCCGCGCTGCCGGGCCTCCTGCGGTCGTTCGCCAAGGAGCTCCAGACGCTGCTGAGCCTCGTCAAGACCGAGCGGTCCAGCACCGCCCTCCAGGGGCTGGTCAAGGCGGCCGGCGCCTCACGGGCGGCGGGCCTGCTCGCCCTGCTCGAGGCGGTCCCCGACCGGCGGCTCGTCCAGCAGCTCGCCGGCTTCGGGAAGACCCACGATCTCGTGGAGCTGGCGGGCGTCTGTGCGCGGCTCGACGACGCGGGGCGGCTGCCCGAGCTGCTGAAGACCCGCATGGGCGGCAAGCTCGCGGAGCTTCAGCCGCTGGTCGCCGAGGAGGGGCGGGCGGAGGTCCTGCTCGCGCTGGCCAAGAGCGTGACGAGCGCGTCGGCGGCGCTCGACCTGCTGAAGTTGGACGCCGACCGCACGCGCCTGATGGCCAACCTCGCGCGCGAGCCTGACCGGACGAAGCTGCGGGAGGTGTACGGCGCCGTCGGCGGCGGCAGGGCAGACGGGGTCGGGCCGCTGCTCGACGCCTGCAAGGACCGGCCCGGGCTCCTGCGGATGCTCGGGCTCGCGACCGACCCTGCGGCGCTGCTCCGGCTCGTCACAGGCTCCAAGCAGCCGCACAAGACGCTGATCCCGCTGCTCGAGCTGGAGGCCGACGCCGATCGCCTCCTCGCGGCCCTCGCGCTCCAGACGGACCACCAGAAACTGCTCGCGCTCCTCAAGCGGGTGACGCGCGGCGACGAGCTGCTGGCCCTCATCCCGACGGTCGAGCACAACGTGCTCTGGGACCTGCTCGCCGCCGAGGGCGACACGGTCGTGCTCAAAGCCCTCCTCGCCGAGAGCACGGTCGCGCCGAAGGAGTTGGGCAAGCTCATCCGGCTGATCCCGGACCGCGATCAGCTCCGCCGCGCGATGGTGGCCTGCAAGGGCAACCTCCTGCTGGTCGCAACCGCCTTCAAGGACGAGCCGTCGCGGATCGCCGACCTCGTGGAGCAGGTGCCGGAGGCCGGCCTGCTGATGGACCTGGCCGCGCTGGAGGGCGGGACCGCCCGGCTGGCGGAGCTGCTCGCGGAGGCGCCCTCGGCGAAGGTCCTGAAGAGCCTGCTGCAGAAGGTCCGTCCCGCGCCCTCGGTCATCCTGCTCGGGATCCTCCGGTTGGAGAAGGACGTGCCGACGGTCCAGGCCGCCCTCGACCTCGAGGACGTCTACGAGGCCGAGAAGCTCCTCGTCGCCATCCCGGACCGGGCGGACTTCCGCGCCCTCGTGGCCAAGGCGCCGCAGAAGGCGGCGCTGGCGACCGTGCTCGCCAAGGTCCCCGACCCGAAGGTCGCGCTGCGGTTCCTCGACCTGCTGAGTCAGGGGATGCGGCTCCGGATCGGCGAGTTCACGGCGCTGGTGCCGGACCTGCCCCAGCTCGAGGCGCTGCTGAAGCTCTACGGGGGCGCGCTCGACCGGGAGCGCCTGCTGCGCCTGCTGACGGCGCTGGTCCACGACGGCGTCGGCGGTGCCGACCTGGTCACGCTGCTCACCGGGATGGCCGGCGCGATGGCGCAGGACGCCGTGGAGACGTCGATCACCCGGATGCGCGGGAACCTGGGGACCGCCGCGTCCGGCGCGGCCGCCACGTCGATCACCGCGGCGGGCGGCCAGAAGGTGCTGCTTGGAGGCGAGATCGCCGAGCACGCCGCGCACACCGCCGCCATGAACCGGCCGCTCGCGGACATCGCGGGCCGGTATCCGACCGGGCAGGACCCGACGGCGCGCACCGACCAGGAACTGTGGACCGACTGCAGCCAGACGGCGATCACGCATGTCGACGTCACGCAGGCGGGCCATCAGGAGACCGCCGGCCAGAAGGCCATCCGTCGGAAGATGGCGCTCCGCGTCCTCATGGAGCGATACCCGGCCCGATCCGAGCTCGTGCGGAGCATCTTCCTCCACGACGACGGCCAGACCGCGCGACCGTTCGTGAGCGTCGCGGACGAGGACACCTACGCCGTCGGCGCCCACACCGTCGACCGGCACGTCCTGAACGGCTCGGGCACGATCCCCGACATGGACGCCGTGGCCAACCGGGCCTGCCTGAAGCAGCCGCACTGCGGCACCACGGCGAGCGCGTTCAACTCGCTCGCCGACGCGAACACGGCGATCAGCACCGCCATCACCGCCACGGTCGTCGCCAACTGGGCGGCCTACCGCGACCAGATCGTCCAGACCGGCGTCCTCAACCCGGTGTCGAGCGCGTGCGCGGCGGGTCTCGGCGTCTGCCTCAGGAAGCGCGATCAGCCACGCGACCAGGCGTACTCGAACGCCGACATGACCTCCGGCCGGCCGCTGCTCGCCGGCGGCGCCGGGACCGGGGCGAGCCTGACCTCTCCGGTCACGGTGGGTCAGGTCGAGATGTCCCTCAGCGTCTCCGACCACGCCGACGCCCATGGGTGGTCGGTCTACACCAGCTGGCCGAAGCCGTGAGCGCCGGCGCCGCCCCGCCGCCCGGCGACCCGTTCGCCACGCCCCGGACCACCCTGGTCACGGTCCTCAACCAGTTCTGGCGCCATTCCGATGACGATGCCCAGCTCCGCGCCCGCTGGGCCGATTACGCCCGCCGCTACGACGACCAGGTCGACCGCTTCCTGGCCGGCCTCGAGGCCGTCGCCGCCGACCCGCCCGACGACCTGCGTGAGGTCATCAGCGAGGAGGGCTGGCGCCCCCTGTACCACGACGCCGACACGGTGCCGCGGCCCTACTCGGTCGCCGAGTCGGCCGCCTGGCTGCGCGAGCAGATCGCGATGCTGCGCGAGGTCGCCGGCCGTTCGCCGGCGCCCCCGAGGGGTTAGGCGGCGACCTTTTCCGGGCGGTCGTAGGCCCCCAGCGCATCCTTCAGCTTCTTGCGCACGCCCGAGAGGATCTGGGAGACGCGCGACTCGCTGATGCCGAGCCGCCGGCCGATCTCGGCCCCCGGCAGCTCCTGCACGTGGACCATCGTGAGCACCTGGCGCTCGCGCGGGGAGAGCGCGCGGATGCCGGCGCGAAGGGCCCGGTGGCGCTCGGAGCGCAGCACGGCGTGCTCGGGCTCGTGGTCGCCGATGCCGGCGCGCACGGTTTCGCCGAGCTCGATCGTCACGCTCTCCTCGCCGCCGCCGGCCGGCGCGCTGAGGGACATCAGGTCGGCCCGGGAGAGCTCCTCCAGGGCGGTGCGGATCTGCCCGACGTCGATCTTCAGGACGCCGGCCAGCTCCTCCTCGGAGGGCGCGCGGCCCTGGTCGCCGTACCACTTCTCGCGGGCGCGCTCGATCTGGCGGCCGGCTTTGCGGACCGAGCGCGAGGCCCAGTCCTGGCGGCGCAGCTCGTCCACGATCGCGCCGCTGGCGCGGGTCCAGGCGTACTGCTCGAAGGAGGCGCCGCGGGTCGGGTCGAACCGCTCCACGGCCTCGATCAGGGCGATCAGGCCGCATGAGATGAGGTCGTCCAGCTCGCAGTGAGCCGGCAGGTCGCGGACCTTCTTGGTCGCGAGATACCGCACCATCGGCGCGTACGCGAGCACCAGGCGGTCCCGGGCGGCGGCGTCGCGACGCTCGCTCCACGCGCGCCAGGCGTCCTCGGCCTGGCGGTGGGTGAGGCGCTTCACGTCCTGGGCACTGGGCAGCATCCCGCGCGTCCTCCGGGGTCCGTCTGGGGCGACGCTCTGGGTATCGGCCCGGCGAACCGGCGATCCGAATCGCCACTTCGGGGACACGGGGATCACCGATTCGGGTGAGGGGGGTCCCCGGTCGCTGCGCGCCTCTCAATTCGGGCGCAGGGGGGGCCGATGGAGGGCCTGTGCCGCGCCGACCGTCGTTCCTTCGCGCGATCCACACCACGCTTGCGTGCGCCCTCGGCCTGCTGCTGGTGGGGGTCACCCCCGCCTTCGCGGCGGACACCTTCAAGAAGGACACGACGCCGCTCTCGCCCGAGGCGACCGGCGCCGGCGACAGCACCTCGACCGACGTCGGCTCGTCCGGCGGCGCGATCGTGCGCATGCTGATCGGCCTGGCGATCGTGATCGCCGTCATCTACGCGATCTACGCGCTGCTCAAGCGCGCCAATGGTCGCAAGGGCGGGGGCGTGCGCAGCGACGGGAAGATGACCGTGCTGGCGTCCACCTCGCTGGCGCCGGGCGCGGCGGTCCACCTCGTGCAGGTCGGCGACGAGCTGGTGCTCGTCGGCCAGGGCCAGCAGGGGGTGACCCCGATCCGGGTCTACACCGCCGACGAGGCGCAGCGCCTCGGCGTCGCGCTGGACCGCGGCGTCACGCCCTTCGTGCCCACGGGCCGCCCGGCCGCGTCCGGCAAGGCCGGCGCCGGCGGCTTCAAGCGGAGCTTCGGCGCGAGCTTCGTCGATGAGCTGCGCAAGAGGACGACCCGAGGGTGATCGACCAGATCTCCTCCTCGACGCCCGTGGAGCTGCTGCTGGTGCTCGGGGCGCTCTCGGTCCTGCCGGGCGTCCTGCTCGTCGCGACCAGCTTCACGCGGATCCTCATCGTGCTGGGGTTCATCCGCAACGCCCTCGGAACGCCGTCGATGCCGCCCAATCAGCTGCTGGTGGGCATCGCGCTCTTCCTGTCGCTGTTCGTGATGGCCCCGACCATCAAGGCGGTCAACGACCAGGCGATCACGCCCTACAAGGACCACGAGATCAGCCAGACCGAGGCGATCGAGCGCGGCCTCGAGCCCGTCCGCACCTTCATGTTCAAGCAGACGCGGGAGTCGGACCTCGCGCTGTTCATCAACCTGTCCGACGAGAAGCGCCCGAAGACGCGGGCCGACGTGCCGACCCAGGTCCTGATCCCGGCCTTCATCATCTCCGAGCTGAAGACGGCCTTTCAGATCGGGTTCCTGATCTACCTGCCGTTTCTGATCATCGACATGATCGTCTCGGCGACGCTGATGTCGATGGGGATGATGATGTTGCCCCCCGTCCTCATCAGCCTGCCGTTCAAGATCCTCCTGTTCGTGCTGGTCGACGGATGGCATCTGGTCGTCCAGTCGCTCCTCGCATCCTTCAACACCTAGGGGAGAGGAGCGCCCGTGAACGGCGACACCGTCACCCACCTCGCGGTCCAGGCCCTCGTGATCACGGCGAAGGTCTCCGGGCCGTTCCTGATCGCGGCCCTGGCCGTCGGGCTCCTGGTCTCGATCGTCCAGGCGGCGACGCAGATCCAGGAGGTCACGCTCTCCTTCATCCCCAAGATCATCGTCACCGGTGCGGTGATCGCCCTGGGAGGGCCCTGGATGCTGGATCAGCTCGTGGGATACACCCGCGACCTGCTGATCAGCATCCCGACGCTCGTCGGCCCGTAAGGCCGCAGGCCGCCGTGGACCTGCCGGCCATCGGCCAGGCGCAGCTCCTCGCCTTCGTGCTGGTGATGGCGCGGGTGGGCGGGCTGTTCGTGCTCGCGCCGGTCTTCTCGAGCCGGCTGATCCCGATCAAGGTCAAGTTCCTGGCCGCGGGCGCCATCTCGCTGGCGCTCACCCCGGTCGCGACCGGCGGCATGACGATCCCGGACGACCCGGTCCTGCTCGCCTCGCTCATCACCAAGGAGGCCGGCATCGGCCTGGCCTTCGCGCTGGCCGCGGGCGTGGTGATGGCCGCCGTCCAGGCCGGCGCCGCCCTGCTGGACACCGTGGTGGGCTTCAGCTTCGGCGCCATCGTCGACCCGGTCACCGGCGTCCAGAGCGCCCCGCTCGCCCAGCTCTACTCGATCTTCGCCGCCATGGTCCTCCTGCTGGCCGGCGGGGACCGGGTGATGATCGGCGGGCTCGCCAAGAGCTACGAGATGGTCCCGATCGGCGAGCTGCCGAGCGCGGGCGCGCTCGCCGCCATGGCCACCAGCGGCCTGATGTCGGTGATGGTCATCGCGCTCCAGATCGTCGCGCCGGTGCTGATCGCGATGCTCGTCGCCGACGCGTCCTTCGGCCTGGTCGCGCGGGCCGTGCCCCAGATGAACGTCTTCGTGGTCGGCCTGCCGGCCAAGATCATCCTGGCCTTCGCGCTGATCGCCGCCACCCTGCCGTTCGTCTCGCGCGAGCTGCAGGACGAGCTGGCGCAGGCCGTCACCAACGGGCTCACGGCCCTGGGGGGCGGCTGAGTTGGCGGAGAAGGGGACCGAGAAGGCCACCCCCAAGCGTCGCGACGAGGCGCGCAAGAAGGGGCAGGTCGCCCGGTCGATGGACGTCAACTCGGCCGTGGTGCTGCTCGCGGCGTTCGGCCTGCTCGCGCTGCTGGCGCCGCGGATGCTCGACCAGATGCGGACGATCATGGCCGACGGCCTCACCCACACCGCCGACCCGAGCATGGCCAGCAAGGAGGGCATCGGCGAGCTGACCATGTGGGCGATCCGGTCGACGGCCGGGGCCCTGGCGCCCATCGCGCTGCCGCTGATGCTCGCCGGCGTCATCGCGGGCCTGGTCCAGAGCAAGCCCAACGTGTCGATGCAGGCGCTGAAGCCGACCTGGAGCAAGATCAACCCGGTCGCCGGCCTGAAGCGCATGTTCTCGCCGGCCTCGGCCTTCGAGCTCGTCAAGGCGATCGCCAAGACCACGATCGTCGGCCTGGTGGCGTTCCTGGCGGTCTGGCCGCGCATCCCGGAGATGGCCGGCCTCGTCGGCCTGCCGCCGGCGGCGATGCTGAGCGAGGTGGCCCGCCTGATCTTCCACGTGGGCATCCGCGTGGCCGGCGCCCTGATCGTGCTCGCGATCGCCGACCTGGCCTTCCAGAAGTGGCGCCACGAGCGCTCGCTGCGCATGACCGTGGACGCGGTGAAGCAGGAGGCGCGCCAGACCGACCTGCCCCCCGAGGTGCGCTCGCAGATCCGCCGGCGCCAGATGGACCAGGCGCGCACGCGCATGCTCGCCGACGTGCCGACCGCCGACGTGGTGGTCGTCAACCCGACCCACTTCGCGGTCGCCCTGCGCTACGACGCCAGCAAGGCGGCTCCCCAGGTGGTCGCCAAGGGCGCCGACCTGGTCGCCAAGGCGATCCGCGAGGCGGCCGAGAAGGTCGGCGTGCCGATCCTGAGCGAGCCGCCGCTGGCGCGGGCGCTCTACAAGGAGGTCGAGGTCGGCCACCAGATCCCCGAGGCGTTCTTCGCCGCCGTCGCCGAGGTGCTGGCCTTCGTCTACCGCACCGCCGCCCGGCGCCGGAGAGCCGCGTGACCGGGTCCGGTCACGCGATTCAAGCGGCCCCGCTCGGGGGCCGATCCAGTGCAGTGGTGTCCCGTCTCCGTCCCCAGACGCCGCGCTCCGGCGCGCCCTGTCGGCTGCGGAGGCGCTGACCCATGGACGGGCTGATGAAGAGGCTGCTGCGCCACAGCGACCTCGCCGCGGCGTTCGCGGTGGTGATCGTCGTCCTGATGATGATCGTGCCGCTGCCGTCGGCGCTGATCGACCTCGCGATCACCCTCAACATCGCCGGCGCCCTGGCGATCGTCATCGCCTCGATGTACGTGCCGAGGGCGCTCGACTTCGCGTCCTTCCCGTCCCTGCTGCTGCTCACCACGCTGTTGCGGCTCGCGATCAACGTGAGCGTCACGCGGCTCGTGCTGCTGCACGGCGACGCCGGCAGCGTCATCCACGCCTTCGGGACGTTCGTGGTCGGCGGCAACCTGGTGGTCGGCCTGGTGGTCTTCTTCATCCTGGTCGTGATCCAGTTCGTGGTGATCACCAACGGCGCCGGCCGCGTCGCGGAGGTGGCGGCCCGGTTCACGCTGGACGCCATGCCCGGCAAGCAGATGGCGATCGACGCCGACCTGAACGCCGGTCAGATCACCGACGAGGAGGCGCGCGAGCGGCGCGAGGAGATCCGCCGCGAGGCCGACTTCTACGGGGCCATGGACGGCGCCTCGAAGTTCGTCAAGGGCGATGCCATCGCCGGCGTCGTGATCGTGGCGATCAACCTGCTCGGCGGGATCCTGATCGGCGTGATGCAGCTCGGGATGAGCACCGGCGACGCCGCCCACACCTTCTCGCTGCTGACCATCGGCGACGGCCTGGCGGCCCAGATCCCCGCCCTGCTGATCTCGACGGCCACGGGCATCATCGTCACCCGCTCCGGCAGCAAGGCCGACCTGGGCCGCGAGGTCACCGGCCAGATCCTGGGCCAGCCCAAGGCGCTCATGCTCTCCGGCGGCTTCGTCGCCGCCATGGCGCTGATCCCGGGCCTGCCCAAGATCCCCTTCCTGCTCGTCGGCGGCCTGCTGCTGGCGCTCGGCCGCACGTCGATGAAGGCGCGCAAGGAGGAGGCCGAGGCGAAGGCCGCGGCCGACGCGCCCAAGGAGCTGGCGCCGCCCGGCGACGCCGCGGTGGGCGCCCTCAGCATCGACCCGCTCGAGCTGGCGATCGGCTTCGGCCTGGTGCCGCTGGTCGACCAGCGATCCGGCGGCGCGCTGCTGGCGCGCGTCGGGGTCGTGCGGCGTCAGATCGCCTCGGACCTCGGCATCGTGATCGCCCCCGTCCGGATCCACGACGACGTGGTGCTCGACTCTCACGAGTACGTCGTCAAGGTGCGCGGGGCGGAGGTCGCGCGCGCCCGCGTCGTCCCGGGCCACCGCCTGGCGATGAACCCCGGCGACGCCCTGCCCGGCCTCACCGGCATCCCGGCGATCGACCCAGCCTTCGGGCTGCCGGCGGTCTGGATCGACGAGGCCGCCCGCGCCGACGCCGAGGCGCTCGGCTACACGGTGGTCGACCCCGAGTCGGTCATCGTCACCCACCTCACCGAGGTCATCCGCCGGCACGCCGACGAGCTGCTCACCCGGCAGGAGACCCGCAAGCTCCTCGACCAGCTCAAGGAGGAGAACTCCGCCGCCGTCGAGGACGTCGTGCCCGACAAGCTCGGCGTGGGCGAGGTGCAGCGCGTGCTGCAGCACCTGCTCCGCGAGGGCGTCTCGGTGCGCGACCTGGGCACCGTGCTGGAGGCGATCGGCGACCGCGCCATGCTCTCTCGCGACCCCTCCGTGCTCGCCGAGTCCGCCCGCCAGGCGCTCGGCCGCACCATCACGGCCGCCTACCTCGACGAGGAGAAGGCCCTCTACGCGATCTCGCTCGACCCCGACCTCGAGCGCGAGATCGCCGACGCGCTGGTGCCGACGCCCGAGGGCGAGGTGCTGGCCATCGACCCGAACCGCGCCGCCGCCATGCTCCGCAACCTCGCGGATCAGGTGGACGGCCTCGCCGCCGGCGGCCGACGCCCGGTGGTCCTCTGCTCCAGCCGCATCCGCCGCCACGTCCGCCGGCTGGTGGAGCAGACCCTGCCTCAACTCCCGGTGATCGCGTACAACGAGGTCGTTCCCGGGATCCGCCTCGAGACGGCCGGAGTCCTCGGCCTGACGCCCATGGGAGTGATGTCATGAACGCCGATCCCGGCACCCGGACCTTCCGCGGCGGCTCGCTGGACGAGCTGCTCCCCCAGATCCGCGAGGCGCTCGGCCCCGACGCCGTCGTCCTGCGCCAGCGCGAGGGCGTCATCGGCGGCTTCCGGGGCTTCTTCGCCAAGCGCTGCGTCGAGGTGGAGGCTCGCGCGGCCGCCGCCGGCGAGGCTGTCGCCGCCGCGCCGGCCGCCGAGGCCCGCGCGATCCCGGCCCGCAGCGTGATCGACGCCTATGACACCGGCGAGGTCGCCGGCGCGGAGATGCCGGAGCTGCCCGAGGAGATGCTGGCCGACGCCGCGCCATTCGCCGAGCACCTGGCCAAGGCCTTCCGGCCGATGCGCGCCGAGCGCGACGAGGCGCCGGCCGCGGCGGCCGAGGAGGTCGAGGGGCCGCTGGAGTTCGCCGGGCTCGAGGAGGCGGTCGCCGCCGCCCGCGCCGAGCGCGAGGTGCCGCTGTCCGAGCCGGTCGTGCGCCGCCCCGAGCCGCCGCGCCGGCGCCGCGCCGGCTCGGACCCCGAGATGGTCCGGGCGGCCATGGTGTCCGCCGGCGTGCCGCGCCGGCTGGCCGACGCGATCATGGAGGAGACCGCCAGCGGGCAGCCGCTCGAGCCGGCCGTGAGCCGGCTGGAGCTCGCCCGGCGCGCCCTGGCCCGCCGCGTGCGCGTGTCGCACGGCTGGCGGACGCCGCGCCGCACCATCGCGATCGTCGGCCCGCCCGGCAGCGGCCGCACGCTCGTCGTCGCCCGGCTCTGCAACGCCTACGCCGAGCACGGCGGCACGTCGGTGGCCGCGCTCAGCCTGGAGACCGGCCGCCAGGCGCTGCGCCTGGGCATGCTCACCGAGGGCGCCGACGTGGCGCTCGAGGTGGCCCCCTCGCCGGGCCTCGCCGCCGAGGCGCGCGAGCGGCTGACCGCCGTCTCGCTGGTCGTGGCCGACACGCCGCCGCTCGACCTGGGCGACCCCGAGGGCGTTGCCGAGCTCGCCCGCCTGCTCGAGGCGCTGCAGCCCGACGAGACCCACCTGCTGGTGCCCGCCGGGTCCGACCTCGAGGCCGGCCGCGCGCTGCTCTTCGGCGCCACCCAGAAGCTCGCGATCACCAAGCTGATCGTGGCCCGGGCCGACTCGGCGGGCACCGGCGTGCCGATCGGGCTCTCGCTGGTCGCCCGGATCCCCGTCTCCTACGTCTCGGAGGGGGTGCGCCCGGACACCGGCCTGCGCGCCGCCGAGCCGGACGAGCTGGCGCGCATGGTGCTGCCATGAGCGCCCCGCCCGACGCGGCGCCGGCGCGCCCGGACGTGAACCAGCGCGTGGTGCTGCACCTCGGCGCGGGGACCGAGCTGTCCTCGCGGGTCGAGGAGCACCACGGCCGGCGCGAGGTGCTCATCGCGCGCCCGTTCGACGGCACGGTGCTGCGCCGGTTGACGCCGGGCCAGACCCTCACGATCGAGTGGGCCACCGGGCGCGGCCTGGCCCGCGCGACCGGCGTGGTGGGCGAGGAGGTCGGCGTCGGCATCCCGACCCATGCCGTCACGGTCGGCGGGGTCGAGGTCATCCAGCGCCGCTCGCACGTGCGCGCGCTGATGGTCGTCGAGATCGAGGGCCGGCGCGGCGCCGGCACCGCCGCCCGCGGCTGCACGCTCGACCTCTCCGGCGCCGGCATGCGCTTCACCTACGAGGGCGCGCGGCTGCGCCCCGGCGACCCGATGGCCGTCGTGCTGCGGCCGCCCGACGCGCCGCCCCTGCCGGCGACCGGCAAGGTGGTGCGCCGCGCCGACGGCAACACCTACGCCATGCGCTTCGACGAGATTGATCCGGGCGACCGCGAGCGTCTGATCCGCCTCGTCTTCGCCTCCCACCGCCACGAGCTGGCCGTCCTGCCGAGGAGCAACTGATGGAGAGCACGCCCAAGCTGATCTCCCTCCGCGACCACCCGCGCGCCGGGCCGGGGATCCGCCGGGCCAAGGCCTGGGGCGGGATCGCCGGGTTCGCCCTGGTGATGCTCGCCGGGACGATGGCCGGCGGGACCGTGGTCAACGGCCTTCTGCGCGCCCTGATCGGGGGCGTGGTGGGCTACGTGGTGGTGTGGGTCGCCGCCCAGATGGTCTGGAGCCAGCTGCTGCGCGCCGAGGCGACCAACGCCGCGCGCCGGGCCGCCGAGCGACGGCGCGAGGCCGCTGAGGGCGTCGGGTGACCTGGCCGATCGAGCCGGTGCGGGAGCGTCCGCGGGTGGACCCCGTCACCGGTCCGCGCCAGGTGAAGCGGGAGCGCACCGAGGCCGAGCGCGAGGCCACCCGGGATCGTCAGGGGCAGCGCCGGCGGCGGCGCGACGAGGAGCCCGAGGACGACGGGCTCCCGCACGTGGACGTCCTGGCCTAGGGAGTCGCCCGGCCGGGCTCAGGTCCGGACCAGGCGGAAGGCCGCGATCTCGCACTCCACCTCGAGCGCGGCGAGCTCGCCGGTTCCGACCGGGGCCTCGCGGCACCGGAGCGCCCCCGCGCGGCCCGGCACCACCAGCCGCGAGACGCGCAGCCGCGGCGCCGAGATGTGGATGATCTTGCCGCCGGGCACGCGCCAGCCGAAGCCGAAGTTGTCGCGCGGGTTCTCGCCCGAGCGCATGTCCGCCAGGTAGGCGTCGGCGACGCGCCGCGCCACCCGGCAGACGCCCTCGCCGCGCCGGCGGGCGTCGAGCCGGACCAGCCCGCGGGACGCCGCGGCCGAGCAGGTCCGGCGATGGCCCGGCGGCGCCGGATTCTGCTGGGGCAGCATCACGTCCAGGCGCTTGACGCGGCGGACGTAGGGCAGCCCGAACCGCGTGCCGGCCTCGCTGACGACGTAGCCGCAGACCGTGATCCGGGAGACGCGCGGGGCGAAGAAGCTGACCGCCGAGTCCCATTTGACGCTCGGCGCGACCCGCACGCCGAAGAGCAGGTCGATCGTGGTCTTGGCCGGAAGGACGAGCGGGTTGCGCCGCCGGCAGGTGACCTCGCCGGGATGTGCGCGGACCGTGACCTTGTCCTCGCGGCCGTCGGCGTTCGTGGCCATCTCGACCGTGACGACGGCCTGGCCGTCGGCGTTGCGCTCCACGTTCGCCTGGAGGTGGAGGTCGGCGGGGGGCAGGGCCGCGACGGCCGGCGGGGCGGTGCCGAGCAGCGCGACCGCCGCGCAGGCGGATGTGATTCGACGCACCGGGCTCCTCGCGTCGGGCCTCCCGAGCATAGGCGACTCAAAGGGCGGCACCGACCGGTCTTACGACTCGTCGGACCACGTCTCCGCCAGGCCTCGGACGCGGGCGACAATGGCCGAGCAGCTGAACGGCTTCGACACGACCATGTCCGCCCCTGACGAGCGCGCCTCGTGGACGCCGTGGTCGGGGGCGGCCACGAGCAGGAGCCTCGTCCGCGCGGTCGCGGGGTTCGCGCGGAGCCGGCGGCACAGCTCGAGCCCGCCGAACAGCGGCTCCGACCCGTCGATCACCGCGACCTCGGGCCGGAGGAGAAGGGCTCTCGCGAGGGCTCGGACGCCGTCCGGCTCGCAGGCGACGACGAAGCCCGCTCTGCCGAGCCGCCACGCGAGCAGCTCGCGGATGTCCTCGTCCTCATCGACAACGAGTACCCGGCCGCACGCCCCCCTCGCCGGGTGGCACGGCGAGCCCGGTCTCAGTTTCCCGTGATGTCCCAGGGCGGGCCGACGGACCGCGCGAGCACCTGGCTCAGGTCGTGGACCGCGTCCTCGAGCCGGTCCAGCTTGGCGCCGATCTCGGCGAGGGAAGCGCACAGCTGCCGCAGGTCGGCAGGCGCGGGGCCGTGGCCGGATTCGGACGCGGCGGCCTCGCAGGCGCTGGAGCGGGCGTCTTTCTTCTCATGCATCGTTTCGTACCCCCGGGGCGTTCAGGTGACGAAGACCGTGCGGCGCCCTCGTGAGGCGCCGCGCTGACCGACTGACTGACCGACCGACCGGTCTGTCGCAGCCTAGCGACCGTCTCGCCGCGCGGCCCTCCCCCCGGCCCCGGCTGGGACCCGAGGCGGTGCGGCGGGGGCTACGCTGACCG